>JAUXRW010000113.1 GCA_030681555.1 Acidimicrobiales bacterium
CAGCCGCGACGACCTCATCACCAAGATGCTCACCTTCATCGCCGACTACGACCAGAACGCCAGGCCCTTCAAGTGGACCTACGCCGCCGACCCCCTCGCCGCATGAACCACACGCGATCAACTTCTGCGCGGCAGCACTAGTGCTCAAGCAGCCACCGAAGACGCCTCGTGCTGGAAGGGCGCATGGCGCCGGGGTGGCTGGGCGTACGGTGCTGGGCGATCAAGCCGTAGCTCGCGTGGGCCGGTATCGCACGGCGACTGCCCCCGACCGGAACTCATGGCGATCCACGAGCTCCAGCTGGATGCGCTCGCGCAGCCCGGCGAGCAACGTCGGCCCGTGTCCGGCAAGGACCGGCTGCACAAGGAACTCGTACTCGTCGATCAGTCCCAGATCTGTCAACGCCAGGGGGAGCGTCACGCCACCCACGAACAGGCCTTCGCCAGGCTCCTGCTTGAGCCACTGCACCGCTTGCCCCACGTCGCCCCGCACCAGCTCGGCATTCCAATCGACCCCGCTCAGCGTGCTCGACACGACGTACTTCTTCGCCCGGTCGATGGTCTCGGCGAACGGGATCTCCCACTCACCCATCCAGTCAGGCCACGTGCCCGTGGCCGGCTGCCGCCATGCCGACTCCATCATCTCGTAGGTCACCCGGCCGAACAGCAGGGCATCGGCTCGTGCCATCTCAGCGGTCCAGTAGCGCATCGACTCTCGTCCGGGGAGAGCCCTGCCTCGTGATGGCAGCAGCCGTCGAGCGTGACGTTGATCGAGTATCGAAGTGGTCTCATCTCGTTGCTCTCTCTTGATGCGCGCCGCGCGTTGACCGGACCGTACTCAGACGACTGCCGGCGCCATCTCTCATCGGCGCCCGATCGCGCCTACTCACCGCCGTCGTGGTGCGAACCGGACCGCAGACCGAGCGCGTGACCGATTCGGCGGTTCGGGTCGATCCAAGGGCTGCCGCAGGACGCGCGTCGATGGTGAGCTGCTGCCGGTGCGGCGAGCGGTTGGTGAGTCCCCCCTCGCTCCCCACTCTTTGCGCTTCGAATCCAGGTTGCGGCCCCCCGGCGGGCAGCCGGTGCCACCGAGCGTCGTCGAGCCGTCGTCAGCGGTGGTCACCGCCGCCAGAACAACAGGTGCGTGACGCCGCTGGGGCTGGGCACGGACTCGAGGTGGAACCGGTCGAGCAGGTCCTCGTGGGAGGTCCAGAGTCGCTCTCCTCGGCCGATCTCGATCGGCGCAACGGCGACATGGAGGGTGTCGATGAGATCGGCCTCGAGGAACTCCCGAACGGTGGCGACGCCGCCTCCGACCCGTACGTCCTTGCTCTCGGCGGCGTCCTTGGCCTGCCGCAACGCCTCTGCGGGCGACGCATCGAGGAAGTGGGACGTGGTGTCGGCCAGCGTGAAGCTGGGTCGGTGGTGGTGCGTGAGGACGAACACGGGGATGTGGAAGGGCGGGGTGTCTCCCCACCAACCCTGCCAGTCGAGGTCCTCCCACGGGCCGCGCTGAGGCCCGAACTTGTTGCGGCCCATGATCTCGGCACCGATGTTCCTCGTGACGTCGCGGGTGAAGTAGTCGTCCAGCCCGCGCGAACCGCCGGGCTCGGTTCGGCCCGGCCAGCTGGCGGTGGCGAACGCCCACGAGGCCAGGTCGATGGGGAGGCGGGCGACGTCACCACCTCGGCGCTCGCCATGCCCGAAGGGCGCCTCGAGGCTCTGGCCCTGACCAGCGCCGAACCCGTCCATCGACACGAAGAAGTTCTGCACTCGCACTAGCTGAGACATCCCACGATCCTCTCTCGGTGTGTGCGAACGACCTCGGTCGACGTCACGACGCCTCGACCGGCGGGGCGAGTCCGAGGCGGGCGTAGTGCGCCTGCGCTGCGGCGAAGCCGTCCCAATCCCAGGCGACAGGGCGACCGGCGAGGCACGGTTCGAGCCGCGCCAGCGATGCGTGCAGGCCGACGACGTAGCAGTTGTCGATCGCGCCAGCGGTGTCGGTCACGAAGTGGGTGAGCCGCAGCACGCATCCCGTGTCGACGGGCTCGAGCTCCCAACGCAGGTAGCTGGCATCGGCGTGGGTGTGCTCGAGGAGCATCGGCGGCTCGACGCGAAGGATCGTGAAGGTCATCGTCACCGGTTCCTCACCGCGGCCGGCGAACACCATCTCGCCGCCCTCGCGGAGGTCGACGGTGATGTCGGCGTCGAAGGGCAGCAACCAGTCGGCCAGCCGCGCCGGATCGGTGACCGCGTCCCAGACGTCGCGGATCGGATAGGCCAGGCGGCGTTCGAATCGGATGACGCCGCCATCGGCGGTGCGCTCCAACGTGCCGTCGCCTGCAGCGGGGACGTCGCTCATCAGGTCTCCTTCGAGCTCGGGGGAATCGGTTCGGCGGTGCGTTGCAGGTGCCGCTCGAGCGAGTCGAGGCGCGCTGCCCACTCCGCCCGAAAGGGCTCGAGCCATGCGTCGAGCTCCATCAGCGGCTCGGGACGGAGGCGGTAGAGCCGTCGCTGCGCGTCCCGCCGCACCTCCACCAGCCCGGCGTCACGCAGCACCTTGAGATGGCGGGACACCCCAGGCTGGTGCATGCCGATCTCCTCGACCAGCTCGCCGACGGACCGCTCACCGCTGCGGACGGCATCGAGGATTCGCCGTCGCGTCGGTTCAGCGATCACCTCTAGGACAGCGATCCCTGGACGCACGCGGCAAGCATACGCAATAACGTATATATGCACAACCGTATAGGCTCACTCCGCTAGCCGCCGGGTTCCGGAACGGGTTCCTGCCGGGTCGTTCCGCGTCGGCGGCCCGCTCCCGGTCCAGGATGTGGCGTTCGATGCGGACGCCGGCGCCGCCGAGGCCGTCCACCGTGATCCGGTCGTAGGCCAGCAGCCGGTCGGTCCTGTCGTCGAAGTACAGGACCGAGGCCGTCAAGGGATGCGGGTCCTCGCCCTGGAGGCCTCGAAGGCCGGCCCCACCGGTGGAGCCTTCGACGAGCAGTACCGCATCGTCGATCTCGCCCTGCCGGGGCTTGTGCGTGTGGCCCGACAGCACCAGCGGGGTGCGCGTGCCGATGCCAGCGGCGATCCGGGCGTCGTGGACGAGCACCACGTCGACGCCGCGAGCGCGCTGGAGCTTGCGAGCGACATCATCGGCGAACGCGTCCGCCCGGTCGCGCTCCTCGTCCTTGCCGGTGGGCTGGTCCTTGTTCGGCGTGTAGCGGGGATCGCCGATGCCCCACAGGCGCAGCCCGGCGACGTCGGCCACGTCCCCGTCGAGGACGACGGCGTTCGGCTGCCCGGCGACGGCCGCCTGCGTGCGCCGCGAGTCGTGGTTGCCCCGCACCCACACGTAGGGCACGTCCAGATCGGCGATCTGGTCGACCAGGCGACCCTCGGGCTCCGTGCCCCAGTCGGTCATGTCGCCGGTGTCGAGGACGGCATCGAGGTCGAACTGGGCGACCAGCTCCTCGGTGAGGTCGAACGCCTGCGGGTTGTTGTGGAGGTCGCTCACGTGGAGGACCCGAACGGTGTCCGCTCCCGGGTCGAGGTCCGGGAGCGACCGGCCCGCTTCGTACAGCGTCGCCACGTTGGCGACCAGCTTGGTGAGCTGTGCCCGGTAGTCGTCGAACCGCTCGATGATCGCCTCGACGTCACCCACCGCGTTGGGGGCGGTGGCCAGCAGCCCGGTGTAGCGAGGCTCGGCCACGGCCTCCGCTCGGAAGGTGAGCGCGCACACGGCTGCGATGCCACCGGCCACCACCGCCCCCACCCCGATCCCCGCCACGGCGGCCGTCAACCTCCGCCGGGCGACGAGCGCACCGAGGCCACCGCCCACCGCGCCGACCACCAGCACGCGGCCGAGCAGCGCGAGGAGTGCTCGCTTCGCGTCGGCCGCGATGTCGTCCTCCACCTCCTCCAGGAGCGCCGGGTTCCGCGCGATCCGCTCCGCCTCGTCGGGCCGCAGCTCGTCGACCCGCAGGACGATCCCCACGGGCCCCGCATGCGTGTCGAGCTCGATGCTCCCGAGCGGGGCCAACTCAAGGGTGCTGTCGCCCGTCAGCGACGGTCGGGCCGAGAGGGTGGTGTCAAAGGGCCCGATCGTCGCTTGGACGTTTCCTGCCAGCGCCACCGCGATGGATGCGCCGAGGACCGCACCGGCCAGCGTTGCCGCTCCCCTGAGCCGACGGCGATCCACGCGGCGAGCCTGACACGCCAGGGCGCGCTCGTGACAGCGCGCCCAGCCCCGAGCACCGCGCGTTCTTGCACTAGGTGGCACTGCGCCGTTCTTGCGCTCGGAGCCGCTGTCTGGCGGCGGCTGGGAGCGCAAGAACGGGGGGTTGGCGCGCCATCCGGTTGCGTGGCCGCAATGAAGTCGGCCGTCGGCGCGAAACCCCTGCAGGGAGATCGAGCTGTTCGCCGGGGTCGCCATCAGCGACCTGCCGCGCGCCATCCGTTGGTACGACCGCTGCAGGGCGACGTCGAGACGTTCGAGCCGTACAACATGGAACGGTTCTGGACGCTGGCCGAGCACCGCCACGTCTACGTCGACCTGCGACCCGAGCAGGCCGGCCACGCCATGCTCACGCTGCTCGTCGACCACGACGCGTTCCTCGCCGTCGGCCACCGAACGGGCATCGAGCCGGAGTCGGAGGAGACCTAGGACAACGACCGTCCGCAAGGCCATCTACCGCTAACCGGACGGCAACGAGGTCGGCGTCGGCGGGGCCACCAACGAATCGACCGCCTGAGGCCGTCAAACCCCCCGTTCCTGCGCTCTCAGCCGCCGCCACACAGCGTCTCAGAGCGCAAGAACACGGGGGGTGACGGGCGTTGACCGCACATGCCGCACGTGCCGGCGGCGGTGGGTGCCGGCAGGAGGGTCAGGAGTGGCAGATCGCGAGGCGGTAGCCGCCGTCGAAGGACGGGGCGGTGCGCAGGTGGCCGTAGCGCTCGTCCCAGCCGCCCGAGACCAGGTCGGCGCGGAGCCGCTCGATGCCGGCGCGCCGCAGCCGGTCGTCCATCGTCGCCATCGCCGACATCCCGGCCTGCACGGTGCGGTCGAGGTAGGCCTCGGGCCGGGCCCAGTACGCGGCCGCGAAGCCGTCCGTGCAGTCGGGGGGGACGAGCACCCTGCGCACCTCGCCCACCGTCAGGACCTCGGCGATCTCGGCGCGGCCGGGTGCCTCGAGCTCGATGGCGCTGTCGGCCACTTCGGGGAAGTAGTCCAGCAGCCAGTAGCGCGTCGCGACCAGCGGCTCGAAGTAGAGGATCACCTGGCGCGCGACGCGGGCCAGCTCGGCCAGTCCCGCCCGGCGGTCGCTCCAGTGGTGCACGGTGAGCACGGCCATGGCCACGTCGAACGTCGCCGAGCGAAGCGGCAGCGCTTCCGCCGTGGCCTGCAGCACGGGCGCCGAACCGGCAGGGCGCTGGGCGATCATCACCGGCGAGGGCTCGACGGCGACGACGGTGCGATCCAGCGGCTCGTAGCTGCCGGTACCGGCGCCGACGTTCAGGATGCGATGGCCGGGGCCCAGCCCGTCATGGATCTGCGCGGCGATGCGGGGGTCCTCCACCCGGACGGCGGAGTACGTCGTGCCGATCGAGTCGTAGAGGCCCACGCCGTCACGCCCCCCGGCGCACGGTCGACGCGGCCAGCACCTGCAGCGTGACCACGCCGGCCACGGTGAGCCCGAGCACGTTGATCGCGAGCTGGAGGGCCGCCCCGCCGAGGTCGGACCACTCGGCATAGGCCGCCGCGGCGCCGACGTTGGCCGCGGCCGGGATGGTGGTCACCGACACCAGCACGCCGACCAGAGCACCCACCCGGGACTGCGTGAGCGCGACCATCCCGGCGATCCCTGCGAACACGGCCACGACCGCCGCCATGCCGTCGGGACGGGAGATGAAGGCGGTGAGCTGCCGGTCGCTGACGTAGGTGTCCGGGGCCAGGCCGGTCGCCTTGAAGACGACGGCGGCGATCAGGGATGCGGTGGCGGCGACGCCCAGCCCGATGGCGAGCGACCCCACCGACCGGCCGGCCGTGCTCCACCGGCGGCGCGCCAGCGCCACGCAGGAGGCCGCCACCGGGCCGTAGTCGGGCCCGACCGCCATGGCGCCCACGAGCAGGATCGGCGAGTCGAGGAGGATACCGGCCAGGGCGATGACGGCGGCCACCGCCATCATCACCAGGTACGACGTGCTCGTCGTGGCCTCGGCGCGCGCCCGGGCCTCCAGGTCCTCCCACACGAGGGCGTCGGCGCCTTCACCCGGGGCGGCGGCCTCCGCCACCTCCGCGGCATCGGACACGACGGAGTCCGCCGACTCGATCGTGATCGAGCCCCGGTGGTGCACCTCGATCGACTGCAGCCATTCGACGACGTCGTTGGCTGCCTCGCGGACGACGTCGCACAACACGACGTCACCCGGTGGCTTCAGCGCGGCCGCCGGAAGGCGCACGAGGTGGGCCACGCCGGGCAGGTCGGCGAGGTGCTCCAGCACCTGGTCCGTGCGGTCGATCGGGACGATGAGGCGCAGGTGGATCATGGCCCGCCCATCATGGGTCGTGGCCGGCGACGGGCCCGTGTCAGCGTCGGTCGAGCGGCACCTCGCGCAGCGCATCGCCGCCATCGGCGAAGAACCGGCCACCCGGCGTCAGCGCAGCGCGCAGCCGCTCGAGCCCTGCTGCGCCCGCCGCAGGGTGGCGACCTCCCGAGCAGCGGCGCCCGGTCCGCAGCCGATCTCGATGACCCGCAGCCGGGGGCGCAGGGGCCGGGCAGCCACGGGCGAACACCGTAGGGGCGTCCTGCGCCACAATCGTGCCGGCGGCGGGTCAGGATGGGCCCGTGAGCGAGCCGATCGTCGAGCTGCTCGGCGTGTACAACGCCAACGGGTCGCTGCGGGGCGAGCTCTCCTACGTGCTGGGTCGGCTTGTCGGCCGGGCGCACTGCGGCCTGTGCGACATCACCCACGGCACGCTGCGCCGGCGCCCTGAGCTCGATGCAGCGGTCGAACCGCTCGGGGTGCCGCTCACGTTGCTGCACCTCGACGAGGTGCCCGACGACGTGGCCCGACTGGTGGCGGAGTCGGGCGCGCCCTGTGTGCTCGCCCGAACCGCTGCCGGGCTGAGCCTTCTGGCCTCGGGCGCCGAGCTCGATGCCTGCGAGGCCGACCCCGAGCGGTTCGTCGCTCTCGTGCGAGCCGGCGCCGGCCGCCTCGACCTCACCCTCGCGTAGCTGCGCAGGGATCCCCGGGGGCGGGTCGGGGTAGGCGTTGCGCATGGCAGAGCCTCGGGCGCAGGACGAAGCGACGTGGGCCGGGCACTCGGCGGACGACTCGGTCACCCCGCCGGCCCCGGCCAACCAGTGGACGCCGCACGACGGTGGCATCGAACCGGCGCCACCGAAGGCCAACGCCGCCGCCTCCGCCCTCCGCCGGTTCGGCGCAGCGGCGCGTCGCCTCCTGCGCCGCACCTAGCGACCGCAAGCCGACACCGGGCTCGGGCGCAGCGCTAACACACCTCGGCCGTTGCACACCGTCGGTGGACGAAAACGGTTGAGGGGGTCGCTTGAGCGATACCGGCCTCGAGCGGGACCCTGCCGGGCAGACGATGCCGGCTCGTCGGCACCTTGCTCGTAGACAGCTTCGAGGGCCGCGTCGCCTTCGTGGCCAGCGGCATGGAGGAGGGCGTGGTGCAGGGCTACGAGCAGCTCGACGACCTGCCGGCCCGCTCCGCCGGACCGGGGTTCCGATCCGACGCTGCGGCCCGTTGCTCGCGAGCCGTAGCCTCGGACCCGCATGGGCCGCCGTCACGTCGCCTCCCGCCTGCACGGCTTCGGCTCGACGATCTTCGCCGAGATGTCGGCGCTGGCGGCAGCGACCGGCGCTATCAACCTCGGGCAGGGCTTCCCCGACACCGACGGCCCCGCCGCCATCGCGGAGGCGGCGGTCGAGGCGATCCGAGCCGGCGACAACCAGTACCCGCCGGGCATCGGCATCGGGCCGCTGCGCGAGGCGATCGCCGCCCACCAGCGGCGCTTCTACGGCCTGACCTTCGATCCCGACACCGAGGTGCTCGTGACCGCCGGGGCCACAGAAGCGCTGGCCGCCGCGTTCCTCGCCCTGTGCGAACCCGGCGACGAGGTCGTCACGTTCGAGCCCTGGTACGACGCCTATACCGCCGACGCGGCGCTGGCCGGGGCGGCGCGGAAGACGGTGCCGCTGCGGGCCCCGACCTACGACTTCGATCCCGCCGCGCTGCGGGCCGCGATCACCGTGCGCACCCGCTTCGTGCTGCTCAACACGCCTCACAACCCCACCGGCAAGGTGTTCGCCCGCGACGAGCTCGCGCTGATCGCCGAGCTGTGCGTGGAGCACGACCTGCTCGCCGTGACCGACGAGGTGTACGAGCACCTGGTGTTCGACGGGGTTCACCTCCCGCTGGCGGGGTTCCCGGGCATGGCGGAGCGCACGCTCACGATCTCGTCGGCGGGCAAGACGTTCTCGTTCACCGGGTGGAAGGTCGGGTGGGTCGTCGGGCCGGCCGACCTGGTGACGGCGGTCCGCACGGCCAAGCAGTGGCTCACGTTCGTCAACGGTGCCCCGTTTCAACCGGCGGTGGCGCTCGGGCTCGGTCTCGACGATGCCGTGTACGAGGCCCTCGCCGTTGATCTGCGGGAGAAGCGGGACCACCTCTGCGAGGGGCTGGAGAGGGTCGGCTTCGAGATCCGTCGGCCCGCAGCCACCTACTTCGTCACCGTCGACGTGCGGTCCATCGGCGAGGAGGACGGCGTGCGCTTCTGCCGCTCGCTCCCCGAACGCTGCGGCGTGGCCGCCGTGCCGAGCACCGTGTTCTACGACGACCAGCTCGCCGGGCGGTCGCTCGTGCGCTTCGCGTTCTGCAAGCGGCACGAGGTGCTCGACGAGGCGATCACCCGCCTGAAGGTCCTCACCGCGTGACCGTCCTCCGGGTCGGCCTCCTCCAGCACGACATCGTCTGGGAGGACCGCGAGGCCACGCTCGAGCACCTTGCGCCCATGGTCGCCTCCGCGGCGGCCAAGGGCGCCGGGCTCGTGCTGGCGACCGAGCTGTTCGCCGTCGGCTTCTCCATGGCGACGGACGCCATCGCCGAGCCGGAGGGCGGCCCCACCTCAAGGTGGCTGTCCGAGCAGGCGGCCCGGCACGGGGTGTGGATCGGCGGGTCGATCCCGGAGGTGGCGCCGAGCGCGGATCGCCCGGCCAACTGCTTCGTGCTGGCCGCCCCCGACGGCACCCAGCACCGCTACGCGAAGGTGCACGGCTTCACCTACGGCGGTGAGCACGAGCACTTCGCGCCCGGATCCGGGGAGCTGACCGTGGACGTCGAGGGCGTCCGCGTCACACCCTTCGTCTGCTACGACCTCCGCTTCGCCGACCGGTGGTGGCAGCGCGCCAAGGGCACGGATCTGTACGTGTGCGTGGCGTCGTGGCCGCAGCAGCGTCGGGCGCACTGGCAGACGCTCCTGCGGGCGCGGGCCATCGAGAACCTGGCCTACGTGGCCGGCGCGAACCGCGTGGGCGCCGGCGGTGGGATCGACTACGCGGGCGACAGCTGCGTCATGACGCCCTTCGGTGACGTGGTCGCCGACGGCGAGCGCGCCGGCGAGGCCGTCCTGGTGGCCGATGTCGACACCGACGTGGTGGCGGCCACGCGGGCCCGGTATCCGTTTCTCGACGATCGCTGACCCGCAACCGTCAGGGCAGGAAGACGACCTGCTGGTGCTCGTCGGCCGGCAGGTCGCCGTGCACGACCGCCATCACCTCGGCCTCGAGGAGCTCGGCGGACCCCGTCGTGGTAGTGGCGAACGCCGTGTCGGCGGCGTCCCGTCCGGTGCTGATCCGCACCAGCGACTGGCGAGGCGCGAGCTTCGTCGCGTCGATGACCTGCCACCGCCCGTCCACCACGACCTCGGTGACGGCGTGGAAGTCCATGGGCGAGAGCCCGGGGGCGTAGACGGACACGAGACGCGCCGGGAGCTCGACCGCGCGGGCCAGCGCAACGGTGAGGTGGGCAAAGTCGCGGCACACGCCGCGACTGGCGAGGAGGGTGTCGACGGCGGTGTCGAGCGGCCCGCTGCTGCCGAGCTCGTAGCGGAGCCGCTCGAACACCCAGTCGCCGATGGCCCGAGCCCGCGCCGCACCGTCGGGGAGCTCGCGTAGCTCGGCGTCGGCAAAGGCCGTCAGCGCGTCCGACGGGGCGTACCGGCTCTGGCGCAGGGCTACCAGTCGCTCTGCGGCCGTGACTTCGGGGGGATCGGCGGGGCGCGGCTCCACCACGGCGCGGTAGGCGATCGTGAGGCGCCCGGCCCCACACGCGAGGACATGGGTCCGCGCGCCGTCGACGTCCACCTCGATGACGTCCACGGCCAGGCCGTCGAGGGTCACCGCGAGCTCCTCCTCGTGCCGGTCGCCGGCCGACGACGCCACCGCCACCTGCAGCGCCAGGTCGACCCGATCCGGCACGTCGAAGGCGAGGCGGCAGCCGACCTCGGCGAGGGGGAGGGGGGACGGCGGCACGGTGCGACGACTGTGCCAGCCGCCGGCCTCGCCCACAACCGCCCGGCGGACCCGGGGCGTGAGCGGTCGCGGCATGATGCAGGCCATGTCGCTGGACGTGTGTCGATGAGCCCGTCATCCGCTGCTGAACGAGCCGTGGTGGAGCGGGTGCCGAAGGACCTCTTCATCGGCGGCGAGTGGCGTCCGGCGGCGGGGGGCTGCACCCTGGCGGTGGAGGACCCGTCGACCGGGCAGGTCCTCTGCGAGGTGGCCGACGGCGAGGCCGCTGACGGCAAGGCGGCGCTCGACGCAGCTGCTGCGGCCCAGGCGGAGTGGGCCACCCATCCGCCACGAGAGCGCGGGGAGATCCTGCGGCGGGCCTTCGAGGCGATCATGGCGGACCTCGACGACCTGGCGCTGCTGATGACCCTCGAGATGGGCAAGCCGGTGGCGGAGTCGAAGGCGGAGGTCGCCTACGCCGCCGAGTTCCTCCGGTGGTTCGCCGAGGAGGCCGTGCGGATCGACGGCCGGTTCGCGGTGGTGCCCAACGGGCAGGGGCGGCTGCTCACGATGCGCCAGCCGGTCGGCCCGTGCCTGCTCATCACGCCGTGGAACTTCCCGATGGCTATGGGCACCCGCAAGATCGGCCCGGCCGTGGCGGACCAGCTCGGCCGGTGCACCATCGACGCGGCCTGGGCGGGCTGAGGGCGCACCGCGTCGGTCGGCCGTGGGACGGCGATTGGTGGGCCAGGTCGGTCGGAGCTCGTTGTTCTTGCGCTCTGAGACGCTGCGAAACGGCGGCGGGCAGCGCAAGAAACGGGGGTCTGAGCCGGCGAGGGCGGCGGTAGGGTCCGGTCAGTGGCTGACGAGACCGTGGTCGACAACACCGCCGAGCAGCGCTTCGAGCTCGAGGCCGAAGGTCATCGCGCCGAGCTCCTCTACCAGCTCGACGGCGACCAGCTGGTGCTCGTCCACACCGGCGTGCCCGACGAGCTGGAAGGGCGCGGCCTGGGTGGCCAGCTGGCGAAGGCCGCCGTCGAGCGGGCGCGCGCCGAGGGGCTCACCGTCGTGCCGCGGTGCTCGTTCGTCCGCTCGTGGATCGAGCGGCATCCGGACGAGGTGGCCGGCGTCGAGGTGGCCTAGCTGCGGGCGGGGTTTCGCGGCGCGAACACGGGCCGCAGGTCGGCCAGCCCGCCGGGAGCTCGATCGGCGGGCCCCCGGGAGACCCGATGGGCGTGCCGGGCCCGCTCGGCACCCCGTTGCAGGGAACCGAGCCCTCGAGGACGGTCAGGGTGTGCGGGCTGTGGTGGCCGTGGGGCCGCACGTACGCTGGGCCCATGTGCGAGCCGCCCCCGATCGCGGACCGTCGTGTGTCGCGCCGCCACTTCCTCGCCGCCGTCCCGGTCGGTATCGCTGGCGTGACGATGTTCGCCGGGCTGCGGGCGGTTCAGGCCGCGGCCGGGATCTCGATCGTCCCGCGCAGCGAGTGGGGCCCATCGCTGGCCCCCACCGGACCCGTGCCCGACGAGCCCGACGTGCGGTTCCTGCTCGTGCACCACTCGGTCAACGCCAACACCTACGCGGCGGGTGCCGTGCCCGGGTTGCTCACCGGCATCTACGAGTTCCACACCGGCACCAAGGGCTGGCCCGACATCGCCTACAACTTCTTCGTCGACCGGTTCGGCGGCGTGTGGGAGGGCCGCTCGGGCAGCCTGGCCGGCGCCAAGGCGGTCGACGCAACAGGGGGCAGCCAGGGGTTCGCCCAGCTCTGCTGCTTCCTGGGCGATCACTCGACGTCTCCTCCGAGCTCGGCTGCGCAGTCCTCGATGGGGGCGTTGCTCGGTTGGCTCGCCGGCCGCCATGGCATCGACCTGGCCGACGGGGCGCGCACCCGGTTCACGTCTCGGGGGTCGAACCGCTACCCCACGGGCAGCGCCGTCGACATCGGCACCATCGCAGGGCACCGGGACGTCAGCCAGACGGCGTGTCCCGGCGACGCGGGCTACGCCCTCGTGGCCGACGGCACCTTCCGGCGGCTCGCCCGCGGGGGCGCACCGGTGGCGGCGCCCCCCGCGGCCCCGCCCGCCACGGCCCCGGCGACGACGGCCGCACCGCGCACCAGCGCCCCCGCCACCACCTCCTCGACGGTGGCACCGACGACCACCGCCTCATCGACGACGACCAGCACGGCGCCCACCTCCACCACGCCGCGCTCGCAGCCATCCGATGGCCTGGCCTCGGCGCCGTCGCGCCCGCCGAGGGACGGCGGGTCGTCGTGGGCCCCCGCAGCGGCCGGCGCCGGGGTGCTGGCCGCTGTCACGGCCGGGCTGCTGGCCGTGCGGGCCCGCCGGCTGCCCTAGCCGAGCACCGCGCGCAAGCCCTCGAGGCGCTCGGGCACCACGCGCCACCACATCCAGCGGCCGCGCTTCTCGCCGACGATGAGCCCGGCCTCGGCCAGCGCCTTGGTGTGGTGGCTGATGGTCGGTTGGGCCCGGTCGAGGGGCGCCATCAGGTCGCAGGAGCAGCACTCGCCGGCTGCGGCGATCAGCGACAGCAGGCGGAGCCGCACCGGGTCGGCCAGCGCGGCGAACTGGCGGGCCAGGCCCTCGGCGTGCGCCTCGTCGAGGGCGGCGGCCTGCAACGGGGTGCAGCACGCTCCGGCGTCGGCGTCGGCGTCGGGGGTGGGGTGGACCTTCGTGGCCATGGAGCGGCTCCTACGCATTGACAAGCGTCGATGTATCTGCGATGGTCAATGCATCGACAACTGAGAATGTACCCGGAGGTACCGACGTGTCCAGAGTGCAGCTCGCCCTCAACGTGTCCGACATCGACCAGGCGGTGGCCTTCTACACCAAGCTCTTCGCTACCGAGCCGGCCAAGCGACGTCCGGGCTATGCCAACTTCGCCGTCGCCGAGCCGCCCCTGAAGCTCGTCCTCATCGAGAACCCGGGAGCGGAAGGGCGCCTCAACCACCTCGGCGTCGAGGTGGTGTCCCCCGAGGAGGTGGTGGCCGCCCAGCGGCGCCTCGCCGACGACGGCCTCGCCACGGCGGTGGAGGAGAACGTCACCTGTTGCTACGCCGCCCAGGACAAGGTCTGGGTCGACGACCCCGACGGCGCTCCCTGGGAGGTGTACACGGTGCTGGCCGACGCCGAGACCCCCGACGTCCGGGCCCAGGGCGCCGACGTCTGCGGCGCCGGTGCGTGCGGCACCAGCGCCCCGGAGTCCGTCGTCGGCTGCTGCTGACGGTGGCCCACCGCCGCCCGCTCGGTGCACGGGCCCTCGCCGAAGGGCTCGGCACCGGGCTGCTGGTCGCGGTCGTCGTCGGCTCCGGGATCGCCGCCGAGCGACTGTCGCCGGACGACGTCGGCCTCCAGCTGCTGGAGAACTCGACGGCGACGGTGCTCGCCCTCGCTGCCCTCATCTTCACCTTTGGCCCGGTGTCCGGCGCCCACTTCAACCCGGTCGTCACGCTCGCCGAGCGCCTGTCCGGCAAGCTCGACGCCCGGTCGGCACTCGCCTACCTCGCGGCGCAGGTGGTGGGCGGGTGCTGCGGCACGGTGGTGGCCAACCTGATGTACGAGCTGCCGGCGATCGAGCTCTCCACGCGCGATCGCTCCGCGGCGGCGCTCGCCCTCGGCGAGGTCGTCGCGACCTTCGGGCTCCTCATCGTGATCTTCGGCGTCGTGCACTCGGGGCGCGCCGCGGCGGTGCCCGTCGCCGTAGCCGGCTACATCGGGGCGGCCTACTGGTTCACGTCGTCAACCTCCTTCGCGAATCCTGCGGTCACGGTCGCGCGGACGCTGACGGACACGTTCGCCGGGATCGAACCCGCCTCGGCGCCGCTGTTCGTGCTCGCCCAGCTGGTGGGCGCCGGCCTCGCCATCGGCGCCGCCCGGCTCCTGTTCCCGCTTCCCGAACCGTCCCTGGAAGAGGTGCTCGATGCCTGACCGCGAGCCGGTGGTGCTGTTCCTCTGCGTGCACAACGCCGGTCGCTCGCAGATGGCTCTCGGCTGGTTTCGGCACTTTGCCGCCGGGCGCGCTTCGGGCCTCTCGGGTGGCAGCGAGCCGGCGGCGCAGGTGAACCCGGCCGCCGTCGAGGCGATGGCCGAGGTGGGAATCGACATCGCGAGCGAGCAGCCGACACAGTGGACCGCCGACATGGTCGGCTCCGCCGACGTCGTCGTCACGATGGGCTGCGGCGACGCGTGCCCGTACGTGCCCGGCACCCGCTACGAGGATTGGCCACTCGACGATCCGGCCGGCCGAGGCGTCGAAGCGGTCCGGCCCATCCGCGACGAGATCGAGCAGCGCGTCCGCACCCTCCTCACCGACCTCGGCGTCGCACCCGTCCGTTGATGCGGCGTCCGGCGTCGGCCTGGGCTAGGCGGCGGCCTGCGCGGCGCGGGCCGCCTGTCGCTCGTCGAACTGGCGGACGTGGCGCTCGGCCAGCCACAGCAGGAAGACGCCCTGCAGCCGAGGGCCGGTGACGCGCAGCGCCCGGGGCGTCACCCTGAACGCGGTGCGCACGAGACGGCGGGCCCGGTCGTAGCGGCGTTGCGCCCGTGCATCCCAGGCGGCGCCCAGCTGGGAGCGGATCGGTGCGGGCAGCGCCCCGAGGGTGAGCATCCGTTGGGCCGCCAGCAGCGGCCGCAACGGGAGGTGCAGCCCGAAAGGCAGCTTCGGATCGAGGATGAACGACGCGAGGTCCCGTCCCACCGCGGTGACGTCCATCGCCGCGATCTGCTCGTCGACGTAGGCCTCGAACTCGGCGAGCGTGGCCGGCTGCTGGTCCCGGGGAACGCCGAAGACCTCGGCGACGCGGGTCATCTCCTGGTAGTAGGTCTCCGCGTCGGCCGGCGAGAGCGGACCCACGAGCTCGGTGTAGCAGCGGAGCGCGGTGTCGGCGAGCGTGGCGTGCACCCACATGAGGTTCGCCGGGTCGTTGGCGCTGTAGGTCGGCCCGACGACGAAGGTGTGGATCCACTGGATCCGCCGGCCGACGCCCCGGGCGAGCTCCTCGGATCCGTAGACGACCGCATACATCGCTTCGAGCGTGCCGAGCAGGCGCTTGAAGGGGTTGCCCTTGAAGTCGCTGTGCTCCTCGACGCCCTGGGCCACCGCCTCGTGGGCGAGCTGCAGCAACAGCGCGCGCCCGGCGCCGAACATGATCGCCGGCTCGAGGTTGACCCGCCGGACGACGGAGCCCTTGGGGAACCGGTCGGTCACGGTCGCTCCCTTCACATCATCATCTGACCGGCAGGGCGTGGACAGCTTCGCCCGACAGGGCCGGCGTCCTCGGACAGGAGCCTCGTGATACCCGGGCGGTCCAGTGCGACGACGCGCTCGAGTCGTACCCGCGGGCCACCGGGGGGCTCTGACCGACCGGGTGGAACGGGCGTGGGCACCGAGCGCAGGGGCCAGGGCGGCACGTCAGTGACCGCCGAGGTCGAGGGAATCGATGAAGGTGAGCAGGGCGGCGTTGACCTCGTCAGGGCGCTCTTGCTGCACCCAGTGGCCGGCGCCATCGACGGTGGTCGTACCGCGGTGGTCCTCCACCCAGCCGTCCATCACCGCCGCGGGCATCATGAGGGCGACCGGGTCGGCGCTCCCGGTGATGAAGGCCGAGGGGACGGTGACCTTGGCCCCGTCGAGGTGGGCGGTGAGCTTCCAGTTCCGGTCGAAGTTGCGATACCAGTTGATCCCGCCGGTGAAGCCGGTGCGGGTGAACTCGTCCGTGTAGTGGTCGAGGTCGTCCTGGGTGAGCCAGGACGGGAGGCCTTCGGCCTCCGGGAGGCGATCGACGAACCCGGCCCCGTCGGGCGCGGCGAGCCCGGTCATGTCGACCGACCCTCCCTCGGGCACCGACAGCCCGGCCAGCATCCGGCGCATCGTCGTTCCCGGATCGCGCCCGAGGTCGGCGTCGGCGACCCCGGGCTCCTGGAAGTACACGATGTAGAAGAAGGCGTCGCCGAAGGCCTTCCGCATCAGCTGCACGGGCGGCATCGGGCCGCGGGGGACGAACGGCACGCTGAGCCCGGCCACGCCCGCCACCCGGTCCGGATGCAGGAGCGCCATGTTCCAGACCACCATCGAGCCCCAGTCGTGGCCGACGAACACGGCCCGCTCGGCGCCGATGTCGTCGACGAGGCCGAGGAGGTCGTCGGTGAGGTGGACGATGTCGTAGTCCTCGATCGCCTCGGGGCGCGAGGAGCGGCCGTACCCGCGCTGGTCCGGGGCGAGCACGCGGTAGCCGGCGGCGGCCAGTGCGGGCACCTGGTGGCGCCAGGAGTAGGAGAGCTCGGGGAAGCCGTGAGCCAGCACGATCGGGAACCCGTCCCCCGCGTCGGTGACGGCGAGCTCGACGCCGTTCGTGGCCACCGTGCGGGTGGTGGCGGACACGTGCTCGATGGGCATCACAGGGCTCCTAAGCAGCGGGGTTCGAGGCCAGGGCGTCGAGCAGGTCGGCGGCGCACGACGATCACGTGCAGCGGCCGTGGGCGGCAGCGGGTCGCGCTCGAGGACGTCACCGGGTGGTCGGTCCGCTTGAAGGCCAGCGCAGCGGTCAGCCTGCCACGCCGCCGCTGATGACCACCACCTGCTCGGGCACGCTCCTCTCCGTGCCGGTCCCCCGAGTTCACCAGCTGCCGCCCCCCCCTCCGCCGCCCCCGCCGCCGACGCTCCCGCCGCCTCCCCCGCCGCTACCGCTCGACGACGGCGCCGTCGACGCCGAGCGCGTGGAGGACATGAGGCTCGGCGCCATGTGGGCGTAGCCGATGCCGGCCGCCGTCGGCGGGATCAGGGCCCGCCCTACCGCGCGCTCCCACCGGTCGACCTCGCCGACCGCGACCGCCCACGCCGTGTACTCCCGCAGTACGCCGCGCTCGGCCGCCTCCTCGGCGTGGCGTGCCTCCGAGTCGTGGAGGAACCGGCGGAACGACTCGACGCGCAGCCACAGCCCGGAACCCTTGGGCGTTCGCACGCGCAGCTCCCAGCCGCGGATGGCGGCTGCCCACCCGATGCCCCCGGCGACCCCTCCCGCGACGACCAACGCGAGCCACGACTCCCCGAAGCGCGCCGCCAGCGCGCCTCCGACACCGACCGCGGCGAGGCCGGCGACCGCGGCGACGACGCCCAGGATGCGCCAGATGGTGCGGCGCCGGTCGCCGGCCGGATCCCACAGGGCCTCGCTTCGTGCGGCGGCCTCGAGGTGCCGGTCGATCTCGGAGAAACCCTTGGCGAACGTCGGGTCGTACTCCCCGAGCGAGATCTCGTCGCGCCCGCCGAACATCGTGTCGAGCACGTCCTTCGTCGTCCCCGCGCCGGGAGCCGTGCGCAGGACGCGCACCTTCCTGCCGTCCTCCACCAGCTCAACCGCGCCCTCTATGGCTGCTTCGATCAGCCACGCCACTCGGTGCTCGGGCCGGACGGCCTCGGCGAGGACGACGCCGCCGAGCGGGGCGGACACCCCCTCGGGCGGGGCGAACTCCGTGGTCGCCATCGTGGAGAGCTCGTCGGCGTCGAGCCGGACCTCAGACGTTGACGTGCCGCCGTCGGACCACGCCGCGTCGGTCGGCCCGCCGGCGCCGACGCGCTCCCGTCCGGCGCGCCGCACGAAGCGCGACGTCGACGCGGAGGCGCCGAGCCCGGCCACGAGGGCCACCGACGCCGGCATGAGGATCCCCGCCCCCTCGGCCGGCGGCGCGTCGCCGGGCGGCGCGGGCAGGGGCGGGGCCCCGGCGCTCAGGGGGCTCCCCTGAACCGCGTAGATCGTGGCTCCCTGGTGGTCGTCGAGCTCGCCGATCTCGGCAACCAGGTGGCCGGGCTCCGGCTGTGAGGTCTCGCAAAGCTCGTCCGATCCCTCCCCACCCACGACGCATCGGAGGCTCCCGAGTTCCCAGGGCGCCACCACGTGCACCTCGGCGTCGCTGATCGGGACGGGCCACCCGGTGCCCACCGCGTCCCACGCCAGCCGGTCACCCTGCTGCAACGTCGCGAGTGGGTACTGGATGAGGTAGCGGTGGCGGCCGGTCACGGTCCTGTCGGCGTCACCGATCTTGATCGACATCCCGGCCTCGCCGCCGACGAAGGTCGGCGAGAATGCGGCGATGTCGTCTGGCGCGGTCGCGGAGTGGACGGCGATCGGGGACTGCGGGCTGAGGCCGGGGACGTCGCGGAAGATGCCGTGCTTGTCGAGGGCGAGGCCGAAGTCGTAGTCGATGGCCTCGGTGACGGTGGCGCCTCCGCCGGGCTGCAGGGAGGCGGCCACCCACATCCGGTCGATCCGCTCCCAGTTGCCGACGACGGCGCCGATGGCGGTCGCGCCGGCGGCGATGCCGCCACCGACCACGAGCAGTACGGCGTCGAGGCGCCGGCGACCCTTGGTGCGCATGAGCGCAACCTAGTGCGGGCTACCGGGCGTCCCCGGCGGTCAGATGGCGGGACGGCGGCGCGGAAAGCGGGTGGAGCCGCTCTCGCCGCACGTGCAGTGCCAGCGGACGACGATGGCGCGCTCGGAGTTATCGATGCCGTCGATGTACGCGGTGGGCAGCAGGACGGGGCGGCCGTGGCGGGGGCAGTGGGCGCGAAGCATGCCGCCATCTTCCGGCGGATTGCCGCCAACGACGAGTGGCAGTCTTGACGCCGTTCGCATGATTACCGCCATACTGCGCACATGGCCAGAACCGCCCGCCGCCCGCACCTCGTCGCCGCGATTGTCAGCCACGGGGTCAGCCCCTTCGAGCTGAGCGTGGCCTGCGAGGTCTTCGGCCTCGACCGCAAGGAGCTCGTCGATCCCTGGTACGAGCTGCGAGTGTGCGCGGCCGTCGAGCCGCCGGTCCGTGCCAAGAGCTCGAACGGCATGACGATCGACACGCCGTACCGGCTCGACGACGTCGACCAGGCCGACACCGTGGTGATCCCGATGTGGAACGTCGACGACGTGCCCGCGGCCGAGCTGGTGGATGCGCTGCGCGCCGCCCATGCCCGCGGGGCGCGGATCCTGAGCTTCTGCAGCGGCGCGTTCCTGCTGGCCCACGCCGGCCTCCTCGACGGCCGCCGGGCCACGACGCACTGGATGTACGCCGGCCTGCTCCGCGAGCGGTTCCCGGCCGTGGCGGTGGAACCCGACGTGCTCTACGTCGTCGACGGCAACGTGATGACCTCGGCCGGCACGGCGGCCGCGATCGACCTGTGCCTCTACCTGGTGCGCTCCGACCACGGGGCCGAGGTGGCCAACGCTGTCGCCCGGCGGATGGTGGTGCCCCCGCATCGTGACGGCGGCCAGGCGCAGTACATCCAGGCGCCGGTGCCGGTGTGCGCCGAGGACGATCCCCTGCGGGCCACGCTCGACTGGGCGCTGGAGCACCTCGATGAGCCGCTGACGGTCGAGGCGCTCGCCCGCCGGGCGGCGACGAGCCCGCGCACCTACGCCCGCCGGTTCGTCGCCGTCACCGGCACCACCCCGCTGCAGTGGCTGCTGCGCCAGCGGGTGGTGCTGGCCCAGCGGCTGCTCGAGGTCACCGACGAGCCCGTCGAGCGCATCGCCACCCGGTGCGGGTTCGGTACGTCCGCCGGCATGCGAGTGCACTTTCAGCGCCAGGTCGGCACCAGCCCGATGGCCTACCGCCGCACGTTCCAGGCCACGTCCGCCGCCCAGGAAGGTGCCGCCGTCTCGGCATGACCCCGTTCTGTGAACCGAATCCGGCAACTACTACCCGATCCGGTTCACAGAACGGTTCCGTACGTGGTTGGTGACCTGGACGCGCCGACGTTTCCTCGGGGTGACCGCGGGCGCAGTGGGGCTGGCGGCGTGCTCCGATGGGAGCACCACACGATCGGGAGGGGCCATGGAGGTCGTTGGCTACGGAGCGGCGCGCCAGCAGCGGTTCGAGCTGACGCGCACGGCGGCGGGCGCTCCGACGGTCGTGCTCGTCCACGGTGGGTTCTGGCAGGCCGGCTACGGCCTCGACCTGATGCAGCCGCTCGTGCCGAGCCTGGTCGCGGCGGGGTGGACCGTCGCCAACATCGATTACCGCGGCGTCGGTGACGACGGTGGCGGGTGGTCGGGCACGTTCGAGGACGCTGCGGCGGCCACCGACGCCTTGGCCGCCATCGACGGCATCGACGTTCGGCGAATCGTGACCGTTGGCCACTCCGCCGGAGGCCACCTCGCGGTGTGGCTCGCCGGGCGGCACCGGCTGCCCGACGGCGCGCCGGGCGCGTCGCCGCAGGTGCGCCCGATCGGTGCGCTGTCGCAAGCGGGCGTGGTGGACCTCGTCGCCGCTGCCGAAGCTCGCCTCGGTGACGGCGCGACGCAATCGCTCCTGGGCGGCGAGCCGTCCGAGGTGCCCGACCGCTACGCGATCGGGTCTCCGGCGGCGCTCGTGCCGATCGGGGTGCCGGTGGAGCTCGTCCACGGCGTGGACGATCGGATCGTGCCGCCGGACCAGAGCCGCCGCTACGACGACGTGACCCGCGCCGTCGGTGACCCGGTCGTCCGCACCGAGGTGCCCGGTGACCACTTCACCATGATCGACCCCGCCACCGACGCGTGGGCCGCCTGCGTCGCCGGGATCCGCCGCCTCCTGGCCCCGCACCTCGTTCTGTGAACCAACTCGGGCAGCTGTTGCCGGATTCGGTGCACAGAACGGGGGTCAGCGGGCGAACATGGCGAGCCACTGCTCCTTGGAGCTGGGGCTGAAGACGTAGTTGAAGCGGCGGGTAGCCCCCATCGTGGCGGACGGCTCCGCAGAGTAGAGGTGGCCGGGGAAGAGCACGGCGTGGTCGGGCACCTTGGCGAGCTTGGTGGTGAGGCTGTCGTACAGCGCCGCCGGATCCCCGCCCGGCAGGTCGGTGCGGCCGCAGCCCTCGAGGAACAGGGTGTCGCCGCTCACGAGGCAGTCGTTCACGAAGAAGCACTGGCTGCCCGGTGTGTGGCCCGGCGTGTGGATGAGCTCCACGGGGATCTCCCCGACCATGACGGTGTCGCCGCTCTGGTGGGTGATCAGATCGGTCTCGGAGAGGTTGGTGACCCGCAGCACCCACGGCGCCTCGTCCGCCTGCACGTGGACCGGCACCGAGGCGGCGGCCAGCAGCTCGTCGACGCCGGCGATCGTCATGCCCATCATCGAGCCGCCGACGTGGTCGGGGTGGTAGTGCGTCGCCAGCGCGCCGGTGAGCCGCATGCCGTCGGCCTCGACGATCTCGAGCAGCCCGGGGATGTCGTAGGCGGGATCGATCACCAGCGTCTCGCCGGTGTGGCGATCGCCGATGAGGTAGACGAAGTTCACCATCTGGCGGGCGACGGGATCGGCGCGGGCGAGGTCGCGGCCGGCCAGCAGCTGGCGGAAGTAGATGCGGTCGTCGGTGGTGTCGGCCATCGGGCGGAGCCTACGGCCGTCGGCCGGCTACCCGCCGGCGGGGAGGGAGCGCGTGCTCACGCCTCGAGCCAGCGCCGAAGGACGGCGCGGTAGACGCGGTCGTAGCGGTCGTACTCCGCACGGAGCGCGTCGCCCGGCCAGTCGGGAGGGAGCAGCTCAGGCGGCAGCAGGGGGTCGGCCTGCAAATGGCGCAGCACGTCGGCGGACGTGACGAAGCCCGCAGCGAGGGCACTGAGGTCCTCCGCCCCCAACGGCACGAGGAGCGCCTCCATCTCGGAGCGGAGGTCCGCCGCCCGGACCTCCCACGCGGTCAGGTCCCAGAGCGCGGCCGCGTCGGGGGCGGGCTCCGGGACGGCGCCGCGCCACCAGCGGCACCACGTGGCGGCGACGGCCGACGCGCCAGGGGAGCGCTCCGGCTCCAGGTTGTCCGGTCGGCCCCACAGACCTTCGCGCAGCTCGACGAGGCGGAGCTGCCCGAGGGCCTCGCGCAGCGCGGCCCGATCGGCCGCCGGTCGCTTCCGGTCGCCGTCCACCGCGGCCAACTCCCACGAACCGGCCCAGGGGCGCACGCTCGCCCTCCGGCTGGCTGACTGGCGGTCCTGCCGGGCGACGAGGCGACCGACCAGCCGGTAGCCGTCACGCACGCCCTCCGCCTCGCCGGCCGCCACCATGCGAGACAACGCCGTACGGGTGGTGCCCTCCGAGATGCCGAACAGCTCGGCGGTCCGCACGAGCCGGCGGGTCGGCAGCCAGGGCGGCGACGTGCCGAGGAGCACCGATGCCAGTACCGAGCGGGCCGTCAGCTGCGCCGGACCCTTACGGTCTGGCGACATCTGTGCAGTTGCTGTAAGGTGACCGCATGGCGTTGATGATGGAGCCTCGCACGACGGTGGTGCCAGCGGTGGATGCCCTGCCCGAGGTGCTCCCCACCGAGCGGCTGACCGCCAACGGCATGCCCGTGCCCGAGCTGCGGGCCGAGCTCCGCCGCATCGACGACGTCCGCAACGTCGGCAGCGTGCTGCTCACGTGGACGCAGGCGATCGTCACCATCGGCGGCGCCGTCTGGATCGACCACCCCCTCGCCTACGTGGCCGCCTTCCTCCTCATGGGGCCGGCTTTCGCCCGTTTCGCGATCATCGGCCACGAAGCCGCCCACAAGCTCCTCTTCACCGACAAGGGCTGGAACGACCGCATCGGTCGATGGGTGCTCGCCTATCCGGCGTTCGTGCCGCTGGAGGCCTACCGGCGCGGCCACTTCGCCCACCACAAGGAGGAGTTCGGCCCCAACGAGCCGGACATGAACCTCTACGGCGGGTACCCGATCACGCGGGCCAGCTTCCGGCGCAAGCTCTGGCGTGACGCCCGTGGCTCCTCCGGCTGGAAGAACCTCAAGGGCCTCCTGCAGGCGTTCGGGAGCCCGACAGCCCGCCCGATGGCCGTGCGGATCGCGGTGGTGCAGCTGCCGCTCATCGCTGTGGCGATCCTCCTCGGGCGCTGGTGGCTCTACCCGGTGCTCTGGCTCGGGCCGTGGCTCACCACCTGGCGAGTGATCAACCGGCTCCGCTCGATCGCCGAGCACGGCGGGATGGAGCATTCGAAAGACCGGCGCCGCACGACCCACCACGTGCGCCAGTCGTGGTCGGCGCGGTTCTGGCTGGTGCCGTTCAACACCGGCTGGCACCTGGCCCATCACGTCGACATGGGCGTGCCGTGGCGCAACCTGCCCAAGCTCCACCGCGAGCTCGAGGCCGCCGGCTGGGTCACCGACGAGCTCACCTACCCGAGCTACCGCGCCCTCTGGCAGGCCCTCCGGGCCCGCGCCGACGCCACCTGACCCCGCGCCATTCGACCAGTTCGGAGCTCGTCAGCGCTCGGGCTCGACGACGACGGTGTCGCCGGTGCGCACCAGGCCGGGCTCGCGCACCCAGGCGTAGGCGCGGCTCCACCCCGGGTGGCGGTCGTGGTGCATGCGGTTGAAGTAGCCGTCCCGGAACCAGCGGGCGTTCTTGGCGCACGGCGTGGCGTAGGCGGACACCTCCGCGAGCACCTCACCGATGCGGACCCGCACCCCGGTGCGGATCGTCGTCCAGTCGACGCCGGCGACCGTGACGTTCTCGCCGCAGGCGCCGGGGTGGATCGGGTGGCCCTCGCCCCGCAAGGCATCGATGAGCTCGGCGGACCAGAGACACAGAGCCTGGAGCGGCCGGCCGTGGTTGTGGCGGTCCGCCTGGACGTCGCCGACCAGCCCCCCGTGCCCGACCTCCGCCGCCTGCACAGCCTCCTTGGGCACCCCGCCTCCGCCGGCGCTGAGCTGAACGACGGAGCCCGTCTGGGTGGGCGCGCCGGCGCCGAGGCGATGGAGCCCGCGCGCCGCGTCCATGAGGTGGTGGGTCGCGTCGTGCACCGCGTGGCGGACGATCCACCCTGCGTCGATGTCGTGGCCGTCGGCCACGGCCGTGCGCGACCATTCCGCGGCGTCCTCGCCGCCGATCCCGCGGGCCCTGCGGTAGAGCCGCTCCACATTGCGGGTGAGACGGGTGAGCGCCTCCGCCGGTCCTCGGGAGACGTCGGGCTCCGCGGCGGACAGCGGGCCGACCCGCAGGTCGTCGACCACCAGGGTCCCGTGCAGCAGCCGCCCCATGGCCTCGGTGACGACAGCGCTGTGCGCGGCGTACTCGGCCGCCGACCAGACGTCCGGCGCGGGCCGGGCCCCGAGCACGTCTTCGGACAGGCCCTCCACGAGCTGCCGCCACATCGGGGGAACCGCCCGCAAGGTGCCGACGGCGTCGCCGAGGTCGTACTGCAACCCGTCGAAGCCGCACTCGTCGCACCGCTCGGCGGGCTCGGTCACGCGGGCTCCGACCCAGGCGGCGGTGGCTCGGGATCGGGGACGGCGCGGAGCGTGCGCCGGCCCTCCTCCTCGGCCAGCGACAGCACCTCGCGCAGCGGCAGCCCGGCCCGGCCGGCCACGCGGGCCGCATCGTCGTGCTCCACCTTCACGCGACCCGGGCTGATCTTCACCCGCACGGGGTAGCCCGCCACCTCCACCACGTCGTGCCTGCGCTCGGTCGGCCAGCGCTCGAAGGTTGACCCGCGCACGCCCAGCGACCCGGTCTCCGCGGTCAGCACGGCAGCCACCTGCGCGGCGAGGGCGACGTCCGTCAGCGCCGAGACCGTGTGCGCGGGTCGGCCCTTCTTCATCAGGATCGGGGTGACCCACGCGTCGTGGGCTCCGGCGTCGAGCAGCGCGCCGATGGCGTGGGCCAGGACCTCGCCCGTGGCGTCGTCGACGTTGGCCTCGAGCAGCACGACGGGCTGGCCGGCCGCCTGAGCGTGGACGGCGGTGCCGATCACGACCTGCGTGGCGTTGGGGCGGCCGTCGATCTCGCGCGATCCCGCCCCGAAGCCGCTGCGCTCCACGGCCATCGGCGGTACCGGCCCGAAGCCGGACGACAGCGCGGCCAGCAGCGCCGCGCCGGTTGGGGTGGTGAGCTCCACGCCGACGTCCAGGCCGACGGTCGGCGCGGTCACCGATGCCAGCAGCTCCACGACGGCCGGCGAGGGGTTGGGGAGGAGCCCGTGGGCGGCTCGCACCATCCCGGTGCCCGTGGCCACCGCCGAGGCGTGCACCTGGTCGATGCCGAGCACCTCCAGCGCCGCGCACGTGCCGACGATGTCGACGATCGCATCGAGGCCCCCGACCTCGTGGAAGTGCACCTGCTCGGGCGGTCGGCGGTGCAGGCGGCCCTCGGCCTCGGCCAGCGCTCCGAAGACGGCGAGGGCGCGCCGGCGCACCCGGTCGGGGAGGCGCCCCTCCTCCACGAGGGCCGTGATGTGGGCGGCGGTGCGGACGACCGACGTCTCCTCCACGCGCACGTGCACCTGCGTGGCCGCCAGGCCGCAGCGCAGCACTGGCTCCGCTTCCACGGCCCAGCCGGCCACCGGAAGGCGCTCGACCAGTGTCCGCACCTCACCGAGGTCGGCGCCGGCGTCGACCAGCGACCCGAGGGCCATGTCGCCGGCGATGCCGGAGAAGCAGTGGAACCAGGCGAGGCGGGTCACTTGACCATCCGCAGGATCGCGGAGGCGGCGCCGTAGCCGTTGTCGATCCCGACGACCGTGAGCCCAGCGGCGCAGGACGCCAGCATGGCCAGCAGCGCGGTGACGCCCTCGAGGCTGGCGCCATAGCCCACGCTCGTAGGGACGGCGACCACGGGGGCGCCCGTGAGGCCGCCCACGAGGCTGGCCAGCGCGCCCTCCATGCCGGCAACCACGACCACCGCATCGGCCGTGGCCAACGCCTCTGCCTCGGCCAGCAGGCGGTGCACTCCGGCGACGCCGGCATCGGTGATGCGCACCGGCGCGATCCCGTGGGCGCGCAGCACCGCCACGCACTCCTCAGCTACGGGGAGGTCGGCGGTGCCGGCCGTGCACACCACGATCCGCTCCGGTCGGGCGGCGGCGGGACGCCACACCACGGTGGTCCCGTGCTGCACTCCGCCGGGGTTGGCGGCGAGGGCCGAGGTGACCTGGTCGTCGGTGGCGCGTGTGAGGACGACGGGTGCGGCGCCTCCGTCGAGCAACTCGGCGACGATCGCCGCAGCGTGCTCCGGTGCCTTGCCCGGGCCGTAGACCGCCTCGGCGACGCCCTGTCGGAGCGCACGGTGGTGGTCGACGCGTGCGAAGCCGAGGTCGGCGAAGGGGAGGCGGCGCAGCGAGGCGACGGCGTCGTCGGGGTGCAGCGCTCCGGAGCGCACGTCGGCGAGCAATCGCAGAAGGGCCGCTTCGTCCACGTCGGTAGCATTGCGCCTCGTGACCGCCGACGCCGCACCGCCCCTCCGACGGGTCGGCTTCCTCGGCCCCGAGGGCACGTTCACCGAGCAGGCGCTGCTGTCCCAGCCCGACCTCTCCAGCGAGGAGCTCGTGCCCATGAGCACCTTCGGGGAGATCCTCGCCGCGGTCGACGCAGGCGAGATCGACCTCGGCTTCGTGGGGATCGAGAACTCGATCGAGGGCACCGTGACGGTGACGATGGACGCTCTCGCCCTCGAGCACGACCTGCTGATCCAGCGCGAGGTCGTCCTCGGCATCCAGCTGAACCTGCTCGCTCCGCCGGGCACCGGTCTGGCCGACATCCGCCGGGTGCTCACCTTCCCGGTCGCAGCCGCGCAGTGCCGCACCTGGCTGGCCCGGGAGCTCCCCGGCGTCGAGGTCGTCGCGGCCAACTCGAACGCGGAGGCGGCTCGGCTCGTGGGGGAGGAGGCCGACGGCGTGTCCGCGGCGGTGGCGCCCGCTCTCGCGGCCAAGATCTACGGCCTCGACGTCCTCGCCGAGGGCATCGAGGACCACTCGGAGAACGAGACCCGCTTCGTCCTCGTTGGTCACGGCCCGGTGCCGCCGCCCACCGGTCACGACAAGACGACGATCGTGGTGTTCCAGCGCACCGACCGGGCGGGCTCGCTCCTCGCGATCCTCCAGGAGTTCGCAGCTCGCAACATCAACCTCACGAAGCTCGAGTCGCGCCCCACCAAGAAGGCGCTCGGCGACTACTGCTTCATCATCGACCTCGAGGGCCACCTCGACGACAAGTTGCTGTCCGACTGCCTCCGGGACGTCCGGTCGAAGGTCGCCGACATCAAGTACCTCGGCAGCTACCCCGCCGCCGGCGTGCACGGCCCGGCCCGGCGGCGCGACGCCGAGGAGGCGTGGCGCGCCGCCGATGCGTGGATCAACGCGCAGCGCGCCCGGCTGACTCCGCCCTCCTGACCCTCCGCTCGGCGCACCCCCGCCGGCGACTGTGCGATGCTCCCGGGCGGAACGGTGGCCGAGCGGACGAAGGCAACGGCCTTGAAAGTCGTCGACCCGCAAGGGTCCGTGGGTTCGAATCCCACCCGTTCCGCGCGGGTACGCTCGTGCGCTCCCCGGGAGCGGTGGCCGAGTCAGGTTGAAGGCGCATCCCTGCTAAGGATGTGAGGGCGCAAGTCCTCCGTGGGTTCGAATCCCACCCGCTCCGCCCACCGCCCACCGCCCGGCGTCCACCGCCGGGCGGCGTCGCGCCGGTGGCAGACGCCCCAGATCCCGGGCCTGGCCCGGGGGATTCGCGATTCGGGCCAGGCGGGCGGCCATGATGTTGCGCTGTGATTTCGAACCGTCGACTGATCGCAATGTTCGAGGGACGGGCCCAGGCGGGCGACTCGACGCCGGGCGCTCCCCTTGCGGCCCAGCCCCGGGTGGTGCGCGCCTTCTCCCGGCTCACCCTCGTGGTGGGCGCAGCAGGGGTTATCGCCGCCGGCGTCGGTCACCTCGGCGGCCCGGGCACGGCCCCGCCGCCCGAGGTCGCCGTGGCCGCCGGTCAAGTGCCGGGCATCGTCGCCGTCCGGGCGACGCTGGTCGACCCGGCATCCGGGTCGGCGCCCATCGGCTCCCTGGCGGCGGCCGCGGTGCCGGCCGACGTGACCGCCGTCGAGGCGCCGGCCGTGGCCCCGACGGCCGCCCCCGTCGCTCCCGTCCCTGCGCCGGTCGTCGCCGCGCCGCCTTCGCCTCCCCCCACCTCAGCGCCGCCCCCGCCGCCTGCGCGCCCGGCCGACACCGCTGTACCGGCCTCGACGCCGCCCTCCTACGACCCCGCCTCCGTGGAGGCTGCCATCGTCGAGGTGTTCGGCGAGCACGCGGAGGCGGCGATCGCCGTGGCGCGGTGCGAGTCCGGGCTGAACCCCGGCGCCATCAGCCGGGGTGGCGGCAACTGGGGCCTCTTCCAGATCAACCAGGTGCACCACCGCCGGGTGGCCGCCATGGGCTACGCCTGGGAGGACATGCTCGACCCGACCGTGAACTCGCTCGTCGCCCGGTCGATCTTCGAGGAGCAGGGCTGGCAGCCCTGGGCCTGCCGCTACGCCGCCTGAACCCCCCTCGGCACCGTGTCCCCCATCGGCGGCGCCTTCCGGGGAGGCGTCGGATCGAGCCGGCGCAGCCCCCAGCTGAGGATCAGCATCCACCCGGCGGCCAGGCCGGCCAGGGCGAGGTAGGCCAGCCGCTCCAGGTTGACGTTGTCGGTGTTGGCCTCGCGCTGGAGCAGCGACTTCTCGCGTTCGAAGCTCCGGCGACCGTCGACGGCCGGCACCTCCGCCGCGTCGAGGGCTGAGTCCTCCGGCAGGAAGACCGGCACGGCCTGCATGCCGGTGCCGGCGTGCAGGCGCAGGAGCGTCTTGTACGACCCACCGACCGGGATCGGCGATTCCGTGCGCCAGGTCCGCTGGTCGATGCGCTCCATGTCCCGGAGCTCGAACCCCCCGGGGCCGCCCTCCCCGGCGCCCTGCCAGGCGATCGTCTCGAACCAGGCCGCGCCGTCGGCGGCCGCGTCGGCCTCCTCATCGAGCACCACCACCAGGTCGGCCATCGGCGCGCCGGTGTTCTCGTCGGCGCCCGCGGGGGTGAGGCGGAGGTCGGCTTGCCAGTCGGTCGACTCCGTCATCGGCAGGCACAGCCCGATGACCCCTACCGCGCCCACCCACGCGGCGCCGGCCGCGAAGCGGGGCGTCGGCTCGTGGGCCACGCCGAGCGGGGCCACGGCCCGTCCGATGAAGCCGCCGAGGAGGCCGCCCGCCGTGCCCGCCACGGCCGTGAGGACGATGGCCTCCGGCAGGAGGTCGCCGGTCCACGGCTCGGGCATCCACACGTGGCTCCACGCCCACGCGGTGGCGAAGCCCACCGTCCCGATGAGGAAGCCGGCCACCGCGCCGAGGGTGAGCTGTTTGTCGCGACCGACGCGGGCGGCGACCAGCTCCACGATGATGGCCTCGGCCACGTAGAGCGGGATGTGCTGTGTGCTCCGCTCGAAGGCGACGATCCCGGCGGTGAGCGCGCCGCGTGCCACCCAGAAGAACGCCAGCGCGGCCAGCGCGCCCCCTCGTCCGAGGCGGATGCGCACCGTCACCAGCGCGACGCCGGCACCGAGGGCGATCAGGATCGGGTGCAGGACCCCGCGGAACTGCGGCACGCCGAAGTCGAACTCCACCTGCAGGGTGGACAGGCCGATCAGCAGCGCTCCGGCGAAGCCGACGTCGGCCACCTTCGTGACGGCCCGGCCGAGCCGGGTGAGGCCGTCACCGGCCACCCGCTGGCCCTCGACCACCAGCGCCCAGCACGCCAGGGTAGACAGCGAGGCGCCACCGATGAGCTGGATGTGCGTCGGTCCCCACGCAGTGACGTCCTGGCCGAACAGCCGGTGCCAGATGTCGTCCAGGGGGAAGCCGGCCAGCGCGATCACGCCGCACGCCGACAGCAGCAGCGAGCCCACGGGCACCGACCAGTTCCTCGTCAGCCGCACGGCCGACGGGCTGCGGTCGTCGCCGAGGATCACTGCGAGGAGGGCGCCGAAGGCGATCCCGTCGAGGCCGAGGATGATGAACCAGTGGGCCGGGTTGGCGAACGCGCCCGGGTCGCGGCCGCGGTCGATGTGCCAGCTGACGTCCCAGTAGTAGCCCCACACGGCGACGAGGAGGCTGGCGCCGACGATCCCCACCGGCAGCACGGCCCACGCAGGGAGGCCGGTGCGGTCCTCCACCTGGCGGACCAGCGGGTCGAGCAGCCCCCGCCGGCGGTGGAGGAGGCCGACGACGGCCACCGCGGCCACCGCTGCGAAGGACACGAGCGTGGCGATGATGATCTCGCCGATGTCGCCGCCCCCCGCCGGCGGTGTCTCCTCCGCGGCGACGGCTCCCAGCGATCCGAACGTGGCGACGGTCGTGGACAAGCTCATGCGTCTCCTCGTCTGGGCGGCGGCTTCGGCGACATGCGAGCCGCACCCTACGACGTGACGGTTACCCGCGGTAGGGCCTCATTGCGTCTCGTGGCGGCGCCCCGCCGTCGAGGCACCCGACGGCCCAGCGCTCGCACGACGGACCAGCCGAGGGTGCCGACGGCGAGGCTGCCCAGCAGCGCGACCACCGGGCCGAAGCGATCGTCGAGCGGCGGGAACACCTGCCAGTGCGTGAGGTAGGTGGAGAGCGACCCGGCCGCGACGGCGCCGATCACGCGGGTGGCCGGGCGGATCAGCGGGAGGCTCGGCAGCCACAGGAGCAGCAGCATCCCGACGACGACGAAGATCTCGCGCTGAGGCTCCCCGAAGTAGCCCGGCACGCTCGCCAGCACGACGGCGGACAGCAGCAGGCGATCGCGAGCGCGGCCGGCCTGGGCGGCCGCCCAGCCGATGGCGAACATCCAGGAGATGTCGTGCGGTCGGATGTCGTGCGGTTCGACCACCGGCAGGTCGATCACGTGGAAGCGCACGAGGAGGCCCGCCGTCAGCACGCCGAGCGGGAACCCGAAGCGGTGGCGGCGCTCCAGGCCACGCACCGCCGGCACGGCGAGGAGCAGCCCGAGCGGCACCAGGATCTGGACGACCGACTCGATGTACCAGTACCCGCCGTGGGCGTCGTCGCCGCCGAGCCAGCCGTTCAGCAGCAGCACGTGGGTCAGGTGGATCCGCTCGTCGAGCAGGCTGGCGAAGGCCAGCCACGCCATGCTCGGCACGGCGACGCGGGCGATGCTGCGGGCCCGGTCGGCCGAGCCGACCTGGAAGCGGGTGAAGTTGTAGCCCGCGATGGCGAGGAGGAGGTGGGCCCCACCGAGCAGGTTGAAGAGCTTGATGTGGGTGCCGACCACCAGCACGATCGCGATCGCCCGCAGCACCACGCTGGTCTCGGTGCGGACGACGAAGCGCCGCGGGCGGCGGACCGCCGCGAGGTCGCGGATCGGGGTGACGTGCCAGTCCGGCGGCAGCTCGCTGAGGGCCTCCTCGAGCGCGATCGAGACCTCCACGTACGACATCGAGTCGCCACCGAGGCTGACGAAGGTGTCGGAGGGGGCGATGGGCACGCCCGAGAGGACGTGGGCGAAGGCCCGGTGGACGTCCGGGTGGATCTCGGGGTGGGGGGCCGGACCGCCGGGCGACGGCGGGACGGTGGGTACGTCGGCCGGGGCGGCCAGGGCGGCCAGGGCGAGGGCGCCCACGGCGGCGTGGTCGGGCTTGCCGTTCGGTCGCCGGGGCAGCTCGGCGACCGGCACCACGACCAGGCGTGAGGTGGGGAGACGGCAGGCACCGCCCAGGAGCTCGACGACGGCGCTGACCTGGCGCTCGCCCTCGACCGCCACGAACAGCCGCTGGTCGTCGCTGGTGCAGAGTGCGGCGAACCCCGCCTGGCCGAGCAGGCGCTCCAGGTGCTCGAGGTCGAGGCGCAGCCCGAAGACCTTGGCGAACCGGGTGCGGCGCCCCACCACCTCGAACAGGCCGTCGGCCGTGCGTCGGGCCAGATCGCCCGTGGCGAGCGCGTCGACCGTCGGGCCGAGGGCGAGGTCGGCCGGCTCCTCGGCGTAGCCCAACATCACGTTGGCGCCCCGGTAGACGAGCTCGCCCACGTCCGGGTCGTCGTGGCCCTCCACCGGCGCCAGCTCGAAGGACCCTCCGGGGATGGGGCGCCCGATGGCGGAGGGGTGCGCCTCCGCCAGGTGCGGCGGCAGGTAGGCCATGCGGGCCGTCGCCTCCGTCTGCCCGTACATGACCACCAGGTCCCAGCCGTCGCGCCGGCCCTGGCGCGCCAGTGCCCGCACCCGCTCCGGGTCGAGGCGCCCGCCGGCCTGGGTGACGAAGCGCAGGCTCGTGAGGTCGAGCGACTCGAAGCCCGACCGTTCCAGGAGATCGAACGTGAAGGGGACGCCGGCCAGGTTGGTGGCGCCGTACCGCCGGGCGTCGTCCCAGAAGCAGCGATCGACCACCGACCGGTCGGTGACGATGAGCGCGGCGCCCGCCAGCAGGTGGCTGTGGATGACGGAGAGGCCGTAGCAGTACGCCATCGGCAGGGACGTCACGCCCACGTCGTCGGGCCCGAGGCCGAGGTACTCGACGATGGCCTCGGCGTTCGCCTGGAGGTTGGCTCGCGACAGGCGGACGAGCTTGGACGAGCCGGTGGAGCCCGAGGTGCAGAGGAGCAGGGCCAGGTCCGGGTGGAGCTCGTGGCTCCTCGCGGCCTGCCGCTCGGTGAGCTCCCATCCGGAGCGGACGCCCACGATGACGTCGGGGTCGTAGGCCGAGATGAAGCCGTCGACCGTGGGGTCGTCGTCCCCCGGCACCAGCAGCACCGGGTGCCCGGCGCTCAGCGCGCCGAGGTACCAGACGAGCGCGTCGAGCCGGTTGGCACCGGCGATCAGCACGAGCCGGGGCTCGGCCCCGAGCTGGGCGGCCGCTCGCGCGACCCGGTCGGCCAGGTCCTCGTAGGAGAGGAGCAGCCCATCCGGTGTCGCCACGGCAAGCCGGCCGCCGTGGCGCCGGAGGTCGCTCGCGAACGAGACGGCGCAGCGCTTCGCCGCGAGCGGCGCCGGTTCTAGCAGGGTCACCCGCTAGACGTTAGTAGGCCTCCCTAATGTCCGGCCAGGTCTCTTGGTCACGGATCGTTGCGCAGCGAGCGGCTCAGCAGATAGGCGCGCACGAAGGCCGTCACGGCGATGGCGAACATCACCGCCTTGCCGGCGGGTGCCTCGATGACGACCACCATCATGATGGCCACCACCACCACGAGGGAGATGATCGCCAGCCCGATCCGGATCTTGCGGCGATCGAGCTCGGGTGGGGTGACGTCGGCCATGGCGCATTCTGGCCCAAGGGGTCGACCGCGCCGTGGGCTCCGTCAGATACCCATCAGGCTTGTGACGGCGACATGGCGACTGCTTGAACGCCTCGGTTCACCGCGGCGACATGGGCGTGTGACACCCCTTCCTTAGGTTCAGCGTCGGGTCAGACAACACGGTCGGCGGCCCGTTCTCGTGCCGAAAGGAAGGTGCATGACCTCTCGTCCCCGCTCCCGAATGCCCGGAGGGGCAGCGCTGCAGACGAAGGTTCTCGCGGGCCTCGGCGTCGCCGGTGCTGCCCTCCTGGCCTTCCCAGCCGTGGCCGGCGCCCAGGACGTGGACCCGGTCGAGGCGGTCGAGACGCTCGGCAAGCAGACGAACCTGCTGTGGGTGATCCTCGGCGCCATCCTTGTGATCTTCATGCAGGCCGGTTTCGCCCTCGTCGAGACCGGCTTCTGCCGGGCCAAGCACGCCGCCCACGTGGTGAGCACGAACTTCGCCATCTTCGGCCTCGGGTTCGTGGGGTACTACCTGGTCGGCTACGGCCTCATGTTCGGCGGGTACTCCGTGCCGCTGATCGGGTTCGACAACGCCCCTGGTGACGCGATGATCGGCAGCGGCAACTGGATCTTCTTGTGGAAGGGCGGCTTCGGCCTTACCGACATGGCCGGACAGGGTGCCGGAGGCGCCGCCGCCATCGGCTTCTTCCTCTACATGGTGGCCTTCATGGACACCGTGGCCACGATCCCCACCGGGGCCATGGCCGAACGGTGGAAGTGGAACGCCTTCGTGGGTTGGGGCCTCTTCTGCGGCGCTATCTACTACCCGCTGTTCGGCGCCTGGACCTGGGGCGGCGGTTGGCTGGCCAAGCTCGGCGACTCCGCCGACCTGGGCTTCGGCTACGTCGACTTCGCCGGCTCCGGGGTCGTGCACTCCGTCGGCGCCGCCGCCGGCCTGGCCGGGGCCATCGTCCTCGGGCCCCGCATCGGCAAGTTCAACAAGGACGGCTCGGCCAACACCATCCCGGGCCACCACATCCCGATGGCAATGCTCGGATGCTTCATCCTGCTGTTCGGCTGGTTCGGCTTCAACGCCGCCTCGACGTTCGCGGCAACCGACGTGCAGTTCGCGGTCGTGGCCACCAACACGGCGCTGGCCGGAGCCTTCGGCGCCGTGGTCTCGATGTTCTACATGCAGATGAAGACCGGCAAGCCGGACCCCGGGATGATGGTGAACGGCATGCTCGGTGGCCTCGTGGCCATCACTGCGCCGTGTGCCTTCGTCGACCCGTGGGCAGCAGCGGTCATCGGCTCCATCGCCGGTGTGCTCATCCCCTGGGCGGCCGGTTTCATCGAGCGTCGCGGCATCGACGACCCGGTCGGCGCGGTCGCCGTGCACGGCGTCGGCGGCGGGTTCGGTGTGCTCGCCGTGGGCCTGTTCTCGAACGGCACCTACGGTGCCGGCTGGAACGCCACCACGGAAGGCGCGGCGGCGGAGTCTGGTCTCGGTGTGATGGGCATCTTCGGCGGCGACTTCGAGGTGGGCCTGCGCCAGCTCGGTGCCCAGGCCATCGGCGTGCTGACGATCTGGACGGTGATCTTCGGGATCGCCTTTCTCTTCTTCACGATCCAGAACGCAGTGATGAAGGGCGGGATCCGTCCCTCGGCGGACGTGGAGATGGCCGGCATGGACATCCCGGAGATGGGTGCTCTCGCCTACCCGGAGTTCGAGCTCGCGATCGAGGGGAGCGACCCGGAGATCGGGGAGCGGGCCCTCGTCGGCTCGTCCCGAGGGAGCGAGCCGGAGGCCACGCCGGCGACCAGCACCGGGTTCACCACACCCGGCGACGGCACGACCCCGCCTCCGGGCCCGCGGCCCTACGGCGGCAGCTAGACCACACTCCCCCTCCAGGCGCATCCGGGCGGGCACGGCAGGGGCGTGCCCGCCCGGAGCGCGCCTCGAAACGAAACCGTCTGACCCCTGACTGACGAGCCATGGACATCGCCGAGATCCTCCGCCACATCCTGATCGTGCTGGTGGCCGCCAAGGTGGCAGCCGAGGTGGCCGAGCGCGTGGGCATCCCTGCCGTGGTGGGCGAGATCGTCGCTGGGATCCTGGTGGGCCCGTCGGTGCTGAACGCGGTCGGTGGCAACGACGAGGTCCTCCGCACCCTCGGCGAGATCGGGGTCATCCTCCTCCTCCTCGATGTGGGGATGGAGATGGACCTGCGGGAGCTCGGCAAGGTCGGGCGCACCTCGCTGCTCGTGGCCACCATCGGGGTGGTGGCGCCGATGGTCCTCGGCATCGGTGCCATGCAGCTCATGGGTGAGGACGGCAAGACCGCCTTGTTCGTCGGCGCCGCGCTGACGGCCACGAGCGTCGGCATCACTGCCCGCGTGTTCGGCGACCTGCGGGCCCTGGCCACGAGAGAGGCCCGGATCGTGCTGGGCGCGGCGGTTGCTGACGACGTGATGGGGCTCATCGTGCTCACCGTCGTCGTACGGCTCGTCACCGAGGGCTCCGTGTCCGTCCTCTCCGTGGCCGGGATCATCGGCGTGGCCCTGCTCTTCCTGGTGGTCGGCGGCCTCGTGGGCCTCCGGGTGGCGCCGCCCCTGTTCGCCGCCATCGAGCGCGTCTCCCGGTCGACCGGCACGCTGGTCGCGCTGGCCCTCGCCTTCACGCTGGCCTTCGCGGAGCTGGCGGACCTGGCCAAGCTGGCGCCCATCGTCGGCGCCTTCGTCGCCGGGATCGCGCTGACCCGCACACGCGAGTCGCCGCGGATCCGGCGGGAGCTCGGTCCTGTCGGCCACCTGTTCATCCCCGTGTTCTTCCTGCAGATCGGCATCGACGCCGACGTCGGCCGGTTCTTCGACGGGCGCGTCCTCCTCGACGCCGGGATCCTGCTCGTGGCCGCCGTGGTCGGGAAGCTGCTGTCCCCCCTCGGGGCGATCGGCGCCGCCGGCGACAAGCCCCTCATCGGGCTCGGGATGCTCCCCCGCGGCGAGGTGGGCTTGATCTTCGCCACGCTCGGCCTCCAGAACGGGGTGCTGGGCGAGGACCTCTACGCCGCGCTCCTGCTCGTCGTCCTCGTGACCACGCTGGTGGCGCCGCAGCTGCTGAAGGTCCGCTACGCCAAGCTGCGCGGCGCGACGAGGCCCGTGACCACGCCGGCCGACGCCCCGACGCCCGACGGCGGGTGGCTCGCCGTGTCCGCCGATCAGGTGCACGTCACCTCCCGACCACCGGACCACCTCGCCCCGATGCTCGGCCTCGACGCCGCCATCGCCCTCGCCCGGCGCCGCCCCACCGACGACCTGCTGGCCTGGCTCGACGACGCCGAGCCGGTGCCGACGTGGACGCCGGAGCTCACGGACAAGCTGCTCGACGTCATCGAGCGAGGAAACGCCCGGTCATGGCGGTTCGTGGAGCTCTCCCACCTGTTCGATCGCGCGCTGCCAGAGCTGGCGGACGCCCTGCGGACCCGCCGCCGGGACGGCTTCTCCCTCGATCCGCTCGACCACCACCGCTTCGAGAGCATGGAACGGCTGCGGATGCTCGACGGCGACGACCCCGTCGCCCAGGAGCTGCGCCAGCTGGCCGAGATCGACCACCTGTTCCTCGCCACGTTCCTCGCCGAGGCCTTCGAGGACGACCTGGATCCCGAAGCCTCGGTGGTCGTGACGCTCACGAAGCTCCGGCTGCCGGAGGCCGATCGGCGCGCCGTCCTCGAGCTGTTCCACGATCGCGACCTCCTGTGGTCCGCGGCCCATCGCCCCGGCGGCCTCGGCGAGGAGCCCGTGCTCCAGCTGGCCGCCCATCTCGACGACCCGGACCGCGCCCGCGCCCTCTACGCCCTCAGCGCCCTGCGCGCCCCGGACCCGGAGCGATGGGAGATGGAACGGCTGCGCACCCTGCACGAGCTCGTGCAGGCCGCGCTGGCCGACGACGAGCTGGTGGGCTCCGACGCGAGGACGATCGTCGAGGCCCGCCGGCTGCGGGCGGGCGAGCTGGCCGGCGACTCGCCCGGGGCCCGACAGAGGCTCGAGCTGGCGCCACGGGCCTACGTCCTGCGCACCCCGCCCGAGGCCCTCGCCCGACACGCCGTCCTGCTGGACCCCGTCCCCGCCACCCGCCCCCGCCTCCGGGTGCTGCCCGCCGATGACCGCTGGTGGCTGGACGTGGCGTGGCACGACCGCCCGGGGCTGCTCGCGGGGCTGACGCACGCCCTCGCGAAAATCGAGATGGCGGTCGACGACGCCGTCCTGGCGACGTGGCCAGACGGCGCAGTGCTCGACTCGTTCCTCGTCCGAGCGAAGGGGCCCATTGACGAAGCCGCGCTGCTGGCGGCCATCGAGACGGCCACCGCCGCGCCCCTGGCGTCCATGCCCCTACCGGAGGCGGAGGTCGATGTCGACCACCACGCGTCCCCCTGGCACACCATCTGCGAGGTGCGCTGCCCGGACCGTCCAGGGCTGCTGGCTGCGCTGGCGACAGCGTTCGCGGCCGCCGGGATCGAGGTGCGGTCAGCCCACGCGACGCTGGCCGACGACCTTGCGATCGACCGGTTCGAGGTGACCGACCGTGCCGGGGCCAAGCTGGGTCCGGACCACGAGGAGCGCCTGCGGCAGCTCGTGCGCGCCGGCGTGACCGTGCGGCGCCGGCGCCTCGGGCGCGGCCTGGCCGTGAAAGCGTTGGCCTGACGACTTACGGCTGGCCCTGTCGCAGCACGACGCCGCGTCGCCGCACTGCGATCAGCTCCAGCCCGAGCGGCCGGATCCTTGTGTGCAGGCGGTTCACGGCGGTGCGCAGCGCGGACGGGTGCCCACTGCCCCCGGTCGTGGCGTACGCCGCGGCGATGGCCTCGTAGCGCACCACTCGGTCGACCTGCTCGAGCAGCAGGCGCAGCACCGGTACCTGCCCCTCGCTGATCGCCACCCAGCGGTCGCCCTTGCGGAGGAGGCCGTCCTCGTCGAGCAGAGGGAGGGCGGGCGCGGGGGCGGGAGCAGCGATGCGACCGAGGCAGGCGGCCCGAGCTCGGAGGTCGTCGGGGTCGGGCGGCCACCGGAGCCAATCCTCGAGTGGATCGAGGACGTCCGGCGGCGGTGTGCCCTGCTCGACGAGCAGCATCCGGGGGCGGCCGCGCGCGGCCAAGGCGCGACGCAGCGACTCCTCGGCGGGCCATCGGAGCACGCGCACCTGGTCGTCCTGCGCCTCGGTCCTCGTCATCGGTATCTGGCACCTCGCGTGCCGGCGCCATCGAGCCGGCTCTCTGTCGTGGGCCTGACGATACGGAGACGTGGTTTCGCCCGTGTGGGCCGGCGAGGGCGCGGCGGTTGCAGTTCGCTGAACCGTTCCTGACGATGCCGGGCCGGTGACCAGGGATGCGCGGGAGCGGGCAGGAGCGGCTCTCACCACGCGGGCGCCTGGTCATCGGCATCCTCGTGGCCAAGGCCATCGCCAAGGCGGCCGACGCCGTGTCTACATGGGGCTCGCCATCATCGCCGGCTCGTCAATCATCACCATGGGCGGTGGCGGCATCCGGCCGATGCAGGAGCGCTGGGAGTCTGCGCTGAGCCGCTACGACGAGGAGAAGCCCCGTATGCAGCAGGAGATGGAGGGTGCCTGGGAGCGCATCGAGGATCGGGTCGAAGAGGTGAAGGGCGAGGCGAAGGCGGAGCTGCAGTCTTCCGGCTCGAAGTCCGGCGCCAAGCCGGCCGCCTGGGCCAGGGCGGCTCGGCGCTCTCGGGACGGACCGATCGTGTAGGTGACGGTGCCGCACGCGTTGCTGGGGCCGCCGTACAGCGACACGACGAGCCGTTCGCCGTCCACGCTCACCGCGAAGACCGACAGGTCCTGGATGAGGTCCCCTTCTGCCATCGCCATCGTCACGCCTCCCCCGGCGAGATCGTACCGCCACCGCGGGTGGCGCTTCGGGAGACAATGGCACGTGGCTTCCCTCCCCGTCGCCTCCCTGCCGGTCCCCGCCGAGCTGTGCACCGACCGTCTGCGGCTGCGGCGATGGCAGCCGGAGGACCTCGAGCCGTTCGCCGCGCTGAACGACGACCCGGTCGTCATGGAGCACTTCCCGTCGCGGCCGAGCGGAGCGGAGAGCGACGCGATGGTCGAGCGCATCGAGGCGGCGTTCGGGCGCGACGGCTACGGCCTCTGGGCCGTCGAGGTGGTGGCGTCCGGGCGCTTCGCCGGCTTCACCGGTCTGTGGCCGGCCACCTTCGAGGCTCCGTTCACGCCGGCGGTGGAGGTCGGCTGGCGCCTCGCCCGCTGGTCGTGGGGACGCGGGGTGGCCACCGAGGCCGCCCGCGCCGCGCTGGCCGACGGCTTCGCCCGGCTCGCCGTCGACGAGATCGTGTCCTTCACCTCCGTGGGCAACGAGCGATCGCGGCGCGTGATGCAGAAGCTGGGCATGACCCACGACCCGCACGACGACTTCGAGCACCCGGCGCTGCCCGCTGGCCATCCGCTGCGCCGGCACGTGCTCTACCGCTTGGGTCGCCCTCGCGAGGCCGAGGCGGACGGGCCCCTCAGGTCGGCGTCGGGGTGAACGCCAGCTCGGTGACGCCGCCGCCCGTGTAGTCGATCAGGATCTCCTCGCCCGCCTCGATGGGCCGGAGGGCCACGATCTCCAGGATCAGCTCCCGGTCATGGGCCTGGTACTCGGCGTTGTTGCGCGGGCTGTGGTTGTAGAGGCTCCCGAAGCCGAGGGCGAGGCCGGACCGACCCTCTCTCCAGTCGAACACGTACCGGCCCAGGACCGTGTGCTGGATCGCGTCCGCCTCGTCCGCCTCGATGACGATCATCGGGCAGCGCTCGATGACCTCGCCCGCGTCGAAGCGACGGCGGGCGAACACCCCCCGCCCGGCGCCCACGGTGACACGCACCGCGAGGTGCTCCTGCTCCGGCTGCGGCGGTGGGGGCCACTCGACCTCGTCCGCGTCGACGACGAGCCCGGCTTCGACGAGCTCGGCGACGCAGGCCTCGACGAGCTCCTCCGGGACCTCGGGGAGGTCGAACGCGGACTGCACCTCGCCCGTGATCTCGGCGGCCGAGCACGGCTCGGCGCAGCGCTCCAGGATGAACAGCGCGGTGGCGGTGAGGTGGTGCTCCCCCCCGGCCAGGTCGGTCACGACGTAGCCATCCGCCGCCTCACCGATGGAGAGGGCGAAGCCCTGCACGTACGTCGGGTTCATGGGTCGGGGCCGCCGCAGGGGTTACGGTTCCGCCACCGCGAGCGACGGAGGCGAGGGTGAGCAGGGAGCGGCCCAGGATGCCACGCCGGCGGGCTCCGCCCTCCACCGGTGCTCCCTCCGCAGGCGCTCCCTCGGCCGCAGCTCGGTGAGGACCGGGGCGTCAGCGGCCCCTCCGTGGCCGGCCATGCCCGGAACCCGGGGGAGCCGGCCGTGGGCGAACGGGCGCGCGATCGTCGCGGCGGTCAGAAGGAGCGGCCGAAGTAGGTGGCGCTGGTCGTGGCGACGAGCGTGCCGTGTTCGTCGTGGAGCTCCTGCTCGAGCACGTACTTGGCCCTGCCCTGCAGCTCGAGGTCCTGGGTGATCCGGTTGATCTCGGCGTCGGTCATTCCCGCGTCGACGGTGACCGACGTCATGGCCGGCCGCATGAAGCGGACCTGCATGTCGCCCACGATCGGGTAGAAGCGGGCGACGTCGAACGCGCTGACGAAGAGCACGCCGCCCGGCATCTCGGCGAGCGTGAACAGCGCGCCGGCATAGACCATCCCGACGTGGTTGATGTTCGGCTCGAACGGCAGCCGCAGCACGGCGCGCCCGCGCTCGAGGTGCAGGAGCTCGAGCCCCGCACGCTCGATGAACGGGAAGTCCCTGAGCGGTCGCGGCGGCTCGAGGTTGTACGACTCGGCCATCTGCGATCGGTTCCTTTCGGGCTCGGCGCCGGGAAGGGTCCGTGGCGCAGCGCCGGGAGCGTACCGACTGGATCTGGCGGGGCCCGACGGGCGCGGGCCTCAGAAGCGCCGGCGGGTGGCGCCGCCGGGCTCCACCGTGGCGAGGGCCGTAGCCGAGCGCGCGACGAGCCGGTAGACGAGCCACGGCGGGGGGCCGGCCGAGGGAGCGCTGTAGTCGGCGGTGAGCGCGGTGCCAGACGCGTCGGGCTCCGCCGGCCAGCCGTCGGACGCCCAGGCGTCGGCCATCGCAGCAACGGTGTCGGGATCACGCACGGGTTTGGCCTCGCCCTCCACCACGAGGTCGAACTGCTCGGTGGCGACGCTCAGCGTGCATCGCGGGTCACGTGCGAGGTTGGGCCCCTTCCGGGAGTGCTCGCCGGTCTCGAACCACCAGGCACCGTCCACCCACATCGCGCCGATGCCGGTGGGGTGCGGCGAGCCGTCGGCGTTCACCGTGGCGAGCCAGCAGGTGTGCCGGTTCGGCCCCCCACCGCCGGGCCCCTGGGTGATGCCCGCGTCGAGGCGCTTGGCGATCTGGTCCCAGTCGAGCGGCGGCAAGCTGTAGAGTTCGGCGAGGTTTTTCTCGTCCATGCGAGGCAGATGCTTGCACGACGGCGATCTCATCGCCGCCGTCTCGTCGAGCCCGTTCTGTGAACCGGATCCGACAGCTGTTGCCCGATCCGGTCGACAGCATCGGGGGGATACGGAAGGGGGTGGGCCTGAAAGAGCGCCCATGACCGGTCGGAAGGTTGCGGGCGTCGGGGCCGGGTGGGTTCGGAGCGATCCGTCGGACGCGGCTCGGATCGGGCACCATGTGGCGGTGCTGAACGAGCCCGTGCGGGGGGTGGTTCCGGAGGCGAGCTTCTCGTCGCTGACCGGCGTCGAGCAGATGCGCACCTACCTCCGGGGCCGATTGCCGAGGACGCCGCACGCCCACCTGCTCGGCTACCGCATGACCCAGGCCTCCGCCGGGGCCTCCGTCGTCAGCCAGCCGATCTCGCCGTGGTTCGAGATCTACGACGGGTTCGTCGATCTCACGGCGACGGCCGAGCTGAGCGTCTTCGTCACGGCCATGACCGTGGCCCCTCCGGGCACGATCCTGCGGCCGGTCACGATGTCGCTCCGCTACCTCCGGCCCTGCACCGTGCAGGACAAGTCGGTGATCGCACGGGGACGCGTCCTCCACGCCGGGTCGACCTTCACGACCGTCGAGACGACGATCGAGGACACGCTCGGCCGAGGTGTCGCCCACGCGACGGGATGTGTGGTGGGGGTGGCGATCGTGCCCGCGCCGCCGGCCCTGGCGCAGGCGCTGGACGAGGCGGCCGATGAGCCCGTGTACGGAACCCCGGATCCCCCGCGGCGCAGCGTGCCGGCCTCGCTGAGCCGCACCACGGTCCCGCCGTTCGCCACGTTCCTCGGTCTGCAGGTCGTCGAGGAGTCGGCGAGCCGGGCGGTGACGACGATGCCGGCTTCGGAGTGGTTCTGCAACGCCGCTCGGGAGGTCGAGGCGGGCGTCATCGCCTGCCACAGCACGCTCACCGCCAGCCTGATCACCGCCAGGATCGCGGAGCCGCATCAACGGGCGGTCACGTTCGAGCAGGCGTCGAGCTTCCTGCGGCCGGTGCCGGCCGACGGGCGCCAGATCGTCTCCACCGCCACGACGCACGTGCGCACCGCCGACTCCTTCGTCCTCGACGCCGAGGCGGTCGATGCGGATGGCCAGCAGATCATGGTGGGGCGCGGCACGCTGCTCCTGCGTGATCGCAAGCCACCGAACGCCCGTCGGCCCGTGGAGCGAGTCCTGCTGACCGTGCTCTTCACCGATGTCGTCGGCTCGACGGAGACAGCGACCGAGATGGGAGATGCACGCTGGCGCGAGGTCCTCGAGGAGCACCACCAGCTGGTCCGGCGGCAGATCGACGGGCATGGGGGGCGCGAGGTGAAGACGACGGGTGACGGCTTCCTCGCCACGTTCGACTCGCCCTCACGGGCGGTCGAGTGCGCGACAGCAATACGCCATGCGATTCGGGCGCTGGGCCTCGAGATCCGGGCGGGCCTGCACACGGGGGAGTGCGAGGTGGTCGGCAGAGATGTCGCTGGCATCGCGGTCCACGTGGCCTCGCGCGTGCAGACCGCGGCACAACCCGGCCAGATCCTGGTGTCCGGCACCGTGCGCGACTTGGTGACCGGCTCCGGTCTGCGCCTCGTGGACCAGGGGACGCGCCAGCTGAAGGGCCTTGGCGGCGATTGGCTTCTGCTGTCCGTGGAGGACTGACCCCTCGTGATGCGCATGAGGGCGGTGCGCGAAGTGGACGCGCCGCGCCAGATCGCCGCCGGGCTCGGGATCGACCGGGCTGGAGGGCCTCTTGTAGAGTCGCTCGTCCAACCCAGCGCTCGTAGCTCAATTGGATAGAGCATCTGACTACGGATCAGCCCGGCCTGAGCGCTGTGCCGAAGAGCGTTTCCGCAGGTCGGCGATGAGCGAAACCGACAGAATCAGATGCTGTGCTCGAGGTCTACGCCGTGGCCGTCAGCCGCGGGCACGCCCCGGTGAGTGCTGCGAGCACCTCGGCCATCGGTGCGTCCACATAGCTCCCGAGGATGATCGCCCGGTCCTTCCCGGCCCACCTCGGGATGGTCAGCGCACGCGACGCGGTCC
>JAUXRW010000024.1 GCA_030681555.1 Acidimicrobiales bacterium
TCGGCAACTCGGGCATCATCGTCATGGGTCATCGCGTGGTCCTCTTTCAGTGAGTGCTTTCGCAGGTCTCACCAAGAGTCACGCGATGGCCCACCCCACCGGGTGGACCCCGCTACCTACACCACCTCATGGGACGCAAACGATATTCGTGCGTTGCAGCTGCGAGTGGGCGTAGCCGAACGTGCGCCCATAACGCCCAGGCCTGCCGCCGTTGGGGGTGCCCCACATCGCCGGCTGATGGATCGGAGTTGGCTGGTTCTCGCCCAAGCCGCCGACGAACGACGCCTGTCGCGCATCGTCACCCACTACGGACGACTCGACCTGCTCTGCCTCGACGAACTCGGCTACGTCCAACTCGGTGCCCGCGGCATGGTCGACGATCGCTTGCTTCTCCAACGCCTGTTCCGGGCGACGAGCGTCAGACGGGCGTGGTGAAGAAGACGCCGAGCGCGCCGAGGGCGCTCGCCTGCTCGTCGGTGAGAGGCACGAGGTCGGTCAGCGACGCGCCGCGGCCCGACAAGGCGTCACCCACCGCAGCGGCCTCGGGACCGTCCTGCGAACCGGGCGTGGCCGAAAGCACGGCGGCGTCGCCCACCTGCAGGGTGAACCTTCCCCCGCCTGTGCCGGAGAGGGCGAGGCTGACCTCCGTCTGGAGACCGAGGCCCCGGGCCACCGCGCCGGCGACGAACAGCGCGTAGCCGGTGGCCAGGAACGAGCCGTCGCCGCCGGTCACGCCGGGACGACCGAACGGCGCCAGCACGTCGCGCTCGTGCACCCACCGGTCCCAGAACCAGTGCAGCAGGAACACCGACCAGTCGACTGGCCCGTACAGCTCGTGCATCTCGAACTCGAGCCCTTCGGCAACGAATTCGCGGGACATCTTCACGACGTCTTCGGTCACCGACTCCAGACGGGCGAGCGTCTCGCCCGGCCTTTCGCCGGCGCTGCCCTCGAGCCACTCCCGCGGTGTGGTCCGTGGGTCGAACCCCGGCGGGAACGGGTCGGTGCGGGCGGCGAGGTGGTCCCGCACGAGGACCGAGGTATCACACAGGTGACGCACGGTGTCCTGCACGTTCCAGTCGGCGTTGCGGCTCGGCGCCGCCCACTCCTGCGGCGTCAGCGCCCGCAGCTGAGCGACGAAGCGGACATGGTGCTCGGCCACGGCCTCAAGGAAGCCGTTCCGGTCGAACGTCGACGGAGCGTCGGTGCGCAGCTCGATGGCATCTATATCCCGATCTTCGTCGCTCCCGGCATGGCACGCCGCCACTGTGACCGAAGTCACCGGCTCGCCGGACCGGCCACCTCAGGACGGGGTTCCTTGGTTGCCGACGCACAGGAGCGAGCCACCGATCGAGTAACCGTGCCGTGGCGGTACCTGTCCGCCGATCCGCCATTGGCTCTCCTTGACGGCCTCCGCATTGTTCCGACCTGCTCGCGCCAGATCCCTTGCCAGACGGGCACAAGCGAGCTCAGGCCGGAACAAACAGGATGTCGGAACAATCGGCGTTACGCGCCCGGCCGAAGGACGCTCTCGGGTTGGAGCAGGTCGGGTGGTGACACCTATCCGTGCCACAGAACGCGCGGCGCGTCGACCAGAACACATGCCACCTACCGCCGGCTCCGTGCGCGGTCCGGACCCGACTGGACCTATATTTGGTGATTCACACAACTCACCAAGTGAGGTCCCATGGCGCGGGTCGAAACGTTCAAGGTCTCATCCTCCGGGCAGATGTCGCTTCCGGCGGCGGTGCGCCACCGCTGGCGACTCGATAGCGGCGGCATGGTCGACGTGCTCGATCTGGGCTTCGGCGTGCTCACCGTGCCCGCCGGTCAGGGCGGACGGCTGCTTGACGAGGTTCTGCCGGCCGAGGACCACTACGCCGCCGTGGCTGCTGAGGAAGACCCCGACCTCGTCAGCCGTTGACTGTCCTGCTCGACGATCACTTGCTGCGCGACTGGATGGTCGGGCCGGACCGCGACCTCAGGCGAGCCGCGGGGCGCGAACCGCGGGCCACGACCAACCTGTGGTACGCCCGGCTGTGCAAGAGCGCGGCTCGTGCGGCGGGAGGTGCGCTGGCCGGCGATCTCCCGCCGGCAGAGCGTCAGGCGCTCGTCGCCGCGCTGGTGAGGTTGCCCGACGACATCACGGTCGTGCCGATGCGGGACCTGGCGTGGCGCATGGGTGTCCTGGTGTCGGAGTCCACCGGGCTGTCGACGCTCGGGTCCGAAGCAGTCGCCGCCGCTGAGGCGCTTGGCGCGCGTGTCCTCGCGTCGAGCCGGGACGACAGCCCAGGCATCCGCCAATCCTGTGAGCAGCTCGGCATCCGCTATTCGACAGTGGACCGCCGAAGCTGAGGAGCACGCCGATGCGAGTGGCTCTTCTGACCGCTGACGGCTTCTAGCTTCCGAAGGCAGACCAACGTCCACCGTCTGACGCTGGAAGCGGATTAGCCCTCGGTGCCATGCCGCAAGCCGAGGCTCCGCTCGTCGGCCACGTTCGAATGTCATCAGTGGCCGGTCGCCGCGACGAGCGATTCCAGTCGCCAGCCTTACCGCGCGAGTGATGGAGCGCTGGGCGTCGCTCCGGTATGGGAAGACCGGGCATCGCTGGCTGGCGTGGTTCACGGTCTCGATCGGTCGGGGTTGACAATCGACCGACCGGCTTTGGACGAGGCACGCGACCTCGCGGTGGCCGAGCGCGCCGGCGATCGTCGTTGTCCTCCTGACTCGCTACTCGTGGTCGGTCCCCGAGGGGCTGTCGGCCTTGGAGCGACGTGTCGCCGAGGACGTCAGGGTCTGTCGGCCTAGGGGGATCTGCACGTGCCTCCTGTGTAAGGTGAACGACGGATAACCTGCGTTACGAGGCGACCAAGGGGGAGCGATGGCAGATCGTGTAGTGTTCGTGACGGGCGGCGCCGGGGGCATCGGCAGCGCGATCTGCCGACAGCTGGCAGCGGCCGGGCACCACGTCGTCGTCGCCGATGTGTCGGTTGACGCGGCGGGCGCCGTGGCCGATGAGGTCGGCGGCACGGCGGTCGAGCTCGACGTGACCGACCCGGCGTCCTGCGAAGCGGCCGTGCGAGGTGTGGCCGAGGGCCCCGGGCCGGTGCAGGTGCTGGTGAACTGCGCCGGCTGGGACGAGCTGAAGCCGTTCCTCGAGAGCGACGAGGCGTTCCAGCGGAAGGTGCTCGAGGTCAACCTCGGCGGCCCGATCCGTCTCACCCGGCTCGTGCTCCCGGCCATGACCGACGCCGGCTGGGGCCGGCTCGTCAACATCGCGTCCGACGCCGGCCGCGTCGGCTCGTCGCTCGAGGCGATCTACTCCGCTGCCAAGGGCGGCCTGATCGCCTTCACGAAGACGATCGCCCGTGAGGTCGCGCGGCATGGCATCACGGCCAACAACGTGTGTCCGGGGCCGACGAACACGCCGCTCGTCCAGTCGATCGTTGCTCAGAGCAGCGACGGCGACCGCGTCATCGCGTCGATGACGCGGGCCGTCCCGATGCGTCGCATGGGGGAGCCCGACGACATCGCCCCCGCCGTCGTCTACTTCGCGTCCGACGACGCCTCGTTCGTCACCGGCCAGACGCTCTCGGTCAGCGGCGGCCTGACGATGGCCTGACGGCTCCCGCCGTCGATCACCCGGCGTCGTCGAGCAGCACGCGCTCGGCGAGACCGACGAGCAGGGCTCGAAGCCGATCGCGAGGGAGCGTGGGCTCGTAGGCGGCCACGGAGCTCACGACGTGGATCGCGGCATGCACGATGGAGACCGCTTCGTCCTCGTCCGCCTCGGGCCGTGCCTCGCGCAGGGCGCGCACCCAGTGGTCGAGGTACAGGCGCTGACGCTTCCGGATCCGGCGCCGGTCGGAAGCCGGCAGGCTCCGCTCCTCCTGGGTGTACACGGCTATCAGCGCCCGCTCGGTGAGGGCGAAGTCGACGTGTTGGGCGACGAGCACCCGGAGCGCGTCGGCCGGCCGCTCGGTCTCCTCTTCGATCCGCTGGGCCTGCCGCACGAGGTCGTCGGCCACGCGATCGAAGATGGCGACGAGGAGAGCCTGCTTGTTGGTGAAGTGACGGTAGACGCCGGGCCCGGAGATGCCGGCGGCGCTGCCGATCTCGTCGACGCCGACAGCGTGGAAGCCGTGCGTGCGGAAGAGGGCCGTGGCCGCCGTCAGGATCTGGTCGCGGCGGTGCGGGCGAACGCGTCGGCTCACCGCGAGCGTCGCCCCACGTCAGCCGAACACCGGAGGTCTCTTCTCGACGAAGGCGCGGACGCCCTCGCGCGCGTCGGCCGTGCCGAACAGGCGGAGGATCTCGCGGCGTTCGACGGCGAGGCCCTGTGCAAACGGAAGATCGCGGGCGGCGTCGGCGCAGCGGGCGACGGCGGCCAGCGCCTCGAAGGCGCCGGCCGCGAGCTCGGCCGCGAGACCCCTGGCGACGGCGTCGGTCTCGCCGTCGGGCGCCAGCCGATCGACCAGACCGAGCCGGAACCCCTCCTCACCGCCGATGCTCCTGCCGGTGAGGAGAAGGTCGAGCGCCGGGCCGCGCCCAATGAGCCGGGGCAGCCGCTGCGTCCCGGCCGCGCCCGGCAGGAGCCCGAGCTTGATCTCGGGCACGCCCAGCCGCGCCCGCGGGCTGGCGACGCGCAGCGTGCACGCCATCGCCAGCTCGAGCCCCCCGCCGAGGGCGAAGCCGTCGACGGCGGCGATCGACAGCTGCGGCAGCGCCGCGATGCGCTCCAGCACGCCGCGCAACCCGTCGACGTACTCGGCAAAGGCGACGGCGTCCGCGCCGGCGAGGAGCTTGAGGTCGGCGCCCGCAGCGAAGAAGCCGTCGACGGCCGAGCGCACCACGAGCACGCGAGCGCCCGCCGCCTCGGCGGCGTCGAGCGCGGCCGCAAGTCCCTCCTTCACGGCAACGCCGAGCGCGTTGGCCGGCGGGCTTGTGAGGGTGATCGTGGCGATGCGGTCGGCGACCGAGACCTCGACGGCGAGCGGTGGCACCGATCGACACTATCCCGCCAGCTGTCGGCGGCGCGGTTACGATGAACGATGGTTCACGTCCGGGGGAGGGTGGAGTGGAGCTTCGCGACAAGGTCGTCGTCGTCACGGGGGGCGCCAGTGGCATCGGCCGGGCGCTGTGCCGGAGCGTTGCCGCCGCGGGCATGCGGCGGGTCGTGGTCGCAGACGTCGCCGCCGCCGTCGCCGGCGAGATCGGCGGCACCGCCGTGGCGTGCGACGAGCGGGGCGGCGGAGGACCAGCAGGCCGAGGAGTGGCTGGCGCGAAAGGGCCGGCGACCAAGGCGATGCTTGGGAAGATGAGCCTCCTGCGGGAGGCGCGCGAGCAGGGGTCGGTCCGCTGATGGGACCGCTTCAGGGGTGCCGGATCGTCGAGCTCGCCGGGATCGGCCCGGCGCCGTTCTGCGCCATGCTCCTCGCCGACATGGGCGCCGACGTGGTCCGAATCGATCGCCCGAGCAACGGCGACCTCGACCTCGGCATACCGCTGCCGCGGCGCTACAGCGTGCTCCTGCGGGGCCGGAGGTCGGCCCGCGTCGACCTGAAGGACCCGGCCGGCGCCGAGGTGGTCCTCCGGCTCGTGGAGTCCGCCGACGCTCTGATCGAGGGCTTCCGGCCAGGCGTTGCCGAGCGGCTCGGGCTCGGGCCCGACGTGTGCCTGGCCCGCAATCCGAGGCTTGTTTACGGCCGGATGACCGGCTGGGGCCAGGATGGACCTCTGGCCGCAGCGGCCGGCCACGACATCAACTACATCGCCCTCGCCGGCGCGCTCCATGCGATCGGCCCGACCGGCGGGCCACCGGTGCCGCCGCTCAACCTCGTCGGCGACTTCGGGGGTGGGGGCGCCTACCTCGCGCTGGGCGTGCTCGCGGGGGTCATCGAGTCCCGCACGTCGGGCGAGGGCCAGGTGGTCGACGCGGCGATGGTCGACGGTGTGGCGTCGCTGATGGCCAGCGCCTACGGGATGCACGCCGCCGGCATGCAGACCGACGAGCGGGGCGGGAACCTCATCGACGGAGGATCGTTCTTCTACGGGACCTACGAGACCGCCGACGGTCGGTGGGTGGCCATCGGCTCGATCGAACGCCGGTTCTACGATCAGCTCCTGGGGGTGCTCGGCATCGACCCGGCGGAGATCCCCGACCGCGACGACCGCGCCCGCTGGCCGGAGCACCGCCGCCGCCTCGGGGAGATCTTCCGCACCCGGACCCGTGACGAGTGGGTGGCGCTCATGGAGGGCACCGACATCTGCTTCGCGCCGGTCCTCGACCTCGGCGAGGCGCCCGGCCACCGGCACAACCGGGCCCGCGGCACCTTCGTCGAGGTCGACGGGGTCGTCCAGCCAGGGCCGGCTCCCCGCTTCAGCCGGACGGCGGCCGAGATCCAGCGGCCGCCGTGCTCGCCCGGCGAGCACACCGCCGAGGTCCTCACCGGCTGGGGGTTCGCCGCCGACGAGATCGAGTGGCTCGCCCAGCAGGGCACCATTTCCTGACCCGACACGACGGAGGCATCGTGGACTTCACCCTCAGCGACGAGGACGAGCTGTTCGCCCGTACGTTGCGCGACTACGCCAGCAGCCGGCTGCTGCCGGACATGGCGCGGTGGCGCCGCGAGCCGTACCCCCGGGAGTTTCTGCGCGAGCTCGGCGAGCTCGGGGTGCTGGGACTGAAGGTGCCGGAGGAGTACGGCGGAAGCGGCGCTACCTACGTCGCCGCGGGGGTCGCCGCCGAGGAGCTGTCACGCGGCGACTTCAACATCAGCTACTTCGTCCAGCTGAGCACGATCGCCGCTGGCCTGCTGGGGAACGCCTCGGAGTCGATGAAGCGTGAGTGGCTGCCGGCCATGGCGTCCGGCGACAGGTTGCTCTCGTTCGCCCTCACCGAGCCCGGCGTCGGTTCCGACGCCGCCAACCTGGTCACCACGGCCCGGCGAGACGGCGAGTCGTGGGTGCTCAACGGCGAGAAGGCATCGATCACCTTCGCCGGCAATGCCGACGGTTGCGTCGTCTTCGCCCGCACCGGCGGGCCGGGCGCCCGTGGCGTGTCGATGATCTTCGTATCCCTCGACGCACCGGGCGTGGCGCGCCAACGCTACGACACCGTCGGCGGGCACCTCAGCCAGCGAGGCTCGCTGTTCTTCGACGATGTCCGGGTGCCGCTCGAGAACCAGATCGGTGAGGAGGGCACGGGTTTCGTCGGGGCCATGCAGTCCTTCGACTTCAACCGGGCGCTGATCGCGCTCGCCTGCGTCGGCGCCGCCCGCCAGAGCCTTGACGAGACCGTCGAGTACGCCAAGCAGCGGCACGCGTTCGGCAAGCCCCTGGCCCGCCACGAGGCCGTGTCGTTCCAGGTGGCGGAGCACCTGGCGCTGCTGCACGCGGCGCGCCTCGTCGCCTACGAGACGCTCGCCCGCGCCGACGCCGGGCAGGCGCACACGACCGAGGCGGCGATGGCGAAGTGGCTCGGGCCGAAGCTCGCCGCCGATGCGATCCACGCCTGCATGTTGCTGCACGGGTGGTCGGGCTACGGCAACGACCAGCCGTTCGCCCAGCGGATGCTCGACGTGATGGGCCTCGAGGTGGGCGACGGGACCCCGGAGATCATGAAAGCGATCATCGCCCGGGAGACCTTCGGCCGGGAGTTCACCGCCTACAAGTGACCACCCCGGGCCGCTCAGGAGGCGAGCGAAAGCCGCTCCTGGGCCGGCGCCACCTTCTGCAGCTCGGGGAGCACCTGCTCGGCGAACAGCCGCATGTTCGCCTCGCCGTCCTCACGGGTCATGCCGCCGTAGCGGAGCACCCCGACGTAGGTGTCGGCACCGACGAGGTCGGCGAAGGAGACGATCTTGTCGTAGACCTGCTCGGGCGTACCCCACGGCTGCAGGCTGACGTAGAAGTCGGTCATCTTCTCGGCGCCGCCCGGCGCCGCGAGGCGGTCGTACATCAGCCCGTGGAACTCGTAGCCCGGCGTCTCCTTCAGGTGCGGCTTGTCGAATTCGTAGTGGAAGATCACCGACCGCCAGTAGTCGCCGATCCACTCCCGGGCCTTCTCCTCGGCGCGGTCGGCGCTCTCGTCGACGAAGGTCCACCCGGCGACGATCGGTGCCGGCGGCTCGGCGCCGATGGCGTCGCGATAGGTGGTGCGGTAGGCGGCCGTCTCGTCGCGGACCTGGTCCCAGGGTTTCTGCGGCACGATCAGCACGCCGGTGCCGAGCCTCGCCATGATCTCCGCCGACTCCGGCGAGATCGTGGCCGAGTAGATGCGGCCCTGGAACGGCTCGCTTGGGCCCGGGCGCAGCTCGACGCGGGGCTGGCGGACGTACTCGCCGTCGTACTCCATCACGCCGGTCTCGAGGGCGGCGAAGAGCGCCTCGGCGGTCTCCTTGAAGCGCTGGCGGGCCTCGCCCATGTCGACCCCGAGCCCGTCGAACTCGACCTTGCCGGTGCCGCGTCCGAGCCCGAGGATCACCCGGCCGCCGGAGAGGTGGTCGAGCATCAGGATCTGCTCGGCGACCCGCACCGGGTCGTGCCACGGGAGCACGACGACCATCGACCCGAGCTTCACGCGCTCGGTCCGCCCCGCGATGTAGGTGAGGAACTGCAGGACATCGGGGCACATCGTGTAGTTCGTGAAGTGGTGCTCGACGCCCCAGATCGACTCGAAGCCGAGCGGCTCGGCCAGGCCGGCGAGGTGGATGTCGGCGTCGTACACCTCGCGATCGGTCATGGTCCCGCCGAAGCCCTGGAAGATGGACGACATCCCGACGTGCACGTTGCAACTCCTCGCTCGGAAGATGGCCATTCTCCGCCGATCGGCGACAGCATACGCCTGAAGTCTCACGTGATGAGAGCGACGGTTCGCACGATGGTCAGTGCGCGACCCTCTTCGCGCGCGTACAGCTCGCATCGCTCGAGGATGCGAGTTGCCTCGCCCGGGGAACCAGCGTGACGGTGACGGACGCGCCGCGGCGGGCGCGCCTCGGATCGATCAGGGCTGGCGGTGGACGAAGCCGCGAGCGTCAGCGGTAGGGACCGAAGTCGGGGCGGCGCTTCTCATTGAAGGCCTGGACGCCCTCGCGGGCCTCCGGGCCGCCGACGAACAGCTCGAGGCTGTCGAAGGCGAGGGCGCCGACCCCGGCGATGTGCTCGGTCTCGGCGTTGAACGAGTGCTTGAGCACCTTGAGCGCCGTGGGCGAGAGCGCCAGTGCCTCGTCGGCCCACGCCCGCACCGTGGCCCGCAGCTCGGCGGCGGGCACGACGGCGTTGGCCAGCCCCCAGCGCTCGGCGGTGGCGGCGTCGTACTGCCGGCAGAACATCCAGATCTCCCGCGCCCGCTTCTGGCCGACGACCCGCGCCAGGTAGGCGCTGCCGAAACCGGCGTCGAAGGACCCGACGCGCGGCCCGGTCTGGCCGAACCGGGCCGTGTCGGCGGCGATGGTGATGTCGCAGAGGACGTGCAGGACGTGACCGCCACCGATGGCGAAGCCGTTGACAGCTGCGATCACCGGCTTCGGGATGTCGCGGATGAGCCGGTGCAGCGTCTCCACCTCGAACAGCCCGGTCTCGGTGGGGCCGTAGTCACCGGTCTCGTGGCGCTGCTTCTGATCGCCGCCGGTGCAGAAGGCCTTGTCCCCGGCCCCTGTGAGGGCAACGATCCCGACGGCGGTATCGACCCACGCCGCCTTGAACGCCCGCAGAAGCTCGTCGATGGTCCGGCCGCGGAAGGCGTTGTAGCGGTCGGGCCGGTCGATGGTGATCCAGGCGAGGCCGTCCTCGACCTCGTAGCGGACGTCGGTGAAGTCGCTGATCTCCATGGCCGCACGTTACCGATCCCCGGCGCCGAGCGCCGCCGGGGGCGCCCCGCGGTGGAAGCCCTCGAAGGCTGGCATCCGGTTGTGGTCGGGCACCGGCCACAGGCCGCTGAGGATGTCCGACCCGCCGGCCACGAGCAGCTCCTGGCCCGTGATGTAGGCGGCGGCGTCGGACAGCAGGAACACGATCGCCGCCGACACCTCGGACTCGGTGCCGTGCCGCCGGGCGAGCGTCAGCTCGGGCAGCCGCGCCAGGAGGTCGTGGAACGGCTCGCCTTCGTAGGTGTCGTACCCGCTGGATGCCACGAACCCGGGCGCCACGGCGTTGACCCGCACCCCGTCGGCCGCCCACTCGACCGCCATCGTCCGCGTCAGGTTCGCCATCGCCGCCCGGGCCGCGGACGAATGGCCCATGAGCGGGATCCCGCGGGCGTGGTCGGCGGTGATGTTCACGATGGCGCCGCCGCGGGCCTGCATCCACGCGCGGTGCACCTCGCGGGCGAGCAGGAACCCTCCGACGAGGTTCGTGCGGACGACCGCCTCGAAGCCCTTCTGGCTCATCGCCGTCAGCGGCGCGCTGAACTGCCCACCGGCGTTGTTGACGAGGCCGTGGACACCGCCGTGGCGCTCGACGATCGCGTCGACGACCCCTGCGACCCGCTCGCCGTCGCGGATGTCGCACGAGTGCCAGTCGGCGGAACCGCCGTCCTCGACGATCTCGGCGGCGGCCGACTGGAGTGGCTGCTCCCGGCGACCGACGAGCGTGACGTGAGCACCGAGCGCCGCCAGCTCGTGCGCCGTGCACCGCCCGATGCCCGTCCCACCGCCGGTGACGACGACGACACGACCGGCGAACAGGTCTGGACGGAAGATGCTCTGATAGGGCACGGTGCCTCCCCGGACGGCGACGGCCGGATCATACGGATCGGGCCGGCGGGCATGCCGCCGAAGTGAACGGTGGCTAGCATGCGGGCGGTCGTCACAGGGGGTGCCGCATGCAGCGCGAGGTCCGTGAGCGGGTGATGGCCGAGATCGAGGAGTACCTCGGCTCGGACTCGACGGCGATGGCGCCGGAGGTGATGCGTAACCCCGTGGCCGAGTACGTCGACCCGTCCCGGCTGGCCCAGGAGCAGGAGCTGTTCCGGCGCACGCCGATCGTGATCGGCCACGGTGCGCGCTGTGCCGAGCCGCGGTCGTTCTTCACCGAGGACGCGGCGGGCGTGCCGGTGCTCGTGGTCCGCCAGGGCGACGGCTCGCTCAAGGCCTTCCTCAACGTCTGCCGCCACCGTGGGGCGAAGGTCGAGCTCGACGACTGCGGCCGGCGGGCGAACTTCAGCTGCCCGTACCACGCCTGGTCGTACCGGATCGACGGGTCGCTGCGCCGAGTGTCCTACGACGACTGCTTCGGCGACCCCGGGGACGCGGCGGCGGGCCTGGTGGAGCTGCCGGTCGAGGAGCGCCACGGGCTCGTGTGGGTCCTCCTCACGCCCGGCGCCGAGATCGACGTAGCGCCGTACCTCGGCGGGCTCGACGCCGAGCTGGCAACCTACGGCCTCGACCAGTACGTCGTCGAGCGAGACACGCTGCTGCGGGCGAACCTCAACTGGAAGATCGTCGTCGACGGGTTCCTCGAGACCTACCACATCAAGTTCCTGCACACCCGGAGCATCGGCCCCTACATCCGCACCAACCTGACGCCGTTCGAGGGCTTCGGCCCCCACGGCCGGATGGTCGGCGTGCGCGACAGCTACGAGCCGGAGGTGCGGGGCCGCAGCGTCGACGAGGTCGACTGCCTGCCGCACGTCGCCGTCATCTACCAGCTGTTCCCGAACACGGTCCTCGTGTGGCAGGCCGACCACTTCGAGGCGTGGCTCGTGTTCCCCGAGGGCGACGACCCGGCTCGGTCGGTGGCCCGGGTGCAGCTGCTCGCCCCGCACCCCACCCGCGACGACGCCGAGCAGCGGATGTGGGACCGCAACTGGAAGATCCTCATGCAGACGGTGCTCGAGGAGGACTTCCCGGTGGGCGAGACGATGCAGCGCGGCTTCCGCGCCGGAGCCCAGAGCCACCTCACCTTCGGGCGGAACGAGCCGGCGCTCCAGCACTTCCACCGGTCGCTCGCCGAGGCGATGGGGCCGACCCCCACCCGGGGCTGAGGCCGTGCCGAGCGGGGAGCTGACGGAGCTGCTCGACCTCGTCGCCGCCGGGCGCCAGGCCATGGCGGGCCGGACGGTCGGCATCGAGGAGCAGCGGGCCCGCTACCGCAAGCTCGGGGCGATGATGCCGATGCCCGAGGGCGTCGGGGTGACGCCCGTCGAGCTCGGCGGCGTGCCCGCCGAGCGGCTGGCGCCCGACGACGGCAACGAGGGTGCCGCCGTCCTCTACCTGCACGGCGGGGGTTACTGCATCGGCGGCCTCGACACGCACCGGCCGATGTGCGCCCACCTGGCGCGGGCGATGGGCTGCCCGGTCGTGCTGCTCGACTACCGCCTGGCACCGGAGCACCCGCACCCGGCGGCGGTCGAGGACGCTGTGGCGGCCGTGCGGGCGCTGCGGGGGGCAGGGATCGACGCCGGCCGGCTGGCAGTGGCCGGCGACTCGGCGGGTGGCGGCCTCACCGCCGTGACCTCCATCGCCCTGCGCGACGCCGGCGAGCCGGTGCCGGCAGCGGCGGTGATGATCTCGCCCTGGACCGATATCGCCGGCGACTCGCCGTCGTTCACGAGCCGCGCCGAGGTCGATCCCTTCGTCTTCCCGGAGTCGCTCGGCGAGATGGCATCGTGGTACCTCGCCGGTCACGACATCGCCGACCCGCTGGTGTCGCCGGTCAAGGCCGATGTCGCCGGCCTGCCGCCCACGCTCATCCACGTCGGCGACCACGAGCGGCTCCTCGACGACGCCACGGTCATGGGCGAGCGCCTAGAGGACGCCGGGGTCGACGTCACCGTCGAGGTGTGGCCGGAGATGGTGCATGTGTGGCACTTCTTCGCGGGCCGGGTGCCGGAGGCCGACGAGGGCATCGCCGCCATCGCCCGCTGGCTCCGGCCGCGCCTCCGCCTGGGCGACTGACGCCGTGCTCGACGGGCAAGGTGGTGCTCGTCGACGGCCTGATCCACGGCAGAGCCGGCCCATCCACGCCCCCTGGGCGCCCGTGGCGAGGGCGGTGGCGAGGCCTACGCCGTCGCAGATGCCGCCGGCGACCAGTACGGGGCGGTCGACGGCGGCCACGACCGCGGGCACCTCCTCCTCGGCCACGATCCGCATGAGCTCCTCGGGCCGGACGGGGGTGCCGTCGCGGTTGACGGCGAACTCGCCGAGGTTGACGTCCTGCGCCAGCTCCTCGGCGTCGACCCGCGGCCGGGCGTGCGGCGGGCGGGGCTCGAGGACCTCGCCGGTCGTGGTCTGCGCGGGGAGGATGAGGTCGACCCCGAACGGCCGGTCGGTCAACTCCCGCACCCGCTGGATCTCGAGCCGCAGCCGCTCGGGCGGGAACCCGGCGCCGCCGATCGCGCCGAGGCCGCCGGCGTTGGAGACGGCCGCAGCGAGCTCCGCCCGGGCGACGTAGCCCATGCCCGCCTGCACGACCGTGTGCTCGATGCCGAGCAGGTCGCAGACCGGCGTGTGGAGGACGTCCTCACTCGGGGCCACGGCCGTAGCGACCGGTGGACGAGACGTGACTACGGTGTGCCGCGTGGGTCCACGGGGGCTGTCCTGGGAGGACATGGCCGTCGGCGACACGCTGACGACGAGCGGCCGCACGGTCACCGAGACGGACCTCGTCTCCTTCGTCACCAGCGCCGGGTTCGTCGAGCCGCTGTTCCTCGACGCCCGGGCGCCGTCGGCCGACGGCCCCTACACCGGCCGGCTGGTGCCGGGCGCCCTGACCTTCGTGCTCGCCGAGGGCCTCGTCATCCAGACCGGCGTGATCCACGGCACCGGGTTGGCGTTCCTGGGCGCGGATTTGCGCGTCGTGGCCCCGGTGTACGTCGGCGACACGATCCAGGTCGAGGTAGAGGTGACGGCGTCCCGTGCCAGCAAGACAGCTGGGCGCGGCGTCGTCACCACCACGAACCGCGTCCGCAACCAGCGCGGCCACGAGGTGCTCGTCTACACGCCCATCCGCCTCGTGCGGGGTCGCGCCGACGGAGGCGCGGGTGACGGCGCCCGATGACAGGGAGGATCGCATGGTCGGGATCGTCAGCTACGGCGCCTACGTCCTGGGGCACCCCGACGATGTTGCAGATGGCCTGCAGCGGCAGCTCCTGGGTGACCGCCGGCACGAAGTCGAACGGGGCTCCCGCCGGCACGGCGCCGACGATGCCGCGGGCGCGGCGGCGCAGGTCGTCCTCGAGGGCGGCGATGGTGCGCGGCGCGAACCCGGTTGACGAGCGAGCGGAGGCGCGAGTGCTGCGGGTCGTCGGACTGGTTCAGGGTGATGCCGGCGGCATGGCTGTCGTCGATGGCGGTGCCGCCGGCGCCGGAGGAGAAGGTGGCGGCGTCGCGCATGACCCCCAAGGCCTCCGCGTCGCGGCTCACCACCCAAAAGCCGACCAGGGCCTCGCCGGTCACGAACCGGGCGTCGTCGGAGGCGAGGGAGAGGGCGGCCCCGGCGATGTCGTCGCCGACACCGTGCTCGGGCCACGGCTGGAGGCGGTCGAGACGCTCGACGAGGTCCGGTCCCTGCGACGTGCCGAGCAGCGGTGTGAGGATGGCGCCGGGGCAGATGGCGTTGACGCGGATGCGGTGCTGTCCAAGCTCGACGGCCGTGGCCCGGGTCAGGTTGACCACGGCTGCCTTCGCTGCCGAGTAGGCCTGCGGCCCGGCGCCACCCGAGAGCCCGGCGACCGGCGCCGTGTTCACGATGGCGCCGCCCCGCCCGCCGGCGATCATGGCCCGGGCGCCGTGCTTCGTGCCGAGGAAGACCCCCGCACGAGTACGGCGAAGGTGTGGTCCCAGCGCTCGATCTCGATGTCGGTGATCGGGCCGAAGGCACCACCGACCCCGGCGTTGTTGAACACGACGTCGAGACCGCCGAACGCTTCCACCGCCGTCTCGACGGCGGCGGCGACGTCGTCCTCCACGGCCTCGTCGGTGCGGGCGAAGCGCACGTCGCCGCCGTACCCGGCGGCCGAGAGCTCCTCGAGCGCCTTCTCCCCGGTGGCCGCGTTGAGGTCGGCGATGACCACCCGGGCGCCCTCGGCGAGGAACCGCCGGGCGGTGGCCAGGCCCATCCCGCGCGGCGCAACCGTGATCATCGCGACCCTGCCGATCAGCCGGCCGCTCGCCTCCGTCACCCGCACCCCCGATGAGACACGACGCCCCCTGCGTCCCGATCCGCTGCCCCTACCGCCGCCCGCCCGTGCCCGGATACTGCGTTCATCGTACTTCGCATCCACGTCCCGCCGTGCCGGCGGGGGATTTGCAACGGCTGCTCGTCGCCGTGCTCGTCGAAGATGCGCTCGTCGACCGTGGCGCGTGCGGGTCGGTCGGCGACGAGGTACTCCGGCGAGTTGTAGAGGTACAGCGACACCTTCGTGTCGTGGCCGAACCCGGCAGCGGTGAGCGCGCCAGCGAACCGCGCCGCCTGGTCGTCGAGCTGGCGGTACGTCAGCCGGCGGTCGGCCTGGACGACGGCGTCGTCGTGGGCGCAGGCGTCGGCCACCGTCTCCCATACCGTCGCGAAGTGCAGCTCGATGCCTTCTCCCTCCGGGCTGCCGCGCGCCTGGACGAAGTATGGTCCGCCCCGGCGAGACACGGCGCCGCCGACGTAACGTGACGGCTCACGACGTCCGGGGGAGGACGATGTACCCAGGCACCCATGCCCGCTCGACGCCCGACAAGGTCGCCCACGTGATGACCGGGTCCGGGGAGCAGGTCACCTACCGCGAGCTCGACGAGCGGTCGAACCGGCTGGCGCAGCTCATGTGGGCCGCGGGCCTGCGCCCCGGCGACCACCTGGCGGCGCTGCTGGAGAACAACGTCCGGTACCCGGAGGTCTACTGGGCCGCCATCCGGTCGGGCCTCTACGTCACCACCGTGAACCGCTACCTCACCGGCGAGGAGGCGGCCTTCATCGTGGAGGACTGCGAGGCCAGGGTGCTCGTCACGTCGGCGGCGCTGGCCGAGGTGGCGGTCGACGTCGCCCGGCGGGTGCCGGGCTGCCCGGTCCGGCTGATGGTGGACGGGGTCGCGGAGGGCTACGAGCCCTACGAGGAGGCCATCGCCGGCCACCCTGCCGAGCCGCTCGCCGAGGAGCCGATGGGCGAGACGATGCTCTACAGCTCGGGCACGACCGGCCGGCCCAAGGGGATCAAGCGCCCCTTGTCGGGCCGCCGCGCCGACGCCGGCGCGGGCATCTCCCCGATCCTCGGGCCGCTGTTCGAGATGGACGCCGACATCGTGTACCTGTCGCCGGCGCCGATGTACCACTCGGCGCCGCTCGGGTTCTCGATGGGCGCGCAGACCCTCGGCGGGACCGTCGTGATCATGGAGCGCTTCGACCCCGAGGAGGCCCTGGCCGCCATCGAGCGCCACCGGGTGACCCACAGCCAGTGGGTGCCCACCATGTTCAGCCGGATGCTGAAGCTGCCCGAGGAGGCCCGCACCCGCCACGACCTGTCGTCGCAACGGGTCGCCATCCACGCCGCCGCTCCCTGCCCGGTGGGGGTCAAGGAGCAGATGATCGAGTGGTGGGGACCGATCCTGTACGAATACTACGGCGGCACCGAGGTCAACGGCCTCACCTACATCCGCTCCGAGGAGTGGCTCGAGCACCGGGGTTCGGTCGGCAAGCCCGTGCTCGGCACGTTGCACATCTGCGACGAGTCCGGCGCCGAGCTGCCGCCGAGGGAGCCCGGCATCGTCTACTTCGAGCTGCCGAAGCGGCCCTTCGAGTACCACGGCGACCCCGAGAAGACCCGCAAGGCCGAGCATCCCGACCACCCGAACTGGACCGCGCTCGGTGATGTCGGCTACGTCGACGAGGACGGCTACCTCTACCTCACCGATCGGGCAACGTTCATGATCATCTCGGGCGGCGTGAACATCTACCCGCAGGAGATCGAGAACGTCCTCGTCCTGCACCCGAAGGTGGCCGACGTCGCCGTGTTCGGGGTGCCCGATCCCGACTTCGGTGAGCAGGTCAAGGCGGTCGTGCAGCCGCTGGAGCCGGGCACCGCCGGGCCCGTCCTCGAGCAGGAGCTGCTGGCCTACTGCCGGGAGCACCTCGCCGGCTACAAGGTGCCGAGGTCGATGGACTTCGAGGACGAGCTGCCCCGCCTGCCGACCGGCAAGCTCTACAAGCGGCTGCTGCGCGACCGGTACTGGGGCAAGACCGAGTCGCGCATCGTGTGACCGCGCCGGCGCCAGCGGCGCGGGACGGCGCCCTTCATGCCGGCGAAGATCCCGTTGGTTCCCGACCTTTCCCTCATTGTTGTGGTGACCGGTCGTGCAGGCCCCAGTAAAACCGGGCGCCAAGCCGAGCCTTGTCGCAGATTTCGTCGCACCAGGCCTGCTCGCCGGCGTCGATGGCCCCCACGACCCGGCAGCCCTGTCGCACGGGACCTCCGGCTTCGCAGCGCAGCGCTGGAGGCCGGCCTTGCCGTGGTACCCGGTGAGCGCTTCTCGTATCGCCCGTCAGATGGACGTCTACCGGCTCGCCCTCGAGGCCTGGGGGCGTCGGGTCGGGATCAAGCCTGCCACCTGTCGACCATCGCCAGGACGACGACGATCGGTGCGACGGTGATGATCACCGAGATGGGCACCATGCTGCGGCGCAGCGGGCCGAGGGCGGCGGCATCACCTGTCGTGAGCGCCTCGTGCTCCTGCTACGTCAGCGAGCCGAGGCGTCCGCCGCCGAGGACGGCACCGATGACGACGGCGCCCACGCCGACCCAGATGAACCCGGCCGACCACGACCAGTCGCCATCGAGCACGAGCAGGATGCCGGTGGCCAGGACCGCGACGGCCACGACCGGGTAGTAGCGCTCGTGCATCCACGCCTGCATGCCGGCCCAGGCTGCCTGCACACCCTCCGCCTCTCGGTGGAGGCGGGGGCTGAGCGCGTGGACGACGAAGTCGGCGCCGAGCCAGCCGGCGACGGACACGATGTGCAGGGTGAGCAACAGGGCTCGGGTGGTCATCGCCGGCCTCTCGTCGACGGTGCGGGCGAGCGCCCGGTCAATGGCCCCGCTGCACCGAATCTATGTAGATGCGCCGGGCCTCGTCGGCAAACGCGGGGTGCACGCGCGACACCTGGATGTCGCCGGTGTCCGGTCGGAGGGTGAGGCCGACCCAGCGGAGCTGCCAGGCGCGGAGGCGCAGCCAGCAGCCGACGGCCGCCAGGACCAGCCCGAACACGACGCCGCCGGGCTCACCGCCAATCGCACCGATCGCGACGAAGCCGAGCCCGAGGCCGATGACGGCCACCGCCCGCCCGAGGGGCCGCCGCCACCGCCGCCAGGCGGCGTCGGAGACCGGGAGCACGACGCGCACCGCGGGCCGTCGGAGGATCGCTGCAAGCGCGCGCGCCAGCGTGCCCCCGACCAGCGGGAGGGCCGTAGCCCACACGTGCGTTGCCCGGTCGGTCCGCTCGCCGGTCTTCACGCAGTGCGTCGGGGCCACGTCCCGGGCCTGGTCGACAGCGCG
>JAUXRW010000115.1 GCA_030681555.1 Acidimicrobiales bacterium
TGCAGGGCGATGGTGCCATCCACGAAGAGGTTGTTCACGACCAGCGTGTGGGGGTCGCTCAGCCGGGCCCGTGCTCGAGGCTTGGGGCACGCCGCCATCACCCCACATTGCCCGCCTGGTTGGCCGCCCGTCCAGAAAAAACGACACCGGTGTCGTACCGTCGGGCGGCCGCCGATGGCGCCAGCACCTGCGGGTCCACGCCGTCGCTCCGGTGTTATACCGTGCGGCGCAGGTGTCGCAACCTCGTACGGACCAACCAGGAGTGGCGCGTGACCAGCTCAGGGCTGCCCGACGACGCCTGGCACCTGCCGAGCCTCGCTGAAGGACTGCCGCCGGTGCCGCCGCCTGAGCTCGATCCCTACCTCGATGCCGCCGCCGTCTGCTTGGCCCGTCACGGGATCAGCCGCACGAGCGTGCCCGACATCGCCCGGGAGCTGGGCATCAGTCGGACGACGGTGTACCGCCAGGTCGGCACCGTCGAGCAGGCGGCGCGGCTCCTGCTCGCCCGGGAGCTGCATCGCTTCCTGGCCCACCTGCCGGCGGTGTTGGCCGGGGCGGTGGGGCCCGACGCGTTGACCAAGCTGTTCGCCGCTGTGGTGCTCTTCGCCCGAGACCACCCGGTCCTGGCCAAGGTGCTGGCCGACGAGCCCGAGCTGATCGGGCCGTTCCTCACCCGTGAGCTGCCCGAGCTGGTCGACCGGGTGTCTGCCATCGCCACGCCGTTGCTCGACCGGGCCATGGACGCCGGGCTGGTGCACAGCCGGGACTCGGCGGTGCTCGCCGAGTCCCTCGTGCGCACCATGATCTCGCTGGTGCTCGCCCCGCCCCGGGGTGACCTGGCCGCGTTCCTCGACCAGACCGTCCTGCCGCTCCTGGCTCCTTGATCTGCCGGCCTTGGCTCCTTGCCGGATGACCAGCGGTCGCCCCCCGCGCGCCCCCCTCGGTGACCCTTTCCGCTGCGCCGCACGATGGAGCCGAGCCTGGCCACCGGACGCCCCTCGTCTCCAGCTCACCCTCTCAGCCGCCGTGCTCGACGCCGTGGGGGGCGGTGCGCGTGATGTCGTGGCGCCCACCGATACCAGCGCGTGATGCCTCAGCTCCTGGCACCACGGCGGAGATGCCCGGTCAACCGCCTAGGCGCGCTTTCGTTGCCGGGCGGTGCGGCGGGGTTCCGGCGGGCTCGGGTCCGCGACAAGCGACGGGACGAGGAAGGCCTGGAGGTACCGGTACTGGTCGGTCTCGGACCGTTGGCGGGGGCCGGCCACGGTCAGGAGAGACAGGATGGTGCGCAGTGTCCACTCGGCCGCCTCCTCCAGGTCGATCCCTCCTCGAAGCTGCCCGGAGCCCTGGGCGGCTTCGAGGAAGGGCTTGAGGAACTCCGCGGTCAGAGCGAAGAGCGCCTCGGACGCGCCGGCGACCGATCCGGTCACGCCGGCGGCCTCCGGGGCGAACAGCAGGGCGAGGTTCTCGTCAGCTCGCACCGCCTTGACCGTGTAGAGCACGCCGGTGACGAGCGCGGTCTCCAGATCGGGCTGCGCGGCCAGGCGGTCGCGCAACCGGTCGAGGAAACGACCACCTTCGCGGAGCAGAACGGCCAGGATGATCGCGTCCCGACCGTCGAAGTAGCGATACACCGTGGCGCGGGACACCTTGGCGGTGGCCGCAACGTCCTCCACGGTCGTCTTCAACACGCCGTAGCGGTGGAAGCAGGCTTCCGCCGCGTCGATGAGACGTTCGCGGGCGGCTGACGAGTCGTTCGGCGCGTCTGCGCCCCATCGGAGCTTGGTCACTCGACAAGACTACCGAGCACAACCAACGGGCTCGTCGATGTCCCAGCTCGCGCTACAGGCCAGGCTGGTGTCGGGACGACGGGGGCCCGACACCAGCCTGGTCGGGGGCTAGCCGAGCTGGTCGGAGACCTTCGTCAGGAAGCACTTGCCTCCGTAGCGGTCCTTCTGGTCACTCGTGAAGTACCCGCCGCTCGGGGTGCGGGTGGCCTCCTTCTTGGCAGCGTCCCACTTCCACTGTCCTATCCACACGAACTCCGAGCCGGTCTTGCAGTTGGGGGCCATGGAGATGATGGGCGGGGTGATCCCCGTGTCGAAGTTCTCCACCTCGGCGATCCACTTGAGGATCCCGTCTGTGGTCACGACGGGGCCCTGGGCCTTGATGGCGGCGGCCAGGAGCTTCGCTCCCACCCAGTAGCCGATCGTTGCGGGGGACTCGTAGTGTGCGAAGCTGGCGATCTCCGGGTGGTAGCGCTTGATGGCGTTCACGAACTCGTCATGGGCAGCCGTCTTCCCCCGGGGGGCGCCGGTGGGCTGGTCGCCCTGGGAGCCGCCCCAGATGCCGTCCACCCAGGGCCCGACCTGGGTGGCCAGACCGGCGACGCTCGTCGGCCAGCCTCCCCAGCCGACCGGCGGTCGGTACTGCTGGCGTTGCGCGGCCGATGCGCAGAGCACCCACCCGAGGCCCTGGAAGTCCCAGTAGTCGATCTTCAGGTTCTTCATCTTGAGGACGAGGTTGGTGCAATCGCCATCGGTGAGGTTGAACGGATCTGTCGTGACGACCGTGGCCCCGGCGTTCTCCCAGGCCTCTTTGAGGAACGGCACGTAGGGACCCACGTCGAGGACCTGGGTGTCGTAGAGGATTCCGACGCGCATCCCGTCTCTGAACGCGTTGTTCTCCTTGAGGCCGCGGATGATCTCCTGGGTCCAGATCAGCGCGTTCCCGACGATGGGGTAGACCGTCGGATACTGGGACGCGAAGGACTTGGGAGTCACACCGAAGACCACCGTGGGGATCTTGTTGCGCGTCACGTAGTCGGCCACCGGATCGCCGAAGGCCAGCAGGATGCCAACGACCTTGTCCTGCTCCCAGAGCCGGCGGACGTTGGCGAGGGTCTGGGAGGCGTCGAACCGATCGTCGTAGGTGATCAAGCGGAGCTTGCGGCCGTTGATCCCCCCCTGGGCGTTGATGAGCTGGAAGTAGGCGTCGACCGCGCCGAAGGCCTCCTCACCGAGGAAGCCCGTTATGCCCGAGAGGGGCCCCGAGGCCCCGATCCGGATCTCCGTATCGGTCACCCCGGGGCTGCTCTCGCCTGTGGCAGCGGCGGATCCTGCCCCGGCACCACCGGCGCCGGCGCCGCCGCTCTCGCCCCCCGCAGCGGCGGTCCCGTCGGCCGCGGCCCCGTCGATCGCGGTGCCGTCGGCGGCGGTCCCGTCGGCCGCCGCCCCTGACGGGGTCCGAGAACCACCGGCCGAAGCTCCCTGGAGGCCGCCGTCGGTCACGCGGGTGCCACAGGCGGCAGCGACCAGCATGCATGCCAGCCCGGCGAGGAGCGCGTTCCGACGTCGATGCGGCGGTGTGGCGATGTTCATGCTGGTGCCTCCTGCGGAGCGCTGGATAGGTATGCATCGACGAGATCTGGTGACGCCGCCAGCTCGGCGGCCGTCCCGCTGAGGGCGACGACCCCCTTGTCGAGGACGTAGGCGCGGTCTGCGACGCCGAGGGCCACCTGCACGTACTGCTCGACGATCACGAGGGTGAGCCCGCTGCGGGCGAGGTCGGCCAGCAGCTCGTACAGGAGCTCGATCACGATGGGGGCGAGCCCCAGCGAGGGCTCATCCACCATGAGCACCCGGGGTTCGGCCATCAACCCGCGGGCGATCGCGAGCATCTGCTGCTCACCACCTGACAGGGAGCCTGCGGGTTGCTCGAGCCGCTCCGTGAGGCGAGGGAACCGAGCGGTGACCCGGTCGATGTCGGGCGCCAGCCGGGACCGCGGGAGGCGCCGGTGGTACGCGCCCATGATGAGGTTCTCGCGGACGCTGAGCTCGGCGAACATGCCTCGTCCTTCCGGCACGAGCACCAGGCCGCGTTCGACCCGTCGCTCTGCGGGGAGCGACGTGACATCCTCACCGTCGAGCCAGATCGATCCGCTGCTGGACGGGAGCAGCCCGGCCATGGCCTTCAGCGTCGTCGTCTTGCCGGCACCGTTGCGCCCGAGCACCACGACGACCTCCCCGCTGCCGACGGTGAGATCGATGCCTCGGACGGCGGTCACCGGTCCGTAGCTCACCTCGAGCGCGCTGACGTCGATCATGAGGTTCCCGTCTTGCCGAGGTAGGCCTCCGCCACGGCCGGGTCGTCGAGCACGGCCCGGGTGGGGCCGGTCGCGAGCACGCGCCCGAACTCGAGCACGGTGCACGATTCAGCCAGCGCACGGACGAAGCTCATGTCGTGCTCGACGAGCAGGACGGACAGCCCCAGCTCCGTCCGGGCCCGGTCGATCACGTTTGCGAGCTGCGCTGTCTCCCGGGGTCCCATCCCGGCCGAGGGCTCATCGAGGAGCAGGAGCCGGGGCTCGAGGGCCAGCGCCCGAGCGATCTCCAGCCGGCGACGGTCCCCGTAGGTCAGGTCGGCGGTGGAGCGGGACGCCTCGGGGAGGAGCCCGACGAAGTCGAGGGCACCGAGAGCGACGTCTCGGACGAGTCGATCCTGGCGGCGAAGGCCGGGGGTCCGCACGATCGATCCCATGAGGCCGCTCCGCCGGAACCGCCCGCACCCCAAGGTCACGTTGTCGAGGACGCTGAGCGAGAGGACCAGCGACAGGTTCTGGAACGTGCGAGCCATCCCGCGACGCGCACGCTTCTGTCGGGAGTCCGCAGTGATGTCGTGGCCATCGAAGATCACCGATCCGCTGGTCGGCGGCTGGGCGCCGGTGATGACGTTGAACAACGTCGTCTTGCCAGCTCCGTTCGGACCGATGAGCCCGGCCACACCGCCGGTAGGTACTGACAGGTTGATCTCGTCGTTGGCGACGAGCCCGCCGAACCGGACCGTGACGTTGCGCACCTCCAGCAATGCTCCAGGCGGCATCGGAGCGCTCGAGCCGCCTCCTTCCACCACCACCAGCGTCGGGTCGGCCGCTGTGGTCACGGCTTGCTCGAGCGCCTCGGCGACCGAGCGGCGGCGCGGCCTGCTCCGTTAGGCGCTGATTTGGCCGAAGCGGATGCCCACGTGTTGACGTCCCGATCGAGGGCTTCGAGCCGGGTCCGGAGAAGGTCGAGCTCGTCGAGAAGGTCGCGGAGGGCGGCTCGGTCTCGCACGTGCTCAAACCCGACCAGCAGAGTGACGCCGAGGGCGATCAGCGCTGCACCGCCGAAGCCCCCCGAGCTGATGTAGGGCATCTGCTCGCCCGGGTCGAGGGTGCCCGACACGCCGTACCACGCGATCGCGGTCGCGAGGAGGCCGAGGCCGACCAGGGCGCCGCCGACGGTCTGGCGCCAGTCGAGTGATCCCGGCGCCCCGGCCGGTCGGGGCGCCGCTTGCCCCCGGGCGAGCAACCGGTGCTCGTCGAGGTCGGCTCGATGTAGCTCTGGTTCGGGCTCGGGATACGTGGGCTCGTTGCCGGGCTCGGCGGTGGTGCGTGCGGCCATGGCCTACCTCCTGCGTAGCGGATGGGGACGTGAGAGAGCGAGGCGTCTGGATCGCGCCAGCAGCGGCAGGCTCATCGCGAGCAGGCTGAAGGGTGCAAACCAGCCTCCGTCGATGCCCCAGCCGACCGCCAGGGACTCGCCGCTCGTGTTGGAGAAGGCTTCGTCGGAGGCGGGGGGCGCGTTCGAGCCGGGCTCGGTCAGCTCGGGCAGCCCGAGGTCGGAAAGCCCGAGCTCGGCGCCCGACGTTGCCGACGGCACGTTCGTGCTGTCTCCAAAGTCAGGTGTCGATGCGCCCTCGTCCCCCGTCAAACCTGCGAGCGGGGCGTCGGTGAACGCCGACATCGTGACGGCCAGGTGGCCGACCGTCAGCTTGACGTCGGTGCCGGACGCCGCGATGCGGTACCTGATCTCCAGGCAACCGAACCGGTGCGAGAGCTGGGTTCCGTCGTCGCTGACCTCGGAGATCGGTGGTGGGTTGGGCGTGATCGTGATCGAGCCGAAGTCGGCTACCTCGGGAGGGGCCCCGACAGAGCCGAGGACGTCGGTCACGATGTCGACGAGGGGGTCGGCCGGCGATGGTGTGGATGTGTCGCCCAGGATGATCCCGTCCTGGTCGAGCGCGATCCGCTGGCCGGCGAGCCGGACCGCCCCGACCTCGCAGCTCAACGGTGTCTGCTGCAGCGTCTCTGCGGTTCCGCCCATGGCTGCGGCGAAGCTGGTCTTGACGCCGCTGATGGTGAGCCCCCCGGCGATGTCGATCTCCTCCACCTCGCCGACAGCGGACGCGGTGATCCGTCCGTCGACGACCTTGGACTCCGCCGTGGAGGCCACCGTGCCGGCCCTGAACGGGACCAGCGGAAGGTCGGCCGTCGGCCCGAGTCCCACCACGCTGGCGTCAGACCGCGACGCGAGGCTGGCAGGGTCGGCCTCGTCGCCCTCCGACACGGTCCGGGCACTCCCTGCCCCCAGGCGGAACCCGAAGAAGTCCTGTACGGGGCCGCCGCACTCTGCCTCGCGTGGCACATCTGGGAAGTAGGACGTGCAGCCGAGCGGAGGCGCATTGGGGATCGGCAACCCGTTCGCCAGCTGGGCCAGTGGGCCGACGTTCACGGTCGAGGGATCGACCGGGATCGGGTCCAGTCCGAACAGCGTCGGGATTCCCACCACGAGACCGGGGGCCAGACGAATGACGGTCGAGAGGACTCCGGCCGGTCCGCCGAGCAGTCCGACGTCGCTCGCGAGCGGCACGAACGCGGGAGCAGCCGTGGACTGGACCCGGGGCTGGCTGTTCACGCCCACCTGGCTGTACGCGATGCCGGCCAGGGCGTCGAGGGGTAATGCAGCCGGTGCCGAGATCTCGATGAGGAGCGGAGTTGCGGCGATGTCGACGTTGAAGCTGTCGGGCGCTTCCGCCCCGGCGGTTTGCGCCTGAACCGGACCGGGCTCGATGGTGGCCAGGAGCAGGCAGACGGTTCCCACTGCGACGATGCGGTGCTTCTTGATCAAGATGCCTCCGGGGCCGATGCGCCGAGAGGGGCACGCCTGGCCCGCCATCGCTTCAGCACGAGGTCAAACCGCCCCACCGGCACCACCGCACGCTCCTCCTCTTCGGAGGTGGGCGCGGGGGCGCGTAACAGCGATGCGAGGCCTTGAGGGCGGAGCGCGAGGAGGGCGAGCACGGCAACACCGGCGAACAGGTCCGGGAGGGCTGACGCCGTGGTGCTCGCCTGACCTTGGATCAGCTGCGGGACCACGCCGAAGGCGATGCCGGCGACCAGCGGCCCTGCGAGCGATTCGATGCCGCCCACCACTGCATAGATCAGCAGTGCGATCGACAGGATGAGCGAGAAGTCGAACGGCGTGAACCCGGTGAGCAGCACGCCGTAGAGGCCGCCGCCGAAGGCCGCGATGAACGATGCCAGCAGGAAGGTCCCCATCCGCGTGCGATTGGGATCGGCCCCGAAGTGCGCGACGGTGGTGCTCGCGTCGCGGGCTGAGATCAGCAGCGGGCCATAGGTGGATCGTCGAACGTTCCAGACCACGAGGTAGAGCACGACGGTGACGGGCAGCATGAAGAGGTACAGATGCGAGTCGTCGAAGATGTCGACGCCGAACAGGGTGCCCCTCGGCAGCGACTTGGGGAACTCGGTGCGCCGGAAGAGGAACTCCGAGGCGGCACCGGCAAAGGTCAACGACGCGATGGCGAACTGGAGCCCGCTGAGGCGGAGTGCAGGGAGGCCCACCAGAGCGCCCATCACGACCCCGGCCAGCCCGCCACCCAGGAGGGCCAGCTCCAAGGGGACGCCGTGCGTCACCACCAGCAGGGCGGTCGTGAACGCGCCGATCCCCACGTACGCACCGTGCATGAGGCTCACCTGCCCACCCCAGCCGACCAGCAACACGAGGCTCAGGGACTGGATCGTGTAGGCGAGGCCCCGTGCGCCGACGAAGCCCCAGTACCCGGACCGAGCGGGGATGACCACCGCGATGACGGCCCCCACGATGATTAGCGGCCACTTCACTGTGCGGAGGAGCCCGCCGCCGAACTGACCCACGGTCACGGCCGTATCGCGGAGACGAGAGCGACGTTGGAGCTTGATCTCCGGGGTCGGAGGAAGCTCGGGAGCCCATCGACGTCGCCCGATGAGCAGCCCCACGACGAGCAGCATCGTGACGACCTCCTTGGCCCCGGGCGCGGAGAACCGAAGCGTCGTCAGGCTGTCGGCGATGCCCACTCCAAGGCCGCCGAGGAACGTGAGGGGGAGCGAGATCAGGCCCCCGACGAGCGTCGCGGTGAGTGCTTTGGCAAGCAGCAGCGTGAAGGTGGCAGCGGTGATCGGGGAGAGTGGGGCCAACAGCACCCCGGCGGTGCCGGCCAGGGTTGCGCCGAGAGCCCAGTTGAAGCGGCCGACCTGGGTCAAAGACACTCCCATGAGTCGGGCGGAGTCGGGGTTTCCAGCGACGGCTCGGATGCCGGTGCCGAAGCGCGTCGCCCGGAGGAACCAGCCCAGGCCCACCGCGGTGGCTCCGGCGATCACGAGCACGGCGGTTTGCTGGTAGCTGATCCGCAGCGACCCGATCACGATGGACTGGTCAGGGAGGAGGAGCGGTGCGCTGGTGGGAGCGAAGCCGTAGATCAGGAGGATCAGGGCTGTCGTGAGCTGCACGATTCCGAGAGTGGCGATCATCTTGGTCGCCGCGGGTGCGTTGCGGATCGGGCGCAGGATTCGTTCGGTCACGAGCCCATAGAGGGCTGTGACGACAATTGCGATCAGGGCTGCAAGGGGACGGGGGAACCCCCGGGGCCCTGCGAAGTCGGCATAGACGTAGGCGCCGAGCGACGCGAACCCAGCGTGCGCGAACGACAGGAACCCGGTCGAGCGGTACATCAGGGTGATGCTCACGGCGACGAGCGCGTAGGCGCCTCCCGTGAAAATGCCGACGAGCACACCGTTGAAGTACGTCACAGTCCCCCCGGATCTGCCTCCCACGCCGCGTGCGTTCCGCCGTGGATTCGGAATGATACAATCTGTTTGAAGTGTCTTGCAAGCGGCCACTCCGTCGACTCCGCCCGTGGATCGATTCGCCACAGTGCACCATCGGCCGACGTTCGGCCGTCACGAGGGTGGGGTCGCGGAGGCGGGTGCGCAACGTGCGACCGCAGGGCGAGCGACGCGTCCCCGGCGTGGCCTGAGTCGTTGTCGTGACCTACGTTGTGAACCATGCATCCAAACGACGCGTCGAACCACCGCGGCACGGACTGATCACCGCTCACATGTTGCCGGAGGCCTTGACCCGCACGCTGACGGACGTGCCAAGCGGCGACGCAGCGGTGGCGGTGGTCGGTATGCAGTCGTTGGTGCTCGAGGGCGCGATCGATGTGGAGAGCACCGCAGACCGGTTGTTCCCGCTGTACTGGTCGGGCCTCTCCCCAACGAAGGCCGGCACGCCCGGGGCGGCGCAGTGAGCCCTGTCGAGCCCGCCCACGGGCTCGCGCTGCGCGGTCGTGACGAGGCCTCGAACGTCACGATGTCCTCGGACCGGCTGTCGATGGTCCACCACATCGGGTTCCTTCTCGGCGCCACCCAGCGAATGGTGCCGTTCGGCATCCCCGAGGGGGGTTCGTGAAGGTCGACCTCATGGCCGGGGCGCTGCCGTTGCGCCGGATGCAGCAGCTGGCCCGCGACGCAAGCGAGGCGGGATTCTCCGGGCTGGTCGTCCCCGAAGCTGGTCGGACAGCGTACCTCGGGTGCGGCGCCGCGGCCCTGGCCGCGGACATCGACCTGCTCACCGGGGTCGCAGTGGCGTTCCCACGAAGCCCGATGGTGACGGCGCAGATCGCCTGGGAGCTCACCGAGGCCAGCGACGGGCGCTTCCGTCTGGGACTGGGGACGCAGGTGCGGGCCCACATCGAACGCCGCTACGGCAGCGAGTTCGACCATCCTGGTCCCCGTCTGCGGGAGTACGTCCTCGCGATCCGCAGAGCCTTCGCCGCGTTCCGAGGCGACGAACCGCTGCACCACGACGGCCGCTACTGGAAGCTGTCGCTGCTCCCGGCAATGTGGTCGCCCGGCCCGATCGACTTCGCTGATCCGCCGATCGACGTCGCGGCAGTCAACCCGTGGATGATCCGGATGGCCGCCGAGGTCGCCGACGGCATCCATGTGCACCCGCTCAACACGCCGACCTACCTGCGCGACACGGTCGCGGTCAACCTCGACGAGGGCGCCAACGTCGTCGGACGAGACATGTCGGAGTTCGAGGTGATCGTCCCGACCTTCGCCGCGCCGGGCTCCACCAGCGACGAGATCGGCCAGTGGCGGGAGATGGCCCGCATGCAGGTCGCGTTCTACGGGTCGACACCGAACTACGCGTTCGTCTTCGACCAGCTCGGCCGCGAGGGCACGACGGAGCGCATCAGGGAGCGACAGAAGGCGGGCGACGTCGCCGGCATGGCGGCCGTCGTCGACGACGAGCTGCTGGACCACTTCTGCGTCAGCGGCGACTGGAGCGAGGTGGCCGACGGTCTTGTCCGGCGCTACGAGGGGACAGCAACCCGGGTGGTGTCGTACTTCGCCGGTATGGCCTGGGCACGGGACGAGTCCTCGCTCGGCGCGTGGGGCGAGCTCGCGAAGGCGGTGGCGGCAGCATGACCACGACGACGACCCCGCGTTCGACGACCCGGCTCGCAGCGCGTGGGGCCTCGGCGGCGTGACGATGTGGCTCGCCGCTGAGGGTTCGTCCAGCGACCGGTGGCGTGCGACCGGCTGACCCCTCGCGCAGCGCCCGACGCTGGCAGCGCCGAGGACGTCGCGCCTGACGTGCTCGCCCTACTGCGGCCCGCTGCGAATGGCCGAGAGCTCGGCCAGATCGTCGGCGTCGAACGCGATCGGTAGCGGGCCTCCGAACAGCTGACTGATCGCGTCGGACTCGACGGCCCAGTACATGACCGACCTCGGGTTGCGGGAATGGCCCGGATGGTCCGGATCTCCTCTCCCTGCATCGACGACGAGGTCCACCAGGCCAAGGAGGTGTCCGACCTCGTGCGTCGTGACTGCGGTCTCCACGGCGCGACGGCCGGTGAAGAGACCCGCGGCGTTGGTGATCTGATCCGAGAACATCGCCGCGACATCGCTCCGGACGGCCGCCCCGAGGACGGCCCGGCTCCCCTCATAGGTCCCGTGAAGGAACAGCAGCCGCACCACCGCCTGGGATCCGCCTTGGTCGTGAGCAGACTGCTGGTCAGCCAGATCGGTCAGAGCTCGCGCGTTCCAGTCCTGTCCTGCCCCCGGTACCTGTCGCGCATCCACGGATACGAGCTTGCCGGACACGGCCCTCAGCGTCTCCACGAGGTGCTGGATCGTTGCGGGATCCGGGGCTGCTCCGACCTGGGCCCGCACCTCCAGCACGACGCGTTCGCTGGCCTCCGGGCGCAGCAGCAGCGGCGCGAGCGCGCCGATCCCCTCCGAAGCAGGCATCGGCGATGGCGCCACCGTCTCAGCGGTCCTGGCGGGGGCGGTGGACGGAAGCGTCGACGGTGCAGGCACACGCGGGACGGGATCGGCTGTTGTCGCGTCCGGGACGCTGACGCGGACATCCCCATCGGCTTCGGGCGCCGGGTCGAGCGGGGTCGATGCTCTTGGATCCACCGGCGCCGCTGCGCCCTCATCGTCAGAGCACGCGGCAGCGACCGTGAGGCACAAGATCACCACGAGCACCCGTCCGCCCCCGTGCACCCGCATGTAATGAGTTCTACCCCGGCGACTCCCGCCGCGCGGGGTCGGGCACGGCAGGACACCCGGCGTTCGCGGTCCACGATCCATTCGGCCGATCGGCAGCGAACACCTACAGGACGGGGACGGCCGGGCGATGGCGAAGGAGCGAGCGTGCGACCACAGGTGAACCGGATCGTGATCCTGGCCATGCTGGCCGTGGCCCTGCCGGCCATCGCCGGGGCCGAGCGGGTCCGTCCTGGGGCCGGAAGGGCGCTCGCGCTCCGTGTGATCCGGCTCCTGGCCCGACTCTGTGGTGTCCGATTCGAAATCCACGGGGCGGACCGGCTCGACGAGAAGTGCTCCTACGTCTTGGTTCCCAACCACACGAGCCCGATCGACATCCCAGCGATCTTGATGGCTCGGCCCGATGCTCGCTTCGTCGCCGCCGCCGAGCTGTTCCGGATTCCGCTGCTTGGAGCCGCGATGCGGGCCTTGGGGACCACACCGATCACCCGGGGTGACCGTCGTGCGGCACATCGTCAGCTCGTCACCTTGTCGCGGCCGGTTGTCGACCGGGAGCTGGTGATCTTCCCCGAGGGCAGGATCAGCCAGAGCGGTGATCTGGGGCTGTTCAGATCCGGAGCGTTCCTGGTGGCGATCAACAGTCGGGCGCCGGTCGTTCCCCTAGCGATCCGGGGGACCTCCTCCGTGCTGCCCCCGAACGGACGGCTCAAGCTCCGGCCTGGTGTCATCCGGGTCGAGATCCTCGCTCCCGCAGGAACGACGGGCCTCACCGGGATCGATCGCAAGACGCTCGCCAAACAGGTGCGGACCGACGTCATCGACGCACTCTCCGCCGGGTGAAGCCCCCAGCGGCCGCTCGACGCTGCGCGCCTCGGTTCGCGCTCCTGCCCAGCCGGGGTGGGGGTCAGCTCCTCGGGTAGCCCGCTCGGAGCAGCCGGGCGAGGTGGGCGGCGTTGGCGGCGGCGGCCCGCGTGGCCTTGTCGGTCTTCTCGGCGGTGCCCCGGTCCTTGTAGTCGAGGCCGTGCATGGCCTCGCCCACCCAATACGTCATCCCGCTGGCCGGGATGGTGAACCCGACGTCGTTCAACCCTTGGAAGACCTCGGCGGCCACGTGGTGGGCGCCGTCCTCGTTGCCGACGACACCGACGATCGCGACACGGTCCCACGAGATCATCCGACCCTGTTCGTCGGTCTCGCCGAGGAACGCGTCGAGCCGTTCGAGGACGCGCTGGGTCACGCTCGAGGGGTGCCCCAGCCAGATGGGTGTGCCGAGCACCAGGATGTCGGCGTCGAGGATCTGCCGGCGCACCTGGGGCCAGTCGTCGTCGTCGCCCTCGTCCGAGGTCACGCCGGGTTTGATGTTGAGGTCGGCGAGGCGGATCGTCGGGCCACAGCTGACGTCGTGCTCCCCGAGAGCAGCCGTGAGCTCATCGATCAGCCGGTCCGTGCTCGACGCCTCACCGCCGGAGGGCTTGAGCGAGCAGTTCAGCGCAACGGCGGTCAGGGACATGCCTCCAGGATGTCAGAGAACCGGGAGGCCCGGCCGACGGGGCAGGGTGCCCGTGCTGCCGCATGCGGGTGTGGGTTTCGTCTCGCCGGGCGGAGGGCAACGCCAGCGAAGATCCGGTCGCTTCAGCAGCGAGGCGCCGGTCGTCGGAGGCGACAATGATGGCGAGGCGGGACAGGCACCTGCGCAAAGGTGCGCGGGGTGCAACGGTGGCTGATGCCAACGAGGCGGTGTTCGCGGAGGTGTTCAGCACGCATCGGGGGGCGGCCGTGTCGGGCGCGATGCGCAGCGGCAGGAGCGAAGGCGTCGACGACGTCGTCCAAGAGGTGTTCGAGCGCCTGTGGACGCGGACACGGCCCGACCGCTTCGACCCGGGCCGTGGATCCCTGCAAGCGTTCCTGTACCAGGACGCGGTCGGGCGCTCCATCGACGCGGGCCGATCCGATACCAGTCGTCGTCGTCGCGAAGATCGCGACGTCCGCACCCTGACGGACGAGCTCGCGGATCCGGTCGCTGGAGCCTGGGAGGCCGGTGACGATGCCTCGTTGGTTCGAAGGGCGCTGATCCAGCTGCCGGACACCGAGCGAGCTCCGATCGAGCTCGCCTACTACGGGGAGCTGACGTACGCGCAAGTCGCGACCCAGCTCCAGCAGCCTGAAGGCACGATCAAGTCGCGGATCCGCCGGGGGCTGCGACGCATGGCGACGACGCTGCGCGCGGACGGGTTCGGGCCCGGCGGCTCCGACCGCTAGTGCTGCCGCGCAGAAGTTGATCGCGTGTGGTTCATGCGGCGAGGGGGTCGGCGGCGTAGGTCCACTTGAAGGGCCTGGCGTTCTGGTCGTAGTCGGCGATGAAGGTGAGCATCTTGGTGATGAGGTCGTCGCGGCTG
>JAUXRW010000028.1 GCA_030681555.1 Acidimicrobiales bacterium
CGACCGGCGACGCGTATGACAACGCGATGGCCGAGAGCTTCGTCGACAGCTTCAAGACCGAGCTGATCCGCGACCGCGTCTGGAAGACCCGCACCCAACTCGAGCTCGCCGTCGTCGAATGGGTCGGCTGGTACAACCACGACCGCCTGCACTCCGCCCTCGACCATGTCCCCCCAGCGGAGTACGAAGCACTCTACGCTCGACAGGACGACGCACCTCCCTCTCTCATGATGAGCGGGGATTCCAAATAGAAAAGTCTCCGTGGAACCGGGACTGCTCAGACTGCTGTCCGAACGCCGCCGCCAAGTTCGGCGTTGCGTCCCGCGTCTCCCACGTCCTCGCCAAGCAAGACGACGAAGCCCGCGTTACGTCCTAACGGGGGCCTCTGGCGTCTCCGAGACCTTATGGACGAATGCGGATGATCGTCTTACCGTTGCGTCGCTCGGTCGGGTTGAGGGCGGCGACAGCGTCGTCGAGGGTCGCGACGTTGCCGATGTTGGTCTGCAGTCGTCCGTCGCGCACCCGCTGGACGATCTCACTCAGTTGGGCACGATCGGACTCGACGACGAAGTCGACTGCCAGGCCGTCGGCGGGCCGCGCCTCGGGCGGCCCGACGATGGTTACCAGGGTTCCTCCGGCCCGGATCAGGCTGGCGGACCGCTTCTGGATGTCTCCGCCGATGACGTCGAAGACCAGGTCGACGCCGCCGACCTCTTCCAGGGCGTCGTTGTCGAGGTCGACGAACTCCTGCGCGCCGAAGTCGAGCGCCTTCTGGCGGTCGGCGGCGCGCCCGGTGCCGATGACGTAGGCGCCGGCCTCACGTGCGAGTTGCGTCACCATCGTCCCGACTGCGCCGGCCGCGCCGTGCGCGAGGACGCTCTGCCCCGCCTGAAGGTGGCCGTGGTCAAACAGTCCCTGCCAGGCGGTCAGGACCGAGATCGGCAGGCTCGCGCCCACCGTGAAGTCGACGTCGCCCGGCAGCGGTGCGAGGTTGCGTGCCTCGATCGCGACGTACTCCGCCAGGGTGCCGTCGCGATGCCAGTCCGCGAGGCCGAGCACCCGCTGTCCCACCGACACTCCCGTCGTGCCGTAGCCCAGAGCGGTTACCACTCCGGCCAGCTCATGCCCCGGGATCGACGGTGTTCGGTCACGGGCGAGGCGATCGGTCCAGGTCGACGGCCACGCCATCTCAGTCGGGACGAATCCCGATGCATGAATCTCAACGATGACGTCGTTTATCGCTGCGGGCGGTTCGGGCCGCTCCATCAGCGTCATCCCGGCCGTTCCCGCAGCCTCGTCCGTTACCACGATTGCTTTCATTGGGACGCCTCCTCGCTTACTTGTCTCTTTGATGGTTCACCGGCGAATGCGGATGATCGTCTGCCCGCTGATCCGCTCGGTCGGGTTGAAGGCTGCAACGGCGTCGTCGAGTGTCGCGACGTTGCCGATGTTCGTCCGCCAGCCGTCGGGCCCGCACCCGTTGGACGAACTCACCCCGTTGGCCACCATCGGGCAGAACAACGAGCTCGATCGCCAAGCCGTCCGCGTCCGCGCCTCGGGCGGGCCGGAGATGGTCACCAGTGTGCCTCCGGCTCGGATCATGCCTGCGGACCGCTTCTGGATGTCCCCACCGATGTGCCGTCCCGAGTGAGCGCGCGCCGGAAGCTGGAGGTGCCGAAATGCTCGTTACGGAATCTCCGTCAACGCCGGGACGGCTCAATGCGACTCGGGGCGACGGCGCGAACGGCCGCCGCCCGGGTCGATGTCAGGCGGCGGGAGCGGGGTCGTGCAGTTCCAGCCCGAACTTGTCGGGGTCCGTGTCGCTGTCGTCTCGGGGGACGAAAAAGTACTCGGCGCCGGCGGGGGCGAGGGTGATGAGCAGGCGCGCCTGGTCGCCGCGGACGCTGAGGCCGTGCGGCACGTCCTTGGGCAGTGCGGCGTAGGAACCGGCTCCGACGTCGATGCGCTGGTCGCCGACGAAGGCGGTGATCGCGCCGTCGAGCACGTAGACCGTCTCGTCCTCGCGGGTGTGGGTGTGGATCGGCGGCTCGTCACCGGCCTGCAGGTGCCATTCGACGACGGCGTAGTCGCCGGCGGACTGCTCGCCGGCGAGCTTGAGCTCGGCGCTCGAGCCGCCGCCGTAGGTGACGGTGCGCCCGGCGCCGGGGCCGGACAGGACGGGTGCGTCAAGGGACATGCGTTGACTCCTTGGTGGTGTCGTGTGGGGACGTAGTGCGGGCTCAGTGCGCGGTGTGCGCCCGAGTCGTGGGCCCGGCGGGCTGGAGGTCGGACTCAAAGCGCGTCAGCAGCGTGGCGACCAGCCCACCGGCGCCGACGACGACGCAGAACCAGGTGGCCGCGGTGTCATCGGTGAAGCCGAGCGCGAACGGTGCGGCGATCAGCGCCAGCGTCGCACCAATGTCGGTGATGCCGTGGACCATCGGTGGCACGACGCGGACGATCCCGCGCGACCACGCGGTGCCAACCGCTAGCAGGCTCGCCGCGCCGCCGAGCACGAGCACGAACGCCTTGGCGGTGTCGTCGTCGACGCCGAGCGCGAACGGTCCCGCGATCAGCGTCGCGGCGAGCAGGTAGTCAAGCGTTCCGTGCAGCCGCGGTGAAATCGGGCCGCGCTGCAGGAACGTGCGCGAATCGGGCATCAAGACGCCTCCTGGGATCGTTGTCATCACCAGGTGAGTGCAGGCGCGCACGCGAACGTTGCAGCCCGCGCGACGGTCAGTCGCCGCGCTCGGTGCGAAACAGCTCGGTCAGCGCGTCGATGCGCGCCGGGTCGACCGCGAACTCCTCGGCCGGACCGGCGTCCATCGTCAAGCCGATCGTGGCGCGCAGCTGATCGAGGAACACCCCGCACGCCTCACAGCCCTCCAGGTGCGCGCGCATCCGCTCGGCATCGGCCGGCGACAGCGCGCCCTCGAGGTGGTCGGTCATCAGCTCAAGCGCGTCGGCGCAGCTGATCATCAGCGAGCGGCGTGTCGCGTCTGCGTCATCAGCCATCGAAGTACTCCTCAAGCGCCCGGCGCACCGCGACACGAGCACGATGTAGCAGCGTGCGCTGATTGACACCTGAGATCCCCAGCACCTCAGAGATCTCGGGCCCCGTCCAGCCCTCCAGATCGCGCAGCGTCATCACCTCGCGTTGCGCCGGACGCAGCTGCGCGATCGCGCCGCGCACGACGGTGCGCGCCTCCGCCGCGACCGTCGCGTCGGCCGGGTCGCGCGCCCAACTGGGCGACGCCGGCCAGTAGCCGCTCCCAAGGTCGGGATGGTGAAGGCGCGCTGACGCAACGGTGCCGTCCCACACGTCGGCGCCACTTCCCGCCGACGCAAACGGCACCGTGCGCCCCTCACGCGCGGCCCTGCGACGCGCGACGTTGACAAGGATCCCGAACACCCACGTCTTCAAGCTCGAACGCCCCTCGAACCGATCGATTCCGCGGACCACCGTCACCCACACGTCCTGCACGACATCGTCGGCCACCGCGTCGGCAACGTACAACCGCGCCATCCGCCGCAGCCCGGCGTCATGACAGGCAACCAGCTCGCGAAACGCGTCCTCATCCCCGCGCCGCAGACGAGCGACCAGCTCAATCTCGCTGCGCGCGATCGTCGCGTCCATCACGTCGAGTACTGTAAGCCCAGACGCCTCTGGCGCCCGGAGATCCTCGCGGCCGACCCGTCCCTCTCAGGGATGAATCGCCTCAGCACCGACTGGATGAACGTCGACTTCGCGGCGAGGTACGGCAACGGCGAAGTCTGCGAGTCGCCGTCGGTGTGCATCAGTAACTGGAACGAGCCCGGTGTCCTCCGCGGCAAGCCGGCGCGCGACTGCACTGAGGACGAGATCGCCGCCGAGGTATCGGAGCAGTACCGGCCACCCGAACCTCGCGCTCGGCCCAGCGGCAGCTGCGATCCGGCCGGTGCCGATCGCGAACTCCAGGGCCGCCCCGTCGCCGGCCAGCTCGGCGAGCCGGTCGACCGCCGGCCGGGAAGCCCCGCCCCCACGCGCCGGCTGCTCAGCAG
>JAUXRW010000031.1 GCA_030681555.1 Acidimicrobiales bacterium
CGTGGCCGGCTCGCGCTGGGCACCTCGTTCGCCCATCACGTGCAGCCGCAGCGCGCCGTGCGGCACCTGGGCGCCGACCTCGATGTCGTGGGGGATGCGGTCCACCGCGTCGAGGTACTCGGCGATCGTCCTCCACTCCCAGCTCAGGCCCTCGTGGAGGGCGGCACCGGGGATGTCCTCCACGCCCTCCATGAGCTCGATCAGCCGTTGGTGATCCTCGGGCCGCACGGGAGCGAACCCCACACCGCAGTTGCCCATCACCACGGTCGTCACACCTTGCCAGGAGGACGGGGCGAGGTGGTGGTCCCAGGTGGCCTGGCCGTCGTAGTGGGCGTGGATGTCGACGAAGCCGGGTGCCACCAGCGCCCCGTCGGCGGTGATCTCCCGCCGGCCCGCTCCGATCCGGCTGCCCATCTCGACGATGCGGTCGCCGTCGATGGCGATGTCGGCGGCGCGCGCGGGCGCCCCGGTGCCATCGACGACCGTGCCGCCACGGATGACGAGATCGAAGGCGTTCACGATCCGGCCCCTCCCCTCACGGGGGTTCCGGGTGGAGAGGTGACGGCCCCGCTCACGCCGGGACCAGCGTCGTCACGTCGATGCCGTACAGCTCGGCGACGTTGCCGCACAGGATGGCCCGGCGCTGGTCCTCGGTCAGCTGGGCCGTGTGCTTGTCCAGCAGGTCCTGGGACCACGGCCAGGTGGAGTCGGAGTGCGGGAAGTCGTTGGCCCACATGAGCCGCCGCCAGTTCATCGCGTCGGCGAAGCGGAACGCCGTCCAGTCGTCCTGGAACGTGACATAGATGTTCTCGGCGAAGTACTCGCTGGGCAGGCGCGTGAGGTCGGCGCCTGGCTTCAGCCAGTAGCGGTGCCGGTTGAAGGCGTGGTCCATGCGGTACATGAAGTGGGGCACCCACCCTGCGTCGGCCTCGACGCACACGACCTTCAGGTCGGGATGGCGCTCGAACACACCCCCGAAGACCAGCATCGCCATGATGTCTTGGCAGCCCCGCACGATCGACAGGAAGCTGCAGAGCTTGGCGCCACGGGTCTTCCCACTCTTGGTGGTGAGGATGTGGAAGCTGAGGGGAAGGCCGAGGTCGATGGCCGCCTCCCAGAACCCGTCGTAGATCGGCGAGTCGTAGTCCTCCACCGCGGGCTGGCCGGGCATCATGACGCCGCGGAGCCCGAGGGCCTTGATCGCCTCGAGGTCGGCGATCCCCTCCTCCGGGGAGCGCATCGCCGTCTGCCCGCACCCGAGGAGGCGGTGGGGGTGCGACGCGCAGTAGGCGGCGATCCACCGGTTGTACGCGTCGAAGCATGCCTTCTTGTAGTCGAAGTCGTCGTGGTTGCAGAGCACCATGCCCACGGTGGGGTAGATCACCTCGGCGGACACGCCGTCGCGCAGCTGCTCGGCGAGGCGCGCCTCCGGGTCCCACCCCCCGGGGTGCAGCTGGTCGAACTTGACGCCGGAGACCCTGATCTCCGACGGGTCCTTTCCTGCTGCGGCCACCAGGCCCATGGGGATGGGAACCCGCTCACCCTCGATCACGAACAGGTCGCCGACACCCTCGCCTCCGTCGACCATCCGCGGCGCACGGTCGCGCCATGCGGGGTCGATGAAGTCCACGTAGGTGTTCGGCGGCTCGGTGATGTGCGAGTCGGCCGAGATCACCGGGTAGTCATTGGTCATTTGATCCCCCTTCGTCGCGGCGTGGCCGGGTGGCCCGCGCGTTGAGCTTCTGGACGTGTGCCTGCGCCATGCATGTCACCGGCCCACGAACTGGCCCGGTCGGCGTTCGAGCACCGAGGCGATGCCCTCCGCGGCGTCGGCGGTGGCGCCGAGACGGGCCTGCTCCCCGGCCTCGAGTCGGGTCGCCTGGCGCAGGCGGTCACTCAAGCCGGCCCGTAGGGTCCGGTTGATGGCACGGATGGCGAGCGGTGCGCCCTGCGCGATCTCGCCCGCGAGCGCGAGCGCCGATGCCCGGACCTCCTCGGCCGGCACGCAGAGATCGGCCAGACCCAGCACGGTCGCCTCGTCGCCGTGGAACCGGCGTCCGGTGAGGAGCACGAGGGCGGCTCGCGACGGCCCCACCAGCTCCGGCAGCGTGACGGACAGACCGAAGCCCTGATGGATCCCGAGGCGGACGAAGTTGGCCGCGAATCGGGCCTCCGGGCAGGTGACCCTGAGGTTCGCGGTGAGGGCGAGGCCGAGCCCGCCCCCGATGGCCGGGCCATGCACCGCCGCGATCCACGGCAGGTCGACGGCGCAGAGGCGGGCCGCGGCCGAGTAGAGCCGCTCGGTCGAGGAGCCGACTCCGAGCAGGTCGCCGTCGTCGCTGCCGCTGAAGTCGGCGCCGGCGCAGAACGACCGTCCCTGCGCCACCAGGACAGCCGCGCCCACGGCGACGTCGCTCGCCCCCTCCTCGAAGGCGGAGGCGATGGCTTCGACCATGGCGACGGAGAAGTGGTTGTGGGGCGGCCGCTGCAGCTCCACGACGAGCACCCGACCGTCGCGTTCGATCCCGAGCACCGCGCCTCCGAGGTGATGTTGACACTCATGAGTGACACGCCGATACTGCCTCACGCGCCTGGGTGCGGCAAGGGCCGCCGAGGGGGATCACACGAGATGCAAGCGTCGCTGTCCTACTTCCCGACCGTCGGCGACCGTGCCGAGATCGACCAAGGGAGGCCCGTCCCCGCCATGGTGCCTCCCTCGTGAGCGCCACCGGCCGGGCCGCCCTGTTCTTCGGCCCGGGCCAGCCGATGGAGCTCGTCGAGCTGCCCGTGCCTTCCCCCGAGCCCGGGGCTGTGGTCGTGCGGGTGACGCGGGCCAACATCTGCGGCTCCGACCTCCACATCTGGCGCGGCGACGGTTTGCTCGCGGCCATGGCCCGGCCCGACGGCCGGATCATCGGGCACGAGATGACCGGCGTCGTGCACGCCCTCGGTGCGGGCGTCACGGTTGACTGGGCTGGCACGCCGTTGGCCGAGGGCGACCGGGTCGTCTACCAGTACTTCGCCCCCTGCGGACGTTGCCGGTCCTGCCTGCGGGGGATGACGGAGGCCTGCGCTCGCTCGTTCAAGGTGCTCCAGGGCAAGCCCGATGTGTTCCCGCACTTCCGGGGGGCCTTCGCCGACTACTTCTACGTCACCCCGCAGATGGCGATCTTCAAGGTGCCCGACATCGTCACCGACACGATGGTGGCTGGCGTGAACTGTGCGCTGGCGCAGGTGGTGATGGGGTTGGAGCGGGTGTCGGTCGGCCTGGGCGATCGCGTGGTCGTCCAGGGAGCCGGGGGCCTCGGCCTGTACGCCACCGCGGTGGCCCGTGACCGCGGGGCCGAGCAGATCATCGTCATCGACGGCATCGACGAGCGGCTGGAGCTGGCTCGGGCCATGGGCGCCGACGCCGTCATCGACCTGCGGACCACGACGCCCGACTCGCGGGTCGCCGAGGTGAAGGAGCGCACCGGCGGGTGGGGGGCCGACGTGGTCTGCGAGCTGGTGGGGCGCCCGGAGGCCATCTCCGAGGGTCTGCGCATGGTCGGCATCGGCGGCCGCTACCTCGAGATCGGCACGTTCTACCCCGGCACCAGCCTCGAGCTCGACCCGGGCTTCCTGGTGATGGCCAACATACGCCTCGAGGCCGTGGCCGCCTACGATGCACGGAGCCTGCACCTGGCCCTCGGCTTCCTCCACCGCCACGTCGGTGACCTGCCGCTCGACGCCGTCGTCTCGGACTACCCGCTGGAGCGCATCAACGACGCCTTCGCCGATCAGGACGCCGGCCGGGTCACGCGGGCTTCCTTGGTGACCATGTGACCGAGGGCTGGCACTACGGGAACCTGTGGGATGTCGCGGCGGAGGTCCGCGGCGACCAGCCGGCCCTCGTCCACGGCGAGCTCCGCCGGTCCTGGGCCGCCTTCCAAGCTCGCTCGGGAGCCTTGGCCGCGGCGCTGGTCTCGGGAGGCGCCCGTCGCGGTGACCGAGTGGCCCTCCACCTCCACAACAGCCCCGAGTACCTGGAAGGCGTCTATGCCACCTTCCAGGCGGGGCTCACGCCGGTCAACACCAACTACCGCTATCGCGGCGACGAGCTGACCTATCTCTGGGACAACGCCGATGCCGTAGCCGTGATCTTCCACGGGGCCTTCACCGACACCATCGCCGGCGTGCGCGATCGTGTGCCGGCCGTGCAGCGTTGGCTGTGGGTCGCCGACGGCACCGGCCCCTGCCCGCCGTGGGCAGCGCCCTACGAGGAGGTCGTGGCTGGCGGCGACGGGCCCTTCCTGGCGCCGTGGGGCCGAAGCGGAGACGACATCGTCATGATCTACACCGGTGGCACGACGGGGCTGCCCAAGGGCGTCATGTGGCGTCACCACGAGATGCATCGCGCCTTCTCGACATCGAATGACGGCGAGACGGCAGACCTGGCCGTGGCTCGCCAGCGCGTCGCCGCAGCCGAACGAGGCCCGGTCGGCCTCCCGGGATCGCCGCTCATGCATGCGACCGGGTTCATGTTCGCGGTCAGCACCCTCACCCAGGGCGGAACCGTCGTCACCCTGCCCAATCGCTCCTTCGATCCAGCGGCGCTGCTCGATGCGGTGGAGCGGGAGCGGGTGCAAGCGGTGGCCATCGTCGGAGACGCCTTCGCCCGCCCGCTGCTCGAGGTGCTCGAGAGAGACCGTGGCCGCCGGGATCTGTCCGCGCTGGCCATGCTGGTGTCGGCCGGGGTGATGTGGAGCGCGGACACGAAGGCCGCGCTGGCCGCTCACCTGCCCACGACGGCGCTCGTCGACCTCCTCGGGTCGACCGAGGCCCACGGGCTCGGGTCGTCGGTCTCCGCGCCGGGAGCCGATCCCACAACCGCCCGCTTCCGACTCGGGCACCACGCCATGGTCATCGACGAACAGGATCAGCCGGTCGGGCCCGGTCACACGGGGCTGCTGGCCGTCGGTGGGCCCTGCCCGGTCGGGTACCACAAGGACCCCGAGAAGACGGCCCGGACCTTTCGCATGGTGGATGGGCAGCGCGTGTCCGTTCCTGGCGACTGGGCGGCCGTCGAGGACGACGGGTCCATCACCCTCCTCGGCCGTGGCTCCCTGTGCATCAACACCGGGGGGGAGAAGGTCTTCCCCGAGGAGGTCGAGGAAGCGCTCGAGACGCACCCCTGCGTGCGCGATTCCACCGTCGTGGGTGTTCCCGACACCGACCTGGGCGAGGCAGTGGCGGCCATCGTCGAGGTCGTCGACGGCGCGTCGACCACCCCGGAGGAGCTCATTGCCCACGTGAAGCAGCGCCTGGCCGGCTACAAGGCTCCCCGGCACCTGCTGTTCGTCCCCGACGTCGGTCGCTCCCCGAACGGCAAAGCCGACTACGGGGGTGCCCGCCGCTGCCTGCTCGACCACCTCGCCGCGGCCACCTGAGGAGAGCCGGTGCCAACGACCGTGAGCTCCGCCGAGCGCAACCGCATCGTCCCCACGGGCGGCGCCGACCTCTACGCGCGCGACGCCTGAACGTGGCCGACTCTCTCGAGCCTGACGACATCCGGGCCGAGGTCCGAGCCTGGCTCGCCGACGCATGGGCCCCGGACCGCCCGCTCCGGGAGTGGCGGGCCGATCTGGCCGAGGCTGGTTGGGGTTGTCCCACCTGGCCCCGCCAGTGGTACGGGCGGGGGCTGCCAGCTGAGCTCGGGCGAGTCGTCGCCGAGGAGCTCCGCGCCGCCGGGGCCGTCGGGCCGGCCATCGGGGTGGGGATGTCCCTGGCTGCGCCGACGCTGCTGGCCCATGCGCCAGACGACCTGAAGGTCCGCCTCTTGCGACCCATCGTGACCGGCGAGGACACCTGGTGCCAGCTCTTCAGCGAGCCCGGCAACGGGTCGGACCTGGCCGGTCTCACCACCCGGGCTACCCGCGACGGCGACGAGTTCGTGGTCGAGGGCCAGAAGGTGTGGACGACCGGCGCCCACCACGCGGCCTACGGGATGCTGCTGGCTCGCACCGACTGGGACCTCCCGAAGCACAAGGGGATCACCTTCTTCGCCTTCCCGATGCGCCAGCCCGGGATCGAGGTGCGCCCGCTGCGCCAGATGAACGGTCGCGCCTCGTTCAACGAGGTGTTCCTCACCGAAGCCCGGGTACCGGTGGCCAACGTCGTGGGGGAGCTGCACGGCGGCTGGACCGTCGCGCTCACCACCTTGGCCCACGAGCGCGGCCTGGCGGCAGGGCTCTTCGGTGCGCTGCCGCCCAGCGGCGGGGGGCGCACCCGCGAGGAGGCGCGCGCCGAGGCCAGCGCCTACCTCACGACCTACGAGTGGTATCCCCAGCGAGCGGGGCGCGCCGACCTCGTCCCGGTACGAGCCGTGGCCACGGGAGCGGCCGGGGATCCCGTCACCCGGCAAGTCGTCGCCCACCTGGCGGCGACGGAGCGAACGGCGCGGTGGACCGCCGAGCGGGCCTCAGCGGCCCGTCGCGCCGGTCGACCACCGGGGGCCGAGGGGTCGATCGGCAAGCTGGCGGCCAGCACCATCGCTCGGGAGGCGGCCGCCGCCCACGCCACCATCGCCGGCGCCGATGGCATGCTCACCGGCCCAGATTCGCCCGAGGGCGGGATCGTGGCCGAGGTGCTCGTGTCGGTGCCCGGGGCCTCGATCGCCGGCGGCACGGACGAGGTCCAGCACAACATCGTGGGGGAACGGGTCCTTGGTCTCCCCAAAGAGCCGTCGGTCGACGCCGACGTGCCCTTCCGCCAGGTCAAAGTGAATCGACGAGGAGCGAAGGAGGACCGATGAAGGTCGGCGTGCAGATGGTGTTCCAGTCCTACGGCTACGGCCCGGAGGTGACCGACCGAGAGGTCGTGCGGGAGGAGGTGCACCTCGGGGTGCTCGCCGACGAGCTGGGCTTCGACGCCCTCTGGCCCGTCGAGCACCACTTCGCCGATTACGCGTTCTGTCCCGACAACACGCTCTTCCTCGCCCACATGGCGGCCCGCACGCAGCGCATCAGCCTGGGGACCGGGGCCGTCATCCTGCCGTGGAACGACCCCCTGCGGGTGGCCGAGCGGATCGCCCTGCTCGACAGCCTGGCTGAGGGCCGAGTGCTCTTCGGCGTCGGACGAGGTCTGGCCCGCAAGGAGTACGACGGGTTCGGTATCCCGATGGACGAGTCGCGCGAGCGCTTCGACGAGGCGGCCGCCATGGTGATCGACGCGCTGGAGACGGGCTGGATCGAGGGCAAGGGACCCTTCTACCCGCAGCCTCGCACGCCGATCCGCCCCGCCCCCGACCGCACCTTCCGCGACCGGTTCTTCTGTGTGGCCATGTCCCCGGACTCGGTCCTCGCAGCGGCCGATCTCGGCGCCCGCATGGTGGTGTTCAGCCAGCGACCCTACGAGGACCAAGCTGTGGCGATGGCCACCTACCGGGAGCGCTTCATCGAGCGCCACGGCGGCCCACCAGGTCCACCGGTGACGTGTGACTTCGTCTACTGCGACACCGACGCCGACCGGGCCGAGGCGAAGGCTCGGACCCACATCGCCGGTTACCTCACCAGCGTCATGCAGCACTACGAGCTGGCCTCGGAGCACTTCAAGGATGCCAAGGGCTACGAGTCCTATGGCGACGCCGTCGACCTGCTGCAGGCGATCGGTCTCGAGAAGATGTGCGAGATGTACCTCGGGGTCAACGTCTGGGGCACACCGGAGCAGATCCTCGAACGGCTGCGTCGACGCCGCGAGATCATCGGACCGTTCGACCTCACGGCCTGTTTCCGCTACGCCGGGCTCCCCTTGGAGGACGCCGAGCGCAGCATGCGTACCTTTGCCACCGAGGTGCTCCCCGCGCTGCACGACGACCTGGCGGTGGTCTGATGGCAGAAGGGCGCGTCCCTCGTCTTACCCCCGGCGAGGCTCGGGCGGCGGCCGCCGGCGTCGACATCCCGGAGTTCATGGCCGACCTGTCCGTGTTCCAGGTGCTGCTCCACAGCCCCAAGGCGGCGGCGGGACTCTACGGGATGCTCCAGCGGCTGCTGTGGGAAGGGACGCTCGATGCCAGGCTACGAGAGCTGATCATCATGCGACTCGGGTGGAGCACGGCGTCGGAGTACGAGTGGACCCAGCACTGGCGGGTGGCCCGGCAGCTGGACGTCGCGGAGGAAGACCTTCTCGCCGTGCGAGACTGGCGGGCCTCGGAGCGCTTCGGCCCCGTGGAGCAGGCGGTGCTGGCCGCCACCGACGATGTCGTGGCGACGGGGGTCATCAGCGAGGAGAGCTGGACCCGGTGCGCCCAGGAGCTCCAGGACCCGGCCTTGCTGGTGGAGCTGGTCGTCGCCATCGGCAACTGGCACCTGTTCTCGTCGCTCCTGCGCTCGTTGCAGATCCCTCTCGAAGACGGCGTCACGCCGTGGCCACCCGACGGACGCTCGCCAGCCTGACCCAACCACGTGCGGCAAGCCCCGAGCCCCGCACCCTTCGATCGACAGGAGCCCACGCGTGCCACACCCGACCTTCGACGAGCGCTTCGACCAGGAGGTGGCCGACACGTTCCTGGCTGCCGGCAACCGAGCGGTTGGTGGCCTCCCGGACTATCTGGGGATCGAGCTGGTCCGCTTCGAGCCGGGCCGGCTGTTCGCCCGCGCCACGATCCGCGACGAGCTCCTGACGCCCTTCGGCAACGCACACGGGGGCGTGATGGCCGGCATCGTCGACCACATCACCGGTGTCGTCGTCTACCCGCTGATGAAGCGGGGGCAGTGGGCCGCGACCACGGAGTTCAAGCTGAACTACCTGGCACCGGTCAAGGCGGAGGTGCTCGACGCAGAGGCGACGGTGCTGGCCATGACGACCCGCAGCGCGGTCGTGCGTGGTGAGATCTTCTCGGGTGACCGCCTCGTGTGCGCGGCGCAGGGCACGCTGACGATCGTGGACCCCAAGCCGGCGGTCTGACCGCCTTGGGCCGTCCTCAGAAGCTGATCGGCACGTAACGAGGGCCACGCACCTGGCCGCCCGTCCAGGTCACCGCGTCCGGATCGGACAAGGTGAAGGTGGGCACGTGCTCGAGGAAGGCCTCGATCGCAACCTGCAGCTCCATGCGGGCCAGGTTCGAACCCAGGCACCGGTGGATCCCCGAACCAAACGCGAAGTGCCGGTTGCGCTCCCGGTCGATCACGAATTCGTCCGCCCGATCGAACATCTCCGGGTCATGGTTCCCAGCCGGGAACGCCATGAGAACCTTGTCCCCGGCCTTCATCGGACACCCCGCGTACTCGGTGTCCTCGGTTACGTAGCGCGCCATGGTCACCGGGCTGTACACCCGCAGGATCTCCTCCACCGCCATCGGCATCAGCGACGGCTCCGCCCGTAGCCGGGCCTGGTCCTCAGGGTGTGAAGCGAGATGCCAGAGGCCTGACGCGATGGCGCTCCACGTCGTGTCGATGCCGGCCACCAGCAGCAGGAAGCAGGTGCCGAGAAGGTGTTCGTCGGTCATCTCCTCCTCGGTTTCAGCCTCGATGAGCAGCGTCAGGAGGTCGTCGGGGCGCTCCCCTTCGGGGACGGCCCGTCGGGCCGCCACCTTCTCGGCGAAATAGGCGACGACTTCCCCGAGGGTGTCCATCGCCTTATCCATGTATTGGAAGCCCTCTTGGAGGAGCCGCACGACCCACCCGGTGAAGCGGCTCTCGTCTTCCAGCGGGACCCCGAGCATGATGGCGATGACGCGCACCGGGATGTGCCGGGCGTAGTCGGCGGCAGCGTCGCCCGTGCCGTCGGCGAAGTGCTCCTCGATCAACCTGACAGCTCGGTCGTGCGTTATCGGGGTCATGCGGTCGATGGCGGAGGGGCCGAAGGCTGGAAGCAACAGGCGCCGGGCCCAGGTGTGGACCGGCGGGTCCGACGTGATCGGCGGGGCAGACAGAAAGTCCTCGCCGACCATGTTCTCGAATGGGGAGATGACGGCGATGTCGCGCGACGAGAACCGCTCCACGTCGTGTGCGATGGCAGCGAGGTCCTCGTAACGGACGGGCAGCCAGGTGCGCTGGCGGCGCTCCGTGAACGCGATTGGGCACCGCGCCCGCTGCTCCTCCCAGCGGTGCTCGGGGTGCACCACGTAGTCCCGGTCGAGGATGTCGAAGTCGTCGGCCCAGTTCGTGATGGGGTCGGTGAGGTCGGTCATGGTGTTGTTCTCGTCTCAGTTCCGGGGCTCGCTCGCGACGCCATCGGCGACGCCACGACAAGACACTAGACGGAATTCATCTCGCGTCGCTACCCACTGGTTGACCGAGACCGGCGGGCGGGCTGATCGCGGGGGCCACGGTCTCTTGCCAGAGGCCGGACTCCGGTTCTGGGTGTCATGAGATAGGTCACGTTGCATGTAGTATGGCGAGCACCAACTCGGAGGAAACGTGATGACCGACACCACACCTGAAGCGGGCGTGCATTTTCGCACAGACGTAGTACAGGATTACGGGCCGGTGGGGGATTGGGCCACGGACTTCGACATCCTGGATGAGGACTACGTCGTGCACCCGGAGCGCCGGTGGGACGAGCAGCGAGAGCGTTGCCCCATCGCCCTCACGCAGCGCCGCCAGCGTACCTGGCTTCCCGTACGCTACGAGGACCTCTCAGAGATCGCCCACGACGTGGAGCGGTTCTCCTCGCGGGACATCACCGTCGTCTCGCCGTTCGACCAGCCGCTCAACGACCTCATGCCAGTTCCGCCGATCAGCTCTGACCCGCCCGTGCACACCTGGGCCCGGCGGCTGCTGTTGCCGGCCTTCGGACCGTCGGCCGTCGAGCAGATGACCCCCATCACCCGAGCGTTGTCGATCAAGCTGATCGAGGAGCACTTCTCCGATGGAGGCGGAGACGCCGCGGCGGACTACGCCCGCCACATCCCCGTGCGCATCATCGCCCAGATGCTCGGCATTCCCCTGGAGGACGAGGACAAGTTCACGGGCTGGGTGGTGCGCACGCTGCAGAACGGCTTCCAGAACATCGATGGCGCCATGGACGCCCTCGGCGAGATGACCATGTACTTCTCCGGCAAGATCGCCGAGCGCCGGGCCATGCCCCAAGGTTCGCGGCCCGACGACGTGCTCACCATGCTCATCGAGGCCGAGACCGAAGAGCCTATGAGCGACAGCCATCTCTTCGGAAGCGTCTTCCTGCTCCTCATCGCGGGCATCGACACCACTTGGAGTGCGATCGGATCCTCCCTCTGGCACCTGGCCACGCACCCGGAGGACCAGCAGCGGCTGCGGGACAACCCGGCGCTGATGCCGAGCGCGGTGGAGGAGTTCCTTCGGGTCTACAGCCCGGTCACGATGGCCCGGTACGTCACCCAGGACACCGAGTTCCAGGGATGTCCCATGCGGGAGGGCGACAAGATCCTGATGGCCTTCCCGGCCGGCAACCAGGATCCAGAGATGTTCGAGGACGCCGATCAGGTGCGCATCGACCGCCAGAAGAACCGGCACTTCGCGTTCGGCGCCGGCATCCATCGCTGTCTTGGGTCGAACCTCGCCCGCATGGAGATGAAGGTCGCAGTGGAGACGTTCCTCGAGCGGGTCCCGACCTTCGAGCTCGCCGATCCCGCCGCCGTCACCTGGACCGGCGGCCAGGTGCGTGGCCCGCGGTGCGTGCCGATCCGCTACTGACAGCCGAGGCGGCTACGGCACGCTGGCGTGCCGAGCACTAGGAGACCTGGAATCGTTCGAGGTCCACGGTGATGAACACCGCGTGGGCCCGGACGAACACCCGGCCTTCGGCAGTGCCCGTGCAGGAGATGAACAGCTTGCGGCGCTCCCGCCGCTCCAACCAGGCGCGGAACTCGATCGCCTCGCGCATCGGACAGGGTCCCTCGTACCGCAGCGAGAGCTCGCCGGTGAACGCCATCTCACCGATGAGGGGAAGCAGGCCGCCGATGGTCTCGTCCACGCATGCGGCGACGATCCCGCCGTGTGCGCGCCCGGGTGCGCCCTCCCAGCCGTCCTGGAGGGTGACCACCCCGATCGCGGCCTCGCCGTCGTGGCCGACGCGGAGCCCCATCGTGAGCGGGTTGGCGGATCCGGACACGGGAGAGTCGTGGAACATGTCGATGAACGCGCCATCCTCGACCACCTCCCCGAGGGCCCGGCCCTCGAGGATGGCACGGGCCAACCGAGGACTCCCCGCCACCTCGCCGCCCCTGTCTCGGCGCGGCTCCGCCTCGATCTCCGATGCGAGCCGGGCGGCCTCATCGGCGATCCGGCGCAGGACGCCAGGATCGGCGCGGTGGCCCACCAGGGCGTGGCTGAGCCGGTTCAGTGCCGCAGCCGCATCGACTCGGTTCGCCAGATCGGTCTCGTCACCGAAGCAGGGCGGTGCGCTCGTCATCACCTGAGTCTGTCCGACGTGCGGTCCGCAGGCCGAACCGTCGCACCTCCACGAGGTGGCCTCGCGCCCTCGAATGTCTCTCGCTGAGCAGGAAATCGCCAATGTGTGGCGAATGCACTTGAGACAACGTATCGTCGTCGTGTCGGTTCTCTGCCGACGATCGTCCGGGGGGACCGATGGGCCACAACACTTGGCGTACTCGCTACCGGCGGGTGGCTGCGGCCGGAGCAGCGGCGGTGGTCCTCTTCGCCATCGCGGCCCAATTTCCCCGGGCGGTCGCCCAGGAGCCGGCCCCGGAGGACCCCCCGACAGCAGACACGGCCAGCTCCGGTGACACGGCCAGCTCCGGTGGCGAGACGCTGGCGCTGGCCAACGGGCAGCTCCTCGTCGTCGCGCCCTTTGCCGGGGGGCTCGCCTTGCCGGTGAAGGTGGGCACCTCCGGGGCCCGGGTGCGGGGCCAGTCGGCGACCGCGTCCTCGGCCGTGCTCGACCTGGGACTGGTCGGCGAGCTGGGCCTCCTGGCTGTGGCCAACAGCCCGACACTGCAGCGCCTCGGCATCGATACCTCGGACGCGGCCCGCTACACGCCTCTGCCACGACCGGTGACGGCCGACTCACGAGCAGAGGTAGAGGTCGACCGCCGCCTGGCCCTCGACGCTGCCCGCCTGGGCCCGCTCGTCGTTGGCGCCGGGCACGAGACGGTACGGGCCCCGGAGGGGGGGCCGGCCGTGAGCCGAACCGAGCTGGCGGACCTCGACCTCGATCTCGGCCTCGTCCGCATCAAGTTGGCGGGGGGTGTCGCCGAGACGAGCGCGAGCTCGACGGACGCTCGCGGCACGATCGCCTTCGGCGAGTTCCGCGTGGACAGCGCCGGGGCGCCGCTGGTGCTGCTCCGGGGCATCGAATGGAACGTCGAGCAACAGCTCGGCGCCGAACCGGTGGCGGCGTTCAGCCTCGGAACCGCACACGTCGCCGGCGTGCCGTTCGCAGCGCCCGGGGCCGAGGACCTGGCGGTCCTCGGCACGCAGATCAACGACCTGCTCGCGCCATCAGGGCTGTCGCTCCAGCTGCCGACGGTCACGGCCGACGGCGTGAGCTCCTTGCGGCTCATGGCGCGTGACTCCCCGGCCGCCTTCCAGTACCTGAACCCGGTGTACTCCGTGGCGTTGGCCGAAGCCGTCAACCAGGCCGAGGCGGCGCTGGTCGGTGGCGTGCCGGAGACCGGGCTGGCCGTCACGGTGGCCAACGTCGTGCTCGCCGCCGCGACCGGGAGGGGCGGTCTTTCCCTCGACCTCGGCGGCCTCACCGTCGACGTCGCCCGAACGCCCGTGGAGTCGTATGCGTACGCGTCGTCGCCGTCAGCGGGCCCTGCGCAACCCTCAGCTCCGCCCGGTCCGCGACCGGCATCCAGCACGAACCGGATCCCCGCCGCCACCGCCGCGCCTGGGCCCGCGCCAACCCCGGCCGACTCGGCCCGACCGCCGGCGGCCCCCGTGGCCGACGCCGTCGCGACGGTGGCGTCGGTGGCGACCGAGGACCTGCCGGCGGCGCTCGTGCTCGGACTGGGCGCCGCCGCCATTGCGGCGGCTGCGGTCGCCGATCGCCGCCGCATCGCCGACTGGGAGGCGCCACCGTGAGACCCGTAGCCGGCCGCGACGTTCCGAAGCTCATGCTCGGCGGCTATCTCCCGCTCGCCGCGTTCCTGGTGGTGTGCGCCCTGCTCGTCGCCTTCGTGCCCAGCGTCCCACCGACCGACACCGCCGTCGGGGCCGTCGGTGGCGGCGGTGTCGACGCTGCTGGGCCATCGCAAGGCTCTGCTGGTGGTTCCGGCCCGGACGGGGCGACCGCCACCACGGTGGGCGGCGCCGCGGCCTCCGGCCCGATGGCGCCACCGGCAACCCCGGGCGGCACGGTGGCACTGGCCGACACCTGCGCCGGAGGCGACCGCCAGACGCGCGAGCCCTACTCCCCGCCGTGCATCACCTTCGAAGGCGACAACGGGGGCGCCACCGCCCCGGGTGTCACCGCCGACACCATCACCGTCACCTTCCGTGAAGGTGATCTACCCAGCGTGTACGCGGTGGCCGGGCAGGTGGCCGAGAAGGCCAACATCCGCGACACCCAGGACGACATCCGCCGCACCATCGAGGCCTACGCCGACTACTTCAACGAGCACTTCCAGATGTACGGCCGCCGGGTCGAGATAAAGTTCTTCAAGGGCCAGGGCGACCAGCTGAGCGAGTTCTTCGGCGGCGGGGCCGAGGGCGCCAACGCCGACGCCATCCAAGTCGCCCAGGAGATCGGCGCGTTCGCCGACCTGTCGGTCCTCACCACCCCGTACGCCGAGGCGCTCGTCCGTCAAAAGGTCGTGGCGATCCCGCCCGTGCACATGTCGCAGCGTTGGTACGACGAGCACGCCCCCTACGCCTACGGCGTGCTCGTCGACTGCTCGAGGTTGGCGTCGTCGTTCGTGGACTGGACCATGAAGCGGCTCTGGGGCCGGCCGGCCCAGTACGCGGGCGACCCCGCGCTCCGCGGCCAGGAGCGACGCATCGGCCTCATCGTTCCCGAAGAACCCTGGTACCAGGAGTGCGGCAACTCCGGGACTGCGGAGCTCGAAGCTCGGGGCGGCGCGTTCGCGCATCGCATCAACTACACGCTCGACTTCCAACGACTGTCGCAGGAAGCGGCCGGGATGATCGCCCAGATGAAGGATCGCGGCGTCACCACCGTGGCCTGCATATGCGACCCGGTGCTGCCGCTGTTCCTCACGACCCAGGCGACCCAGCAGGAGTACCGGCCAGAGTGGGTGGTCACGGGCAGCGCGCTCACCGACGTGGACCTCCTGGGCCAGATCTACGACCCCGAGCAGTGGCGCCACGCCTTCGGGATCAGCTTCCTCAACGACATCCACCAGGGAGTGCGGTCGGAGTCCTACCGCGCCTACCGGGCCGTTCGCGACGACGAACCGGCGTTCATCCACGACATCCTGTACTACCCGATGCTGATCATGTTCCTCGGCGTGCACCTCGCGGGGCCGGAGCTGACCGCCCAGACGTTCCAGCAGGGACTCTTCTCGTACCCACCGACCTCTGGGGAGACCGGTCGCTGGTCCTTCAGCCCGGGCGACCGCACCGCAACCGACGACGCTCGGGAGATCTACTGGGACCCCAACGCGGTGTCGCCGTTCAACGGCGAACCCGGCCGCTGGATCACCACCCTGGAGGGCAACCGCTACATCACCGACTGGCCCGAAGGCGACGCGGTGTTCCCGATCACGCCGTGACCCGCTCTCGGACGTTCGACGTCGTCGACCCTCGCTGGCGGGTCCCGATGGCCCTCGCCGCCGCGGCGGTCGCCTGGGCAGTCCTCGCACGTGTCCTCCCGCACGGCATGCCCGTCGGCATCGTCGTGCTCGGCGCGGTCCTCGGGTCCTTGACCGGGCTGTCAGCGGTGGGACTCGTGCTCGTCTACCGGGCCAGCCGGGTCGTGAACTTCGCCCAGGCATCCCTCGGGTCGGCCGCGGGGGTGCTGGCCATCCTCGTGTTCATCTCGTGGGGATGGAACTACTTCCTGTGTCTCGTGCTCGGGCTGGCGGCGGCATCCGCGACCGGCGCGGCCGTCGACCGGCTGGTGATCCGCCGGTTCTTCTGGGCGCCGCGGCTCATCCTCACGCTGGCGACGATCGGCTTGGCGCAGGTGCTCGGCGGGGTCGAGCTCGGTCTCCCGAGCCTCTTCAACCAGCCCTTGGTGACCAACTCGTTCCGGACGCCTCTATCCGCGAGCTTCACCCTCGACCCGGTCCTGTTCACCGGCAACCACGTTTTGATCCTCGTGGCAGTCCCGATCGTCGCCGGGGCGCTGGCCTGGTTCCTGACCCGCACGTCGCTCGGCGTGGCGATCCGCGCCGCGTCGGAGAACGCCGAGCGGGCGATGGTGCTCGGGATCCCCGTCCGGCGCCTGTCAACGGTGGTGTGGGCCGTGGCCGGCGGGCTGTCGGCGCTGGCGATCATGCTCACTGCGCCGATCCAGGCGTTGCCGCCCACGGTGCTGTCGGGACCGTCGCTGCTGCTGCCGGCTCTGGCCGCTGCGGTGGTCGCTCGGATGGAGCACCTCGCCCGAGCCTTCTTCGCCGGCATCGGCATTGGCATCCTCCAGCAGGTGACGTTCTGGACCACGTCACGCTCCTCGGCCACCGACGTGGCGTTCCTGGTCGTGATCATGGTGGCGCTGCTGACCCAGCGCGACCGACTGTCGCGGGCCGACGACGCTGCCGCCTCGAGCTGGGTCTCGGCCGCCGAGGCGACACCGGTCCCGACCGAGCTGCGCGACCTGCCCGAGGTGGTGTGGGCCCGGCGGGCCGTGCTGGCCACCGTGGCCGCGGCTGCGCTGGCCGCCCCGGCGATGCTGTCGGTGAGCCAGGTCAGCCTGGTGGGCACGGTGGCGTTGATCTACGCCCTCATCGGGGTGTCGCTCGTGGTGCTCACCGGCTGGGCAGGCCAGCTGAGCCTCGGCCAGTTCGCCCTGGCCGGCGTGGGCGGCGTCGTGGCCGCCAACCTCCTCGACGGCGACACGGACCTGCTGCTCGTCCTCGCCGGGGCCTGGGTCGGCGGGGCCGCCGGCGCCCTCCTCGTCGGCCTCCCGGCGCTGCGCATACGCGGGCTGTTCCTCGGCGTGACCACCCTGGCCTTGGCGGTGGCGATGTCCACCTACTTCCTCAACCCGAGCTACTTCCCGGAGTGGCTCCCATCGGACCTCGAACGGCCGGTGGTGCTCACCCGCTTCGACCTCGCCGATGAGACCACCCTCTACTACTTCACCCTCCTCGTGGTGATCGCTGGCGCATGGGCTGCCCGCAACCTGCGCCATAGCCGCCTGGGCCGGTTGCTCGTCGCGGTGCGAGACAACGAGCGGGCCGCCCGCGCCCGGGGCATCGACGCCACGAAGATCAAGCTTTCAGCGTTCATCTTCAGCGGGGGACTCGCCGGGGTCGCCGGAGGGCTGCTCGTGCTGGCGCTCCTCACCGTCGGCTCGGGGACGTTCGCAGCCAAGCAGAGCTTCGACGCCTTCAGCATGGTCGTCGTCGGCGGCATGACCTCCGTCTCAGGGGCCGTGGTCGGCGCCTTCGTGCTCCGCTGGACGCAGTACGCCATCGGCGGGTCGCTCCAGCTGATCGTCACCGGGGCCGGCGTTCTGGCGCTGCTCCTGGCGTTCCCGGGCGGGGTCGGTCAGCTGCTGACCAGCGCCCGCGACCGCTACCTCCGCGCCGTCGCAGCACGGCGAGGATTGGTGGTCCCGAGCCTGATCGCCGACATGGCGCTGCCCGAGGCCTCGGCGCCGCCGGCGCGTCGCCTCGAGGACCTTCTGGGCTCTCGCCGTGCCGGCGAGCCGTCGACAGTGGCAGAGGTCGAAGGGCTGCGCCGGGAGGGTGCCGAGCTGCGGCAGCGGCTGGAGGAACTCGAGCGCGCCGTCCAGCGGGGACCGACGTGACCGCCGCGGCTGCGCCGCAGCACCCGTCCCCGCTCCTGCGGTGCCGGGACATCGAGGTCCGCTACGGGCAGGTCCAGGTCCTCTTCGGGGTCGACCTCGACGTCCACGAAGGCGAGATCGTGGCGTTGCTCGGCACCAACGGCGCAGGAAAGTCGACGCTCCTTCGAGCGGTGACGGGGCTGACCCCGCCGTCGGCAGGTACCGTCGAGCTCGACGGGCAGCCGGTGACCGGTGCCGACCCCGCCGAGCTCGCCGCCCGCGGCGTGGGCTTCATGCCTGGCGGGCGTGCCGTGTTCCCGGGCCTGAGCGTCCGGGAGAACCTGGAGCTGGCGGCCTGGCTGTACCGCGACGATCGCCGACGGGTCGACGCCGCCATCGACGGGGCCTTGGAGCTGTTCCCCGCGCTACGGGCCCGCCTCGGCGAGCGCGCCGCGCTGTTGTCGGGCGGCCAGCAGCAGATGGTGGCGCTGGCTCAGACGCTCGTCGCCGAGCCCCGCCTGCTCCTGCTCGACGAGCTGTCCCTGGGCCTGGCGCCGGTGGTCGTGGGCCAGCTGCTCGAGGTGGTGCGTGACCTGCGTGACCGTGGTCTGACCGTTCTGCTCGTGGAGCAATCGGTCAACGTCGCGCTCGACGTCGCCGACCGGGCCGTCTTCATGGAGAAGGGCGAGGTCCGCTTCAGCGGGGCCGCCGCCGACCTCCGAGGCCGCGATGACCTGCTGCGCTCGGTCTTCATCGGCCGAGGTGAGAGCGACGGCGTCGCCCGCGATGCCGCCCGGACGTGGGTGCCCACGTCGGCGGAGCCGGTGCTCACGGCGCGGGGCATCGGGTGCAGCTTCGGCGGGGTCCGGGCGGTCGCCGACGTCGATCTCGACGTCGGCGACGGGGAGATCGTGGGCATCCTCGGGGCCAACGGCGCCGGCAAGACCACGCTGCTGGACCTGCTCTCGGGGTTCGTGACTGCGGACCAGGGCATCGTGCGCCTGGCCGGTGAGGACGTCACCGAGCTCCCCCCGCACCGACGAGCGACGATGGGGCTGGCCCGCACGTTTCAGGACGCCCGTCTCTTCCCGGGGCTGACCGTGGCCGAGAACCTGCAGGTCGCCCTCGATGGTGAGGCCTTCACCCACGACCCGGTGGCCGCCACCCTGCGGCTCCCGCCGGCCATCCTCACCGAGATCCTGCTCGGCGAGCGAGCCGAGGCGCTCATCGTTGCCCTCGGTCTCGAGGCCTTCCGCGACAAGAGGGTGTCCCAGCTCTCCACCGGGTCGCGTCGGGTCGTCGAATTGGCCTCCCTGGTCGCTCAAAACGCCCGGGTGCTGCTGCTCGACGAGCCGTCGGCGGGGATCGCGCAGCGCGAGGCCGAAGCGCTCGGACCCCTGCTGCGCCGCCTGCGGGACGCCACGGGATCGGCGCTGGTGATCGTCGAGCACGACGTCGCGCTGCTGCGCTCGACCTGTGACCGCCTGGTCGCCATGGACCTCGGTGCGGTCATCGCCGTCGGACCGCCCGACGAGGTCCTTGCCGACCCGCTCGTGGCCACCGCCTACCTCGGTTCGAACATCGTCGCCGTGGAGCGCTCGGGAAAGGGCAGGCGCCGTCAGCCGCTTCGTTCGTCGGGTGGCAACGCCCGTCCGACGGGTGGCGGCAGCGTGGCGGCGGCCTCGAGCCCTCGACGGTGATCCTGGGGCCTCAGGCCTGGCATCCCGCCGGGCGGAGGCCGAACGCTCTCGCTACCAGCGCACGGGCAGCCGCCGTGGGCCGCGGACCTGGCCACCTGTCCACACGACGGCGTCGGGGTCGGCCAGCTCGAAGGTGGGCACCCGTCGTAGCCACTCCTCGAGGGCGACTCGCAGCTCCATGCGGGCCAGATTCGACCCGAGACACCTATGGATCCCGGATCCGAAGGCGAAGTGGCGGTTGCGGGCTCGGTCGATCACGAACTTGTCGGCGTCCTCGAACATCTTGGGGTCGCGGTTGCCGGCAGGGAAGGTCATGAGGACCTTGTCGCCCTTGCGCATCGGGCACCCCTCGAAGTCAATGTCTTCCGGCACGTAGCGGGCCATGGTGACCGGGCTGTAGAAGCGGAGGAACTCCTCCACCGCCGTGGTCATGAGCTCGGGCTCGGCTCGTAGGCGGGCCTGGTCCTCGGGGTTGGCGGCGAGGTGCCAGAGGCTCGAGCCGATGGCGCTCCAGGTCGTGTCGATGCCGGCAAGCAGCAGCAGGAAGCACGAACCGATCACGTGGCGGTCGGTGAGCGGCTCACCGTCGACCTCTGCTTCGACGAGCAGGGTGAGCAGGTCGGCGGGCCGTTCGCCCGGCGGCACGGCGCGACGCTCTGCTGCGCGCTCGCCGAAGTAGGTGATCAGCTCCATCACCGACCCGATGGCGTGGTTGATGTTGGTGAGGCCTTCCTGGAGGATCACCACGGCCCAGCGGGTGAAGGTCTCCTCGTCGTCGAGAGGGACACCGAGCATCTGGGCGATGACCCGGACCGGGACGTGCTGCGCGTAGTCGCTGGCGGCGTCGGCCTCACCGCGTTCGATGACCCCGTCGATCAGCCCGTTGGCCACGTCTCTCGTCACGGGGGTGACCGCGTCGATGGCACTCGGCCCGAAGGCCGGCAGGAGGAGACGACGAGCCCAGGTGTGCACCGGGGGATCCGAGGTGATCGGAGGGGCCTCGAGCATGATCGTCGCGGTGGGATCGAGTTCGCGATTGGGGGTGATCACGGCGATGTCACGAGAGGAGAAGTGCTCGACATCGTGCGCGATCTTGGCGATGACCTCGTACTCGACCGGCATCCAGGTGCGCCCGTAGCGTGTGGTCTGGGCGACGGGGCACACCCCCCGGAGCTGGGACCAGATGCTGGCCGGGTCGAGAATGTAGCGAGGGTCGAGGATGTCGAAGTCGGCGGCCCAGTCGGTGGTTGTGCTCATGTGCTCGGTCCTTTGATGCCGTCGGTCAGTCGTCGGTTATCGTGATGGCGTATTCGGGGCAGTTGTCGACCGCGAGGCGAGCATCGGCCTCCTGGCCGGGGGGCACGCGGCCGTCGCCGATCACCCAGGCGGTCCCGAGGTCATCGACGTGGAAGAGAGAGGGCGCCAGGACAACGCATCGGTTGTGGCCCTGGCACTTTTCTTGGTCGACGTGCACGCGCATGACCGCCATGGTACATGGTTCGCAGATCGTGTCATGTTGACGTCGTCGCCGACGGCGGTGTTCAGGAGAGGTCGATGTGCACGTTCTCGGGCTGGGGGAGAGCTCGAAGCCCCACGGCCCGCCGTCACGGCTCTGGCCGCTCTGCTCGCCCCGAGGGGTGGAGCTGGGGGCCCGAACTCAACAGGGCGATCGGTAGGACCCGACCGAGCTCACTGCCAGCGTTCCCGATCTCGTGGCCAAGGCGCATCCCCTGCCGGCTGTTCGCCTGAGCGAGCCACCTTGCGAGACAACAGGACAATCTTGTATAACAAGCACGCCACTGCGATGCGCCACGCGCTCGACGCGCCCGTGACCACTGGAGGTCCGTCGTGAAGTTCGGCATCTTCTACGAGCACCAGCTGCCTCGCCCTTGGCACGAGGACAGCGAGTACGAGCTGATCCGCAACGCCCTCGAGCAGTGCGAGCTGGCCGACCAGCTCGGCATCGACTACGTGTGGGAGGTCGAGCACCACTTCCTCGAGGAGTACAGCCACTCGAGCGCGCCCGAGGTGTTCCTGGCTGCGGTCTCCCAGCGCACGAAGAACATCCGGCTCGGACACGGCATCGTGCAGACCCCCCCGCCGTTCAACCACCCGGCGCGCATCGCTGAGCGGGTGGCCATGCTCGACCTCGTGTCGGGGGGCCGGGCGGAGTTCGGCACCGGGGAGTCCTCATCGGAGGCCGAGCTGGGCGGCTTCGAGGTCGACCCCGTGATGAAGCGGGAGATGTGGGAGGAGGGCCTCCGGGTGGCCGTGCGCTGCATGACCGAGGAGCCCTTTACGGGGCACTCGGGCCGGTTCGTCACCATGCCGCCCCGCAACGTGGTGCCCAAGCCTCGTCAGAAGCCGCATCCCCCCATCTGGGTGGCGTGCAGCCGGCGCGACACCATCCACCTCGCCGCCCAGAAGGGGATCGGCGCACTCAGCTTCGCCTTCATCAACCCGGAGGAGGCCAAGCACTGGGTCGACGACTACTACGGCACGCTCGAGACCGAGGGCGTGCCCATCGGCGACGCCGTCAACCCCAACGTGGCCTGCGTCACCACGATGATGTGTGCCCCCACGGCCGAGGAGGCCCTCGCCCGTGGCGTGGAGGGCGGCAACTTCTTCGGGTACTCGTTGGCCCACTACTACGTGTTCGGGCGTCACCAGCCAGGGCGCACCGACGTGTGGGCCGAGTACCAGGACCGCCGCGAGCATCACGGCTACTCACCTGAGGCGGTGCTGGAGGCCGCCCAGAACGACGAGCGGCTGGGGGCCAAGATCGTCCAGGGCGAGACAGCCGGCCTGCGTGGTGCCACCGGCACCCCCCAGCAGATCCGCGAGTACCTCCTTCGCTTCGAGGAGTGCGGCGTCGACCAGGTGATCTTCGTCAGCCAGGCGGGCAAGAACCGCCATGAGCACATCATGGAGAGCCTGGCGCTGTTCGGGAAGGAGGTCCTGCCCGAGTTCCGCGATCGCGACGACAAGGCCCAGGCGGACAAGGCCAAGCGCCTGGCTCCCGTGCTCGAGCGGGTCATGGCTCGCAAGCCCGCGGAGGACCACCCGCCCCTGCCGGACCCGGACTACTCGTTCCCCTCGATCCCGGTGGCCATGGCCGACCGCATGGGCAACGACGAGTTCTACAAGATGCTCGACGACATCGGTGAGCGCATCGCCCGAGGGGAGACCGACGCTCTCCTCGGCGGGCTGGCCTGAGGCATCCGGCCTGGAGGCCGTCACGCGGGCCATCCCGCCGGTGCCGACCCGAGGTCGTCTATGACGTTGTGACCGCTCGGGGCCGCGGCTCGGCCTCAGGCGGACTGAATCCTCAGGGGCTGGGCCCGCACACCCCGGAGCACCGGGCTGAGGGGGCGTTGCGGTTCGCCGGCGCGCTCGATGCTGGACGTGCGCTCGAGGAGCGTCGAGATCGCCACGCGGGTCTCCAGCCGGGCCAGGGCCGCGCCCAGGCACACGTGGATGCCCGTGCCGAAGGCCACGTGGTCGATCGGGTTCCGGTCGGCGCGGAACTCCTCGGCGTCGTCGCCGTAGGCGGCTCTGTCGCGGTTCCCCGCCGCGAAGAGCATCATCACCCTGGCCCCGGCGGGCAGCTCGACACCGCCGACCTCGGCCGGCCGGGTGAGGCCACGCCACAGCCCTTGCACCGGCGAGTCGTAGCGGAGCGCCTCCTCGACCGCGCTGGGGATCAGCTCCGGGTCGTCCCGGAGGCGCTGGAGCTCGTCGGGGTGGTCGTGCATCGCCTCGAAGAAGTTGCCCAGCAGGTTGGTGGTGGTCTCGTTACCGGCGATGAGCAGCAGCACGCAGAACGCGATGAGCTCGGATGTGGTCAGGGGCTCCTCGCCGTCGCCCGTGTCCTGCACGATCAGGCTGATGAGGTCGTCGCGGGGCTCGGCCCGCCGTTCGGCGATCACGCCGTCGAAGTACTGGAACATCTCCAGCGCGCCGGCCGCGCCCTGCGCCATGTCCCCGCCGCCACCGAGGGACATGCCGTTCACGATGGCATCGGACCATCGCTTGAAGTCGGCCTTGCGCTGCGAGGGGATGCCGAGCATCTCGGCGATCACCATGGTGGGCAGCGGGTAGCTGATGTGCTGCCACAGGTCGGTCACGCCGTCCACGCGCGCCGCGAGCAGCTCGTCGACCAGGGTGTCGCAGATCTCGCGCAAGCGCGGCTCGAGCGCCCAGATGCTCTTGGGTGAGAAGGGTCTGCTCACCAGCCGGCGCAGCCGGGTGTGGTCGGGCGGGTCGGCGGCGATGAGCACGCGCAGGCCGGCGAAGCCCTGCATCATCACGCCCATCCCGGAATCCGTGAGGGCTCGGCGCCGTGCGGGGTCGCCGCCGCGCATCATCGTGTCGGTGCCACCGCCCATCATGCCGCCGTAGCCGAGCTCCGAGGAGAACACCGTGGGGTTGCGCAGCACCCGGACGATGTCGTCGTGGCGGCTCAGAGCCCAGAAGTCGCCACCGAGGTGGTGCACGGGGCTGTTGTCCCGCAGCCAGGCGTAGGTGGGGTACGGGTCGATGAGGAAGCCAGGGTCGAACAGGTCGACCTTCACGTCAGCCTCCCCGTCGCCCGTGAGCCCGAGGGTGGGTCGGCTCCGACGAGCCCGCCCCCCACGTCCCAGCACGCGAGCTCAGGCGCTCGGGGGGCGTCCTGGGCGTCGCAGGTCGGACCGAGCACCATTGTCGCTCGTCTGCCGCCGTCGAAGCGGGGCCAGGTGCCGAGCTCGGGCGTCGAGGGGTCACCGGTGCGGGCGAAGGCGCTCCACGCCCCTTGCACGATCGCGCAGAGGTGCTCGGCCTCCGGCCCGCTGCCGGCGAAGAGCTCGATCATCGGGGCGTCGAGGGTACCGAACACGAACGGCAGCTCGATGGCGTGGGCCGCGCCCAGCATGGCCATCGGTGACGGCCAGCAGAAGAGGTAGGCGAACGTGGGGGACCCTGTGGCCGCGTGGTCCGCCGCCAGCCGCATGGAGGGACCTCGGAAGAAGCGGTCGGTCTCCATGGCGCTCCACAGCTCCTTGGGCTCGACCTCTTCGCCGCGGTCGCTCCTCGCGGCACGGTAGGCCTCGATGACCCGCTGGGGCGCATCGCCGTCGAGCTGGGCCCCCAGGCGGGCCAGGAGGCCCGCCTCGTCGAGGTCCCCCTGGTCGAGCAGGGAGAAGAGCTTCATCTCGTCGCGGTTTGTGCCGATCAGCAGCTCGATGCCGGCCGCCTCACCGTCGGCCACTGCCTCCTGCGGGTCGCGCGGCAGGACGGCGCCGTCGACGTTGGGCCGGAAGGCCATGGCCTCGCCCGACAAGCCGCCGCCGGCCTGCTGGCCGGCCATCATGATCTGCTGCTGCACCTCGACGAACCGCTCGGCGGGGACCTCGCGCAGCTCGGCGGGCGTCACGCCGAGGGCGTCGATCACGCGCTCGGCGGTGGCCGCTGCTTCTTGCGCGGTGGCCACCAGGGGAGCGCCGCTCTGCGCGATGGCGCGCTGGAACAGCCCGCGGGCGCTAGGGGCCGCCATCATCGTCGTGACGCTCATCGAACCCGCCGACTCGCCGAACACGGTGATCTGGTCGGGGTCGCCGCCGAAGGCCTCGGCGTTGTCGCGCACCCACTCGATCGCAGCGATCTGGTCGAGCAGGCCCCAGTTCCCGCATGCACCCGTGGCGTCGTCCCGCAGCGAGGGGTGGGCGAGGTAGCCGAGCGCGCCCAACCGGTAGTTGATGGTGACCACGACGACGTCGCCGCGGGAGGCCAGGCGGCTTCCGTCGTAGAGCGGCTCGGAGCCAGCGCCCAGCAGGAAGGCGCCGCCGTGCACCCACACCATCACGGGTCGGCGACCACCGAGGTCCGGGGTCCAGACGTTGAGGTAGAGGCAGTCCTCGCTCTGGGTCTGCTGGCCGGCGCCCATGAACCCGAGGCCGATCGTGCCTTGGTGGCTGACGGGCCCGCAGGTCTCAGCCGATCGGATCCCCCTCCACGGCTCGGCGGGCTGGGGCGGGGCGAACCGCAGGGGGCCGACCGGCGGACGGGCGAAGGGAACCCCGCGGAAGGCTCGGATGCCCTCCTCGACGATGGCGCCCTGGAGGCGTCCTGTGGTGGTCTCGGTCACGGTGCCCATGGCGACTCCTGGTGGGTCACGAGTTGGCGGTGCGGAGGCGCTTGCGGATGAGCTCCCGGCGAGCCTGCAGGTCGGCGTAGCTGAGATCGTCCTCGGGGAGGCCCAGCGAGCGCTTGATGCTGTCGAGGTCGACGACCAGGTCGCTGGCGTCGATGCCGGCCTCGCGGGCCAGGCGCTCCCCGTGGGTCTCGGTGAAGTAGGTCGAGATCTCCATGATCTCGGCGAACAGGTCCATCTGGGGGGCGTGCAGCGCGATGGCCCCGTCGAGGAACAGCATGTTCTTCACGAACAGCATCAAGGGCTTGGGAAGGCGGGCGCCATAGCCAAGAAGCGCCTTCATGAGGTGCTGCAGCTCACCCATGAGCTCTTCGGCCGACATGGCGGTCGGGTCGGCCAACGGCTTATCGAGCCCAAGGTCGGCGATCACCGCGTCCAGATCGGTGTCGGGCGGCAGCGCACCGAGGTCGCGCAGGGCTGCCAGCTGGCCGGAGACGTCGTTGACCCCGCCGGCCACGAGGAGGCGCACGAACCCAAGTCGGTTGGTGTCGTCGAGCCGGCCGGTCATGCCGTAGTCGAGCAGTGCGATCCGGCCGTCACCTTGGATGAAAAGGTTCCCCCCGTGGAGGTCACCGTGGAACACGCCGTTGAACAGCGCACCCTCGAGGAACGCGATCAGGGTGGCCCGCAACATGGCCGTGGCGTCGATCCCTGCGTCACGGACGCCGTCGACGTCGTCGAACGCGTAGCCGTCGAGCCGCTCCATCACCAGCACCCTGGCGGTGACCAGCTCAGGGTGGGGGCGCGGCACCACGATGATTCGCTGGCCCGCCTCGGACAGGACGTGCGCGATGTCGAGCATGTTCTCCGCCTCGAGGCGGAAGTCGAGCTCCTCGAGGATGGTCTCAGCGAACACCTCGACGAGCGCGGGCGGGTTGGCCAGCGCGGTGACGGGGATCCGGCCGATCAGGTGCGGTGCGATCCACGACATCGCCTTGATGTCGCGTCGCACGAGCTGCTGCACCTGCGGGCGCTGGACCTTGACCACCACCTCCTCACCCGTGTGCAGCGTGGCCCGGTGCACCTGGGCGATGGATGCCGCGGCGACCGGCGTGGGCTCGAAGGTGCTGAAGACGGCCTCGATCGGTTGGCCCAGATCGGCCTCCACGACCGTTCGGACCGTGCTGAAGGACTCGGCGGGCACGCGGTCGCGGCACCGCTTGAACTCCTCCACCAGGTACTCAGGGAATAGCCCCTGGCCCGAGGAGATGATCTGGCCGAGCTTGATGTAGGTGGGACCGAGCGCCTCGAAGGCTTCGCGGAGGCGGCGGGAGAGCCCGGCGCCGGAGATCTCGGCACCCTTGCGCCGATCGAGGAGCCACCAGGTCATCAGCGCACGGGACAGGCGGACGCCCGTGACGACGAAGCGCCCCAGCGGGGGCACCAGGCGCCGTCGCATGAGCACGGGGACCTCCGCCCGGGCGGCATCGCGCAGGGCGCCGAGATCATGCCGCCACGCCAGCGCATCGGGGCGGATCTCCCACGGCGGGTGCTCGCTGAACGCGCCGATGGCCAGGTCCCCAGGAGGCATCATCGCTGCGCACTATCGTCGGGTGGCGGCTGCTTGTCAAGACAATGAAGCGCCGCTGTCGCAACGCGGGAACAGGAGATGACCTCCGTCGAGGCGCCCTGGCGCGGTCTGGCCGGTCGGTCAGGTCTGGTCGGTCAGGTCCTCAGCAGCAGCGACGACGAGACACCGATGGCCACCAGCCGACCGACCGACCAGACCTCCACACGGACGCTGGCCAGCCCGGCGTCGATGCCCTCGAGGCGGCCGATGCCGGTCACCACGTCGGCCACGGGAGCACCGGTGAAGCGAACCGACAGATCGGGGTTGGGGTGCGGGATCCACGTGTCCGGAAAGGCGCCGGCCACCGGCGGACCCACGCAGAAGTCAGCGGCAAGGCAGGCGGCTTCGGCGTCGTTGCCCGGCTCGTTCCAGGGGACCGGTATCGACGTGCCGATGCCCCGCCCGCCGCGTGCCGTCGCCCGGGGCGAGAAGGTGGTGATGATCGGCACCTCGACCCCAGGCGGGTTCCGCCACGCCACGCCGTCGCCATAGGGGGTGATCGCGGGTGGGTCCCCGCTCGCGCCGTCGTGGTCGAGGGGGTCGAGCACGTCCGAGGACACCAGCGACACGGTGGCGCGGGTCGCCAAGCGGCCACGCTGGTCGATCACGTCGACGCTCACGCAGCTCAGGCTCTTGCCCTCGTGGATGCTGGTGCACGCGACGCGGGCGTCGCCGGCGGGCAGCCCGCGCAGGAACCGGGCATCGAGCGCCTCCGGGCGGCGACCAGGGGCGAGCGAGCGGGCGGCGTGGACGCAGCAGGCGGCCACGAGGCCACCGAAGGCTCCGCCGAACGCGCCGTGGCGCTCTCGACCGATGGCGAAGCTCCACTCGCCATCCCCGGTGGGTTCTCCGTGGAGGAACTCGCCGGCCCTCACGGCACCAGGACGCCACGGACGGGAGGCCTCGTGGCCCGGCACGAAGCCGAAACCGGGTGCGATGGCATCGGTGTAGAGCTCGTGGTCGGTTCCGCAGAGCAGGCAGGCCTCCACGCGCAGGAGCCCGTCGTCGCCGATCTCGGGCAGCGCGAGCTCGCGGTGCACGAGCGTGCGCGGCTCCTCGAGGACCAGGGCCTCGGCCATCGCGACGTCGTCATCGTTTCCCTCTCGTCAGCTCAGAGCCCGCACCTCGAGCCCCAGCTCCTCGATCAGCGGCTGCGAGAAGGCGATCCGACCCGTGAGCGTGGCTGGATCACCCGTGCAGAGCGCGTGGGCGGCTTCGGCCATGTACTCCACCGGCTCATGGCGGTCCTCCGGGATGAGCTTGTCGAGGTGGTGGTGGACCACGCCCGGCGTGGGGACCAGCCCCGAAGGCGACAGCGCGTTCACGGCGATCCCGTCGGGGAAGACCTCGGCGGCCAGCCCCGTGGTGAATCGCTCCAGGGCGGCCTTGCACATCCCGTACACCGTGCCGCCGAATGCGGCGATGGAAAACGGCGGGCCCTGGGAGCGCCTCGCGACGACCGTCGAGCGCGGGCTCGACGTACAGGTCCGCGCCCCGTTCGACCTGGCCCAGCGCGTCCTGCCGGGCATGCGCGAGCGCGGGTCCGGGTGGATCCTCACCATCTCCTCGCCCGCCGCCATCCACCCCCCGGCGCAGCGACGGGCGATGGCCCCGCCGATCCCGCGGCTGGCGCCGGTGACGATCACGACCTTCGACTCGAGGTTGGACATCGTCCCTCCCGGTACGCCGACGATGCGCTCGACGCTACCCATCGGTTCGGTGCCGTGTCGCGCCGGGTGCAGTCAACGGAACGCGAGGCCCTCGAAGTCTCCCGTGGCGCACCACGCCTTGAGGTACTCGAAGTAGGCGACGGGCCCGGCGGGATAGGCGAGGAGCAGCTCGTGTCCGAGACCGCCGGGCTGGCCCTCGTTGTTGTAGTACCCGGGGGTGCAGTCCGAGGATCCGATGACCCCGGCGAGCCCGAGGCCTGATCCGCCATGGAGCAGCTCCATCCACTGGTCCTCGCCGGCCTCGGTGACCTCGACCTCGTCGTAGCCGCCCTTCAGGGCGTGGTTGACGGCGGCGGCGATGGCTCGCCCGGCCTCGGTGAAGTTGTGAGGAACGTTCGAGATGAGGTTGGCGGCATGGGTGAGCTGCACGATGAAGAGGTTGGGGAAGCCGTGCACGTGGATGCCGTGCCTGCTCCTCATGCCATCGGCCCAGTACTCCGACAGCTTCAGACCGCCGCGCCCCGTGGCGTCGTAGCCGGCACGATCGGTGAACGACGTGCCCACCTCGAACCCCGAGGCGAAGACGATGCAGTCCAGCTCGTACTCCCTGCCGTCGACCACGACCCCCTTGTCGGTGATGCGCTCCACGCCCTTCCCGTCGGTGTCGACGAGGGTGACCCCCGGCTCGTTGTAGGCCTGCAGGTACTCGTCGTGGAAGCACGGCCGCTTGCAGAGCTGGCGATACCAGGCCTTCAGCTTCTGCGCCGTGTCCGGGTCCTCCACGATCGAGTCGACGCGGGCTCGGATCTCGGTCATTTTCTCGAAGTCGGAGTCCTCGAAGGCCGTCATGAGCCCATCGGGGGTGAACTGATCGGCCGGGAGGCTCATGACCTTGGTGACGACTCGGCGGGCCAGGTCGGTCCACCCGTCCATCACCAGGTCCTCGGCGGCCAGCCCACCCGTCTGGTTGAGGGTGAAGTTCTCCAGCCAGCGCTGCTGCCAGCCCGGCTCGTTGATGGTCGCGAACCACTCGGGGTCGGTCGGCTGGTTGGCCCGCACGTCGACCGACGAGGGGGTGCGCTGGAAGACGTAGAGCTCCTGGCAGTCCTTGGCCAGCTGGGGGATGCACTGCACGGCGGTGGCGCCCGTACCGATGATGCCGACGCGCTTGTCGGAGAGATTCGTCATCGGCGCACCCTCGTGGTCCCCACCCGTGTAGCCGTAGTCCCACCTGCTGGTGTGGAAGGAGTGCCCGGCGAAGTCCTCGATGCCGGGCAGGCCGGGGAGCTTGGCCACGTGCAGGGGCCCGGTGCCCATCCCGAGGAACTGGGCGGTGAACTCGTCGCCACGGTTGGTGCGGATCACCCAGCGGGACCGAGCGTCGTCCCAGGTCAGGTCGGTGACCTCGGTGTGGAAGAGGGCCTGGTCGTACAGGCCGTACTGGTTGGCGATCCGCTGGCAGTGCTCGAGGATCTCGGGACCGTGGGCGTACTTCTCCGTGGGCATGTGCCCGGTCTCTTCCAGCAGCGGCATGTACACGAACGAGGCGGTGTCGCACTGGGCCCCCGGGTAGCGGTTCCAGTACCAGGTGCCGCCCACGTCGCCGGCTTTGTCGATGAGCCGGACGTCGGTCACGCCGGCCTCCACGAGGCGCGCCGCCGTGACCAGGCCGGCGAACCCGGCGCCGATGAAGGCGAAGGTGACGTGATCGGTCTTGGGCGCGCGTTCCACGAAGGGGGTGTGTGGATCCACGGCGTAGTGCGCGAAGCGGCCGGTGAGCCGCTCGTACTGGTCGTTCCCGTCCGGCCGCAGGCGCTTGTCGCGCTCCTCGCGGTACCTGGCCTTGAGCGCCTCCTTGTCGATGGTGATCGACGGTGGCGCCGGCGCGGTCGTCTGATCGGTCATGTTCGGCCTCCGGTCGTCTCTCTCGTTCGCGGCCCGGCGACGCACGGACCGCGCATTGCACATCGGGACGTAGTTGTCACAACGATACACATCCGAAGCCACGGGGCCGCCACGGCGTTCCAGAACGCTGAGCTGCTTGCGGCTACGCCGAGCTGCTGAGGGCCGCCGGGCCGCGGCACCCATCGAGCGTTCAACCGCACCATGACGATCGGACTACAACCGGCACGACTTCCATCCTGACGACCACGACAACGCCGAGCTCACCGCCATGTGGCGCGACCCGCTCTTCGGCGACGAGGTCACGCTGCGGGACCGGGTCAGGGTCGCGGGCGCCAGCGCCGGACGTCCTGACCCGCCTCCAGCGCCGGGTCAACGACCCCGTCGGGATCGCCGCCCGGCGCAGGGCTAGCTCCGACGCCCTCGGTAGCCGACCACCGACGGCGCAGACTCGAGGTACTCCAGGGCCAGGTCCAACGAGCCCGGCAGGTCCGCGGGGTGGTGGTCCGTCTTGAGGTACAGACGGATGTCCCACACCGCTCGTGGGAGCGAGAACACGTCGCCCCGCCGCGCCCGTGTCAGGTGCTTCCGCCAGCTCCAGATGCCCTTGGCATGGGGATCCCGGCGCATGATCTCCGTCGTCAGCAGCGGCCAGGCCACGAGGATGAGCAGGCCGATCGGGAGCATCGTGGCCACCCGGCGGAGGTACCCGCCCCCGACGTGGTGGTACACGTCGTAGGCCACGTGCCGATGCTCGACCTCCTCGGCGGCATGCCACAGAAACAGGTGCCGCATCTCGGGGTCGACGTCGATGTCCGACCAGCTGTTGTCCTCCAGGACGTAGCCGGCGAGCGATGCCGTGAGGTGCTCGGCGGCCGCCGTGGCCGCCAGCATCAGGAGCACCGCTTGACGTCGCAACGGCTCGGGCAGCGAGTCGACACGCGCGTTCAGCCGGCGCCTCAGCGCCTCGAAGCGCTTCAGCGGTCGTGAGAAGTCGATCCCGTGCTCGTGCATGCGCTCCACGCAGCGCTCGTGCTCGTTGGCGTGGGTGACCTCTTGGCCGAGGAAGCCCCGGATCTGCCGACGGACCTCCTCGTCGGTGACATAGGGCAAGGCGTTGCGGAGCGAGTCGTTGAAGAACCGCTCGCCGGTGGGGAACAGCAGGTTGCCCACGTTGAGCGTGTGGGTGCTCTGCGGGTCGCCGTCGAGCCAGTGCACCGGCGCCGATCCGAGGTCGAAGTCGGTCTTGCGGGGCGCCACGGGGTGGACGGTCTTGGTCATGACAGCGGTCATCGCTCGCATCCTTCGGTGCTCGACACGGGACCTCCGGGGTCGGGGACCTGGATTGTCTATCGACGGTAGTATAACAACGAGACGGTACCGGTCCACTGTTTCATCGAGGAGCGCGACGACAACGCGCGCTTCGGTAGTGTGTTGCGCGCTCGTCGACGAGCAGGGGGGCGTTGTTCGCAGGTCACGTGCGGACAGGCGCCGCCGGGTGGGTCGGCCGCCTCGGAGCGATGCCGAGCGGGCCGCGTATCGGTCGCGACTGGTGGCTGGATGCATCGACGGGATCCGGGCCCACGGCTCGACTCGCGAAATTCATGGCTCGGATGGTTCTCGAGGGCGAGGTGCACCTGGACCTGCGCCCTTCGTCGGAGGCCCCCGGTCGCGGACGGGTTGACGACTGAAAGACAGTCATGCAACGGTGTCTCATGGAGGGCCTTCCCATCCGGGTGACCCGAGCCGAGGAGCCAGATCATGTCCCTCACCTACACGCGGGATCAGCTGCTTGCCGACCCCCCCTTCGCCCAGCGCCTACGTCACGACGGCCGCCTGCTCCACGGCGGCCTGGATGCTGCGGGACAGTACCTTCCACCTCGATCTGCGCATCGCCTGGCCGCCATCAGGGGCTGGCGGGAGCAGCTCGCCGCGGCCGGCCATCTCACCGACGTCCTCGGCCCTGAGGTGATCCCCGATGACTTCTTCCCCAGCGAGGAGCAGGCCAAGGTCCTGCTCCGGAACGGGGCGCGCGGCGCGATGGCTCGCATCCTCACGCTCATCGGGCTGGTGGAGGGGTTCGGCAACGACGGCATCAAGCTCATGCCGCCCATCGACTTCCGCGACCACCTCGTCGAGCCGATCGACGGCACCTGCCTGGCCCACCTCCACGCGGGGCTCCTGGAGGCGCACGGCAACGACGAGTCGGGACGCGGCGAGGAGTGCGGCCACGACCAGATGTGGTTCGCGATCCGGGACGCGGCGCTGGACCGGCCCGAGATCTTGCCGGAGTACTTCACCAACCTGCCGATCGCGCCGCCGCCCGGGTACGAGGGCCCAGCGCAGGCCGCCCCGGAGGCCATCTCCGTCGGCTCGATGATGGAACCGCTGCTCGACGGTGTCGATCCGTTCTTCGAGCTGACGATCCGGGGCATGGCCACGATCCTCGTCATCGAGCTCATGGCCTTCCGGACGTTCGAGTGGGCGGCGCGCGTCCTGAGCGACTCAGCGTGCTCGGTGGATCCGGACTTCGCCATCTCCACGATCGACCACATCCGCGTTGACGAGGAGATCCACGTCGACTATCTGCAGACGGCCCTCGCCGAGCTGTCGACCCTGACGGTCAGGAAGACCGACGGCAGCACCCTCCCAGGGGCCGAGCTCGTTGCGGCGGCGTGCCGCAGCGCCGTCGACAACCAGACCGGCGACCGCTTCGATCGCATCCTCGCCTACCGCTACGCCCAGATCCGCACCGAGCTGCTCGAGCGCGAGGACGGGGAGCAGCTCATCGCCGAGTTCGACGCGCTCGGCCCGGTACCTGCTTGACGATGGGGTCGGGCCTCACCCGGCCCAACGACGACTGGACACACATGGGCGACCGCACCGGACGCCCGCGGGTCATGCCGTGACCGGCGAGGAGTTGGGCGTTCGGCTGGCATCCTCGCCGTGGGCCCGGGCGGAGCCCGGCCTCGGGGCCGCCATCGCCGATCTCGACCGCGACCTGCGCATCGAACGCCAGACGCTGGTCGACCACGCCGCCCACCTCGCCCGACCCGGACCGGTCGACCCGTTCCGGGCAGCCCGCCACCTCCGGGCGATGACCACCGCCCGCTGGCGCTGGCAGTACGGTCGCCTCCCGCTCGACCTCCTCGGCGGCCGGGTGCTGGGCAACCCGGCCGCCTACGCCAAGGCGACCGTCGCCGGCCTCGTGCGCGACCACCTGGCGAGCATGGGTCCCGCGGCGGCCGAGACGGCCCGGATCATCGAGACGAGCGAAGGCCTCCTCCCCGGGGTCCTGGTCGGGGCGGTCAAGGCCCGTCCCGTGAGGGTGCCGCCGATGTCGAGGATCACCGTCGAGGCCATCGTGACGAGGGCCTTGGGGGAGGCGGTCCAGGCCATCGAGGCGGAGCCGACGGCAGCCACGCCGCTCGGCCAGGTGCACCGGGCCAAGCTGGCGAGCGACGGCCGGCCGGTGCTCGTGCGTGTCCGCCGTCCCCACGTCGACCGCGACCTCCACGCCGACGCCCGCATCACCGCCTCGGTGGTCGGCTCCCTCGAGCGGCTCGTGCCCGCGCTCCGCGACCCTCACCCGCTGGGCTTCGTGGAGTTGGCCGCCCGGCAGACGCTCGAGGAGGGCGACCTCAGGAACGAGGCGCTGAACGCCGTCGAGCTCGCGCTCAGCGCCGAGGCCCTCGGGCTCGACTCGGTTCGCATCCCCCACCCCATTCCCGGGCTGGCCGATGCTCGGGCCGTGGTGCTCGAAGACATCGGGGGCGTCTCTCTCGAGGCGGGATCGGGGTCCTTCGACGTCGAGCGGGTGCTGCGCGGGTTCCTCGGTCTCAGCGTCGAGTCGGCGCTGGCCACCGGGGTCTTCCACGCCGACCTCCGAGCTGAGAACCTGGTGATCTGTGACGACGGCTGTCTCGGGGTCATCGGCTTCGGTGCCCTTGGGTGCTTCGACCTCTCCTTACGCCGCGGGGCGCTCAAGTACCTGACCTCGATCGTCACCGGTGATGTCGAGGGCCAGATCGAGGCCATGCGCATCACCGACGCGGTTCCCCCCGACGTCGACGTCGCTGCCCTCGCCCGCGACCTGGAGGCCAGCGAGGCGCTCCAACCGATGCAGCTGATGGTCGGCGGCGAGGAGGCGATGATGGCCGGGCTGCGCGAGGGCGTGCAGCTCCTGCTCCGCCACCGCCTGCGCCCACCGACCGAGATCACCCTCTTCGTGCGCAACCTGTTCGCCCTCAACGCCTTCGTCCGCCAGGTGGCGCCGGAGTCGGACCTCCTCGTGGTGCTCGCCCCCCTGGTCCAGCTGCTGCCGGCCATCGCCGCCGAGCTCGACTGACTGCGTCCGCGCCGTCTCCCCTGGGGCGCGGTGCCGGGTGATCAGACGTTGTGGGTGTCGTGACCCATCCAGTACCGCTCGCGGTGCTTGCCCTTGTAGAGCTTGCCCGTCGGGAGTCGCGGGAGCGGTAAGACGGAGGCGATACATGTCCTACGTCGCACCCAGGCGGGCGCCTTCAGCCGCTGTGGCCTTGGTCACCGCTGTCGAGCAGGTGGATGAGGATGCTGGGGTCAGCCAGAAGGGGGTAGTCGGGAGCCAGCAGCTTGCTGTAGCGCTCGAAGTACGCGAGCTGCTTGACGACCAGCACGAACTCACGGGGCAGTCGCACCTGATAGCGCGTCGCGATCCGAAGCACCTGACCGAGCACCTCGCCGTAGCTGATGTCGGCCAGGTTGCGCTCGAGCATCGGCGCCACCAGAGCTTCCACGTCGCGGGCTGCGGCGCCGAGGTCCGGCGTCCGGGCCGCGATGCCCAGCTCGAAGATCGCCGCGACCGCGCGGTCGAAGTCGCGCTCGACGAGGAGGGCGGGCAGGGTGGCACGCAGCACTCGGCGGATGCGCTCGTCGAGCTGGCCCATGATCCCGAAGTCCAGAATCGCCACCTCGCCGCTGCCGGTGACGAACAGGTTCCCCGCGTGGACGTCCCCGTGGAACTCGCCATGGACCAGCGCGCCCTCCATCCAGGCCCGCACAAAGCAGCGCAACACCTCCTCGAGATCGTGCCCTTGCTCGCGCAGGGTATCGATCTCGTCGATGGGCGTACCGCGCAGGAAGGTCATCACGAGCACCCGGCGGGAGACGAGACCGGCGATCGGCCGGGGCACGACCACGCGGTCGTTGGTCGGGGTGGAGCGCAGGTTGCGCTCGAAGCGCACCAGCGCGCCCGCCTCGTTACGGAAGTCGAGCTCGCTGCGCAGCGTGGACGCGAAGTCCTCCACGATGGCACCCGGGTTGATCACTGCGCCGAGCGGGCCGAGACGACCGAGGATGCCAGCCAGCAGCTTCAGCAGGCGCAGATCGCGCTCGACGGTGCGTCGGAGCCGCGGGCGTCGCACCTTGACCGCGACCTCGGTCCCGTCGGTGAGGACCGCCCGGTGGACCTGCGCCACAGACGCCGCCGCCACCGGTTCGTCGTCGAAGTGCGCGAACAGGGCGTCCACGGGCACGCCGAAGTCGTGCTCGATCACCGCGCGGATCCGACCCACCGGCTCGGGGGGGACGTTGTCGAGCAGCCGACGCAGCTCGTCGGAGAGCACGACCGGGAACAATCCCGGGCTCGACGCGATCAGCTGGCCGAGCTTCACGAAGGTCGGGCCCAGGTCGACAAAGGCCCGCCGCAGGGCGACCGCCGTGGTCCGCGGGGCCAGCTGGCGTGGACGGATGACCAAGAGCGGGCCGCGCCGAGCCACGGCGACGACCCCGTGACGGGCCAGCACCACCGCTATCTCGACCAGCCGGGCCGCGTCCAGCGGAGAGAGCCGACGGAGGTCGATGGAGCCGGACCGGTCGACCGGCGAGGACCCGAGAGGCGGGGGAAGCACCCCGGCATGCTGCCGCACGGCGCTCAGGGCTCCAGCAGTGGGACGAGGATCTGATCCATGACCTCACCGATGTCCGACGACGGGGGCACGATGATGCAGGTGACCACCAAACGGACGAGCAACTCCGCCAGGGGACCCGGCTCGCAGCAGCGGACGAGCCCGCGCTCCATGCCCACCCTGAGGAGGGGCTCGGCGGCCAGTTGCACCTGCTCGACCACCGCGGGCAGCTGGCGCAGGAGGAATGCGCCGATGAGCTCCGGTTCGTCGGCCAGCACCTTGGTCACCACCGGGTGCTGCTGGGCGAACTGGACCACACCGGTGAGCAGGCAGGTCAGGGCGCGTGGACCTTCCGCCCCCTCGAGGATGGTAGGGAGGCCAGCGAGGAGCGCGTGGAGCTCCCGGGCGAGGAGCAGGCTGGCCAGTCGCTCGATGCTCCCGGCCCGGCGGTACACGGTGGTGCGGCTGACGCCCAGCTCCCTCGCGATGTCTGGCAAGGAGGTTCTGCTGACCCCGTGGCGCGCGAAGCACCGCGCCGCGGTGTCGAGGTAGACATCGAGCGGCGCCGGCGGCGGCGGCGGCAGCGCGGCCCACAGGAGCGACACCGGCAAGCCCGGCGTGGGCGCGCGATCCGACACGGTCACCGCGCACGACCGACTCTGAGACGATGAGACGACCATGTCATGGTGTTGAAGCTACACCCGTGCGAACGGCTCGGCGCGTGTAACCGGCGACGCCCACAAGACGGTTCACGTCGCGTCTTGACAAGACCTTCCGTCTCATCAGACTGCCGCACCGAACCCCGGTCCCGCACCGGGATCGATGAAAAGGGGCCCCTCGTGGCGCACAACTTCCTCTCTGATCCGTGGATGGACGCCGTGGAGGCGCTTCGCGACGAGGCTCCCGAGCCGCCTGCCATGATGAAGGACCTGATCCTCAACATCACCGTCACGGGCGGACCCGACGGCGATCGCGACGTGCATCTCAGCAGCGGCCAGTTCGAGCGTGGGCACGCCGAGGGCGCCCCCACGAAGCTGACCGTCCCCTACGACGTCGCCAAATCCCTCTTCATCGAGGGGAACCCCCAGGCGGGGATGCAGGCGTTCATGTCCGGTCAGATCAAGGTGGAAGGCGACATGAGCAAGATGGCGATGCAGGCCGCGGGGACGCCGTCGGCCGAGCAGCAGGCCTTCCAGGAGAAGATCAAGGCCCTCACCGCCTGACGCTCGCCGGACCGGCCGGCACGACATCGGACGGACGATGAGCGACAACCTCACCGACGGCGACCCCGGGCTGCGGGCCGAGGAGCGTCGCTGGTTCGAGGAGAGTTGCGCTGGGGATGCGCCGCGCCGGGCGCGATGTCGGTGGCCAACCCCTCGCCGAGCGCCGACAGCTCGCCGAGGCGGGGTACCTCGCCCCGCACTGGCCAGCACCCGGCGTCGCCTCGTGGCCGCCCTGACGGGCAGCCACCGGCCTTACACCATCGACCACTGATCCCAAGCCGCCGGCCTGAGAAGACCGGCGAGCGCTCGTCGGAAGGCTCAGTGCGACGGGGCCGAGCCGGCCTTGACGGGGGCGGGATCGCTGATCACAGGGTCGGAGGTTCGAGATCGTGGAAGTCCGCGAGGATGCTGGCCCGCCGCGGGTGGCCCTCGAGCTCGGACCCGATCACCGACAGGAACAGCCGGCGGGTGGCCCTGGCGCTTCCCACCCAGGCCGAACACCGGTCGCTGGTCCTCCTATGCGCGGGCGCCTCGCCCACGGGTGATACTACAGTGTAGGTCAGTTGTCGTATTGTGCCAGCACGAGACCGAAGGGCGCGCCCGGTCGGGCGCCACGAGCAGATCGAAGGGGACCAGGATGGGGGCGTTGGACGGTAAGGTGGCGATCGTCACCGGGGCGGCGCGAGGCCAGGGCGAGGCGCAGGCCCGCCTGTTCGCGGTCGAGGGCGCAAAAGTGCTCCTCGGCGATGTCCTCGACGATGAGGGAACCGAGGTGGCGGCCAGCATCGGTGAGGCCGCCGCATACCGACACATGGACGTCACCCAGGAATCCCAGTGGCAGGAGGCGATGGCCGACGTCGAGGGCCGGTGGGGCAGGGTCGACGTCCTGGTCAACAACGCCGGGATCGCCCGGTTCGCGCCGCTGGTGATGACCCCCCTGGAGGACTACATGGCGGTCATCGGCGTCAACCAGGTCGGGGTGTTCTTGGGCATGAAGACCGTGGTGCCGCTCATGGCCCGCACCGGCGGGGGGTCGATCGTCAACACCTCCTCGGTCGACGGCATGACGGGGATGGTCGGCGTCAGCGCCTATGTAGCCAGCAAGTTCGCGGTACGCGGGATGACCAAGACCGCCGCGCTCGAGCTGGGTTCGGCGGGAATCCGGGTCAACTCGATCCATCCCGGTGGGGTGGACACGCCGATGCTCCACCCCGAGGGCATGCCCGCCATCGACCTCTCGTCGGTCTTCACGAAGGTCCCTCTCCAGCGGATCGGCACCGTTGACGACGTGGCCGAGCTGGCCCTGTTCCTCGCCTCGGAGCGCAGCGCCTACTGCACGGGAAGTGAGTTCGTGATCGACGGGGGCCTGCTAGCAGGCTTCGGGATGGGCTCGTTCGGAGCTCTGGGCTGACCCCGCGGTCGGCTCGCCCTGCTACCAGCGTACGGGTACCCGCGCCGCGGGCTGCGCACCTGGCCTGCCGGTCCAGGCTGCATGCCCGAACCGACTCCTGGTCGACGGACACGCGCCTGCATCCATGCTACATAGGTCGACCCATGTAGCATGTCCAGGCCGGCAGTGACGGTGTCAGGCGAGGTCCACGTACACGTTCTTGGGCTGGGTGTAGAGCTCGAAGCCCCATGGGCCGCCCTCGCGCCCGTGTCCGCTCTGCTTGAAGCCCCCGAAGGGCGCGCTGTGCGGCACGACGCCGTAGCTGTTTACCCAGACGGTGCCGGCACGGATGCGCCGAGCGACCCGGTGTGCCCGGCCGATGTCGCGGGTCCAGACCCCGGCGGCGAGGCCGTAGGCGGTGTCGTTCGCTCGCCTGACGAGCTCGTCTTCGTCGCGGAAGGGCAGCACGGCCACCACGGGACCGAACACCTCTTCGCGCACCAGCTCCGTTTCGTCGCCGCCGTTGACCACGACGGTGGGGTTCAGGTACCAGCCGGAGGAAAGGTCGGCGCCGCCGGGGCGGTCTCCACCGCACACAACCTCGGCCCCGCCGGAGGTGGCCCGCTCCAGCATCCCTTCGACCCGCGTGCGGTGCGCGTCGGTGATCAGTGGCCCCAACACGGTCCCCGACCGGGCCGGGTCGCCCACCGGCAGCGACCGCGCCACGTCGGAGACAGCGGAGACGACGTCGTCGAGGACCGGCTCCTCCACGAACAGCCGGCTCCCGGCGACGCAGGCCTGACCGGTGAGGGCGAAGGCGGCCAGCGCCGCCCCCAGGCCGATGCGGGTCATGTCGGCGTCGGCGAACACGGCGTTGGGGGACTTGCCGCCCAGCTCGAGGGCGACAGGCACCAGGTGCTCGGCGGCGAGCCGGGAGATCGCAACGCCGGCATCACGCGAGCCGGTGAAGCTCACGCGGTCGACCTCGCGGTGCCCGACGAGCGCCTGGCCCTGCTCGACCCCCCCGAGGACCACGTTGACCGTCCCGTCGGGGAGCCCGGCCTCCTGGCACAGCTCGGCGAAGCGCAGCGCAGGGAGCGACGCAAGCGGGGAGGGCTTGACCACCACCGTGTTGCCGGCGGCCAGCGCCGGACCCACCTTCGAACCGAGGAACAGCGAGGGGGTGTTGTATGCCGTCAGGATCGCGACCACGCCGTAGGGCTCGGGGATCACGTAATCGAACGCGCCAGTGGAGGTCAACGGGATGACGTGGCCGCCCATCTTGTCGATCCACGAGGCGTAGTAGCTGAGGTTCTTGCCCATCGCCGCGACCGAGAAGCGCCGCGTGACGTCGATCGGCACGCCGTTCTCGGCGCTCTCGAGGGCGGCCAGCTCCTCGGCGTGCTCGTCGATCAGCGACGCCAGGCGAGCGAGGGTGTGCTGGCGACGGCCGGGCGACATGGAGCCCCACGGGCCCTCGAAGGCAGATCGAGCAGCGGCGACGGCGCGATCGACCCCGGTGACAGGTGTGGCCGGCAGCTCGCAGAGGGTGGTGCCGGTGGCCGGGTTGTCGCAGCCGAACGGCACCCCGTCGTCGTCCCAGCACCCACCGATCAGCGCAGCACGCCGCGGCAACTCCACCATCGTGTGACCTCCCATCGAGGGTTGACACTCATGAGTGACATGTGGATCATGCCCGGCGTGCCGCGGTGGTGCAATCCTGGAACTTCCGCCTCGGCAGACGACTCGGAAGGAGGTGGAGGTGGTCCAGCAGCCCGCGCACGTGGCGATGCTCGAGGAGCAGCGCCGCACCGCGCGTGAGCGGATCCTTCGTGCGGCCCGCGTGGTGCTGGCCGAGCGAGGGCTGTCGGTTCGGGTGGAGGACGTGGCCGACGCCGCTGGCATCAGCCGCAGGACCGTGTTCCGCCACTTCGAGTCGCGCGACGCGCTACTCGCCGCGGCGTTGCGGGATTCGATGCGCAGCTACGGCGACCGCATCCCCCGCTACGAGGCGGGCCGTCCGCTTGCGGACTGGCTGCACGACGCCTTCGTCGCGGCTCATGAGATGAACGCACGCCACGGGCGCGTCTACTTCGAGCTGGCGCTGGCCACCGAGTTGGAAGGACCCCTCGCCGAGGTGGCCGCCCTGCGCCGCGTCGCACGAGGCGAGTTCGTCCGGCGCTTCTCCGACGCTGCCTGGCGGGCCTCGGGAGCGAGCGGCCATCCGCCCGGCTGGCTCGTGGACACCGCGGCCATCCTGCTGTCTGCCTTCGCGACCGAAGCCCTCGTCGGCGACTTCGGGCGGACCCCGGCGGAGGCAGGCGAGGTGGCCGCCCGAGCCCTGCAGCACTCCATCGCCGGCGCCGCCGCTCGCTGAGGTCCGCCGCCTGTCACCGGTCGGCGGGTCGGAAGCGGTACAGCGCGGTCGCCTCGCCGGTGTCGGCGAAGGTCACGACGACCCGCTGGCCCACGGTGACGTCGTCGGGCCGGCACCCGACGATGTTGGTCATCACCCTCGGCCCCTCGTCGAGTTCGACGTAGGCGAGCACGTACGGCGCGGCCGGCGCGAAGGGCCCTTGCCCCTTGCGGACCACCGTGAAGCTGTACACCGTCCCGGTGCCTGCGGCGTCGACCCACGACACGTCGTCGCTGGCGCAGCTCGGGCAGAACAGCCGGGGGTACCAGATGACGGTGCTGCAGGCGTTGCACCGAGGCAGGATCAACCGGCCTTCTGCGGTGGCGTCCCAGAACGGCCGGGTCTCGAGGGTGACCGCCGGAGCGATCTCGGGCAGGTCGGTCACGTGTCTTCCCTTCCGAGGACGAGCGTCGCCGAGCCCATGCGCGTGGCCAGTGAGCCGCCCGTGCCGTGGGCCAGCGCGAGCTCGCAGTCGGCGACCTGGACCGCCGGGTGGGCCTCGCCGCGCAGCTGGCGGACCGCCTCGACGACCTTGGTCATGCCACCCCGGTTCGCCGGGTGGTTGTTGCACAGGCCGCCCCCGTCGGTGTTGAACGGCAAGCGACCATACGGGGCCTGCAGCCCGCCCTCGGCGACGAACTGGCCACCCTTGCCCTTCTCGCAGAACCCGAGGTCCTCGATGCTCACGAGGACCGTGATGGTGAAGGAGTCGTAGATCGAGGCGTAGTCGATGTCCGCTGGCGTCACCCCCGCCTCCTCGAAGGCCCGCGGGCCCGACCAGAGCGCACCGGTGTGGGTGAGGTCGATGCGGCCGTTGTTGGTGTGCTTGGGCGCCTCGCCCGCTCCGAGCACCTTGACGCAGGTGCGATCGAGGTCGCGCGCCACCTCGGGAGCGACCACCACGATCGCACCGCCACCGTCGGTGATGACGCAGCAGTCGAGGCGGTGGAGCGGGTCGGCCACCAGCGGTGAGTCGAGCACCTGCTCGACGGTGACCAGATCGCGCAGGAAGGCGTGGCGGTTGTGCTGAGCGTGCACCGACGCAGCAACCTTGATCTCGGCCAGCTGAGCGCTGGTGGTGCCGAACTCGTGCATGTGCCGGGTGGCAGCCAGCGCGTAGCCGGCATAGATCGTGGCCCCCCACGGCGTCTCGAAGCCGGCCTCGGGCGCCTTTGAGAAGCCGGCCCCGCGCTCCCAGCCCCCCGAGCGCGGGTTGCCGGCCAGGGTGATCAGCGCGACCCGGCACTTGCCGGCCGCGATCGCCTGCGCCGCATGGGCGACGTGCACCAGGTAGGACGAACCACCGGTCTCGGTCGAGTCGACATGGCTCAGATGCAGGCCGAGGTACTCGGCCATCGACAGGGGCCCGAAGCCGGGAGCGTCCCCGGCGCAGAAGTACCCGTCGACGTCGGCCAGCGCGAGCCCGGCGTCGGCGAGGGCGCCGAGGGCCACCTCCGCATGGATCTGGGGGATCGTCCGATCAGGGATCTCGCGCCGGGGGTGCTCGTAGACCCCGGCGATGAGCGCAGCGCCGCGGATGGTCACGCCGCGTGCTCCGAGGCGACGGGGCCACCCCGAGAGGCCAGCGGGAGGGTGCGACCGAGCCCGGCGTGCCGCCGGTGCGCCCAAGGCACCTCGGCTCGGGAGGTCTCGACGGTTGCGTCAGCGCGGTGGCGGTGCACGATTCCTCCTGGTGGCGGGACGGACGGGCGACAGCATGGGTGCCCTGTGTCGCAGCGGTCAACACGCGCGCTCCGGGAGCGGTGGTGGCTCACCCGGCAGCTCCCGACGGGCTTCGGTCGGCCGCGTGCCGTAGCACTCGAGACGGCGCTAGCCGACGGGGCGGAAGACGGGCAGCCGGCGGCCGTCCGTGAGCTCCACGTCCCAGGCGACCTCGACAGCCATCCCGCAGTGGACCTCCTCCGGCTCGCAACCGACCACGTTGGTCGCCATGCGGTGCCCCTCTTCGAGCTCGACCAGCGCGATGACGTAGGGGGTGAGGTCGGCCATCATCGGGTTGCCAGGCTTGCGCATCACGTTGAACGTGTGGACCTCGCCGCGGCCGCTGGCCTCGATCCAGCGGAGCTGGTCGCCGAGGCAGGAGGGGCATCGATCCCGTGGATACCACACCACGGCCTGGCACTCGTCGCAGCGCTGCACCAGCAGCTGCTTTGAGCGGGTCGCCTCCCAGAACGGCTCGCTGAGCGGCGTGGACGAGGGCTCGAGACGGGGCATCAGGACTCCTAGAGGGTCGACTCGGTGCCGAGCACGATGGTGGAGGTGCACGACAGGACCCCGCCGCAGCCGTTGGCCACCGCGATCTCGGCACCGGCGACCTGGCGGTCGACGACCTCGCCTCGCAGCTGGCGCACTGCTTCGACGAGCACGAACATGCCGTACATCCCGGGGTGGGTGTAGGACAAGCCCCCACCGTTGGTGTTGGTCGGTAGGTCTCCGCCGGGGCCGAGCCGGCCCCCTTCGACGAAGGCTCCCCCCTCTCCCTTGGCGCAGAAGCCGAGGTCTTCGAGGGTCATCAGCGCCGTGATGGTGAAGCTGTCGTAGAGCTCGACAACGTCGACGTCGGCGGGCCTGACGCCGGCCATCGCGAAGGCGTTCGGCCCCGACACCGCCGCGCCGGAGGTCGTGAGGTCAGGCATCTGGCTGATGGACATGCCATGGGTGTGCGCCGTCCCCGCGCCGAGGACGTACACCGGCGAGCGCCGGAGATCACGAGCCCGCTCGGCGCTGGTCATGACGAGAGCCCCGGCGCCATCGGTGACGAGGCAGCAGTCCAGCTTGTGGAGCGGCTCGGCCACCATCGGCGATGCGAGGACGTCGTCGACGCTGATCGGATCTCGCCGGTAGGCGTTGGGGTTCTTGGCGGCCCAGGCGCGGAACGCGACGGCGATCTCGGCCAGCTGCTCGCTGGTGGTGCCGTACTCGTGCATGTGGCGGCGGGCGGCGAGGCTGTAGCTGGATGCGGGCAGGCCGAAGCCGTACGGCAGGTCCCACTCGAGGAACGGGAGATCGCCCCCCATCGACGGACCCCCTGCGAAGGGGTTCTTCCCGCTTCGCGGCGTGGCGGCGTAGACGATGACCGCAACCTCGCAGTACCCGGCGCTGATCGCCGCGGCGGCGTGCTCGACGTGGACCTCGAAGCTCGAGCCCCCGGTCATGGTGGTGTCGGTGTAGCGGCCCCGCACGCCCATCCGCTCGGCGAGGTCGAGTGATGCCATCATGCCGCTGGTCGAGATCACCGAGTCGACGTCCCTGATCGAGAGCCCGGCGTCGTCCAGCGCGGCCCGCACCATGTCCACCTCCAGCTGCGACGCAGTGCGATCCAGCGAGCCGGTGGGTGACACGGCGTCGACGGCGCCGACGATGGCACTCTGACCTCGAAGCGGGTGGGTCACGGGGTTTCCTCCTGAGGGGCCAGCGAAGCCTCAACAACGCGAGGCGACACCATACGCATGCTGTTAGTTGTTGCGCCACCGGGGTCGTGGCCCGGGGACCTTCCGGCTCGCGGTCTTCCTCCACGGCTCGGCGGGGCACCGACGGTGAGGCGTCCGGAGCGGGCGAGGGCGATGCCCTCCCGCAGCGTGGCCCGGCCGATCGGCACCGTGGTGGCGGGCAGCGAGAGCCTGGCCGTCACGCGCCCGCCTTCGGTCCGCAGACCGGTGAGGCGAGCGGAGCGTGGCAACGGCGGGAGGGGCAGCCGTGTGGGAGGCAACGCGGCGGTGGACAAGCCGATCCCCAGCACGGCCACCCGCCGCGACGACAGGTGCAGCACGCCCGCGTCCAGTGACACCTTCACGTCGGCGGTGCCGAGTGCCAGGCCACCCATCCCGGTACGGGCCTGGATGCCGTCGGCACTGAAGCGCAGCCGCACGGGCAGGTGGGCATCGGCGAGCCATGCGTTGACGTCCGGCTCTGTGAGGGTCGCCCCCACCGTGATGCGGCCCGCCCGCAACGCCAGGGGCATCCCCGGTCGACTCGCGATGTCGGCCACTCGGACCGTGACCCGATGGAGCCTCAGCCCGCTCACCACCACCCCGCGGGCTCGCAGCTCCAGACCGAGGGGCGGGAGCCGGCGCGGCACGTGCCACCCTCCGATGGGCCGGACGTCCACGGCCGGTCTGTGGACGCGCAGCACCCGGCGTGGCTGGGCTACCGCCGCGCCCGCGGCCTCGGAGAGCACACGCTGGCTCTTGGCGAGCACCGACCGGCCTATCGACAAGACCTGCTCCCGGCGATCAGCGGTCATCGGCGGCGAGCTCGGGTAGTCGAGGCAGCAGCGGCAGGAGGGCCCCGGTCAGGGAGGCGCCGGGTGCCGCCAGTGGGAGGACCTGCTGCAGAGCGAAGAGCCCACGAACGAGCAGCACGACCTCGAGAGGTGGGCGCAGCCGGTGGCGGAGCAAGATGCCGACCGCGTCACGGAGCCCCTCGAGCAGAGCCCCCTGACCGCTCGAGTCCATCAATGCCATGGGGTCGATCGAGCCACCGGCCACCAGGTCGGCGATCAGCGCCCCCTCGTCGATGCCGTCCGGCACGGCCCCCGCCTGGCGCATGGCCTCGACCTGCGCCGCGTGGTCGCCGCTCAGCACGGCGGTGAGGTAGGCGTACCCGGCGCGGCGGAGCTCCGGGGTGAGTCGACCGAGCACCGGGCACCCCACGAGCGTGATGGTTCCGTCCGAGGATCGGAGGAGGTGCTCGGGTCCGGCGTCGGCGTGGAACACGCCGCGCCCCACCGCGCTGAGCACGAGGAGCGCGGCCAGCCCCACCTCGGGCTCTGCGCTCGCGGTCGGGGTGTGGTCTGCGTGCAGGGGATCGCCGTCGACGTGCTCGAAGAGTGCGGCGCTCGCGGTGATGCCGGCGGGGATCGGTCGGGCGATCCGCACCCCCGCGATGTCGAGCGCCTCGACGGCGAGACCGAGCTCGATGGCGTTGAGCGCGTGGTTGCGGAGATCGAGGCTGTCGAGGAGCTGGCGGACGGCAAGCTGGACGAACCCCTGCGGGTGTGCGTCGCGCACGCCGGGCGCCACCTGCTCGACGGCCCAGGCCAGGGTGCCCGAGAAGCGGGCGTCGGCGAGCAGGGCGCGGCGAGCACCGGGCCGGCGCACGCGGACGATGGCGGGTGTGCCATCGGCAAGGTGACAGCGATGCGCCTGGAGGACGGGCGTGGCGCCCAGCGGTTCGGGCTCGATCGAGCGGATGAGCCCCGGCAGCGCGCGGTCGGTCACTCGCTCGACGAGGTGCGCGGGCTGGGGATCCCACGGGATCGGTTCCTCCCGGAGGCGCTGCACCACGCGGTCGGGGGCCATGCTCCCGCTGCCGACGAAGATGCGGGCCACCTCCGCGCCGGGTGGGCCCAGCAGGGCGAGGTGGTGGCGCATCAGGTCGGCGACGCCGTCCTTCAGCACCTCCATCGGCGGGGTCGCACGGCGCCCCGCCTCAGGCAGCCGGCGCAGCACCGAGCGAAGCTGGGCGACCTGCAGCGCGGCCACCTGGTGCAGCGTGCGCGGGGCCGGCCCCAGGCCGGGGCTCGCGATGCGCTCTGCCCGGCTGGCAAGGGGCTCCCTCCCGCCCAGCTCGCGCTCCAGCCGGCACGCGGCCAGCTCGAGGCCGGGTTGCGCTTGGACCCAGGGGCTCTGCGCGCACTGCTGCGCCAGATCTGTGATTGCCGCTGGGCTCACTCCGTCACCTCGGATCCGACCAGGTATGACATCAGGACGACGCTGTCACATCGCTTCCCGTCTCGTCGAGCCGGGAAGCGGTGCGGTGCCCTCAGGTGGCGGCGGTCAGCTCCTCGTCGGCGAGGGCGAAGGTCTCGTACTCCTCGCCGGTGTCGACAAAGTTCTCGAACTCGATGACGCGCAGCTCGGTGAACTTCTCTCGCAGCCAGCCGCCGTTGGCATCGAGGAGGCCCAGCTTCTTGCAGTTGGGGACGATCTTGGTGAACAGCATCCGCTGGAACTCCTGTCGGTACGGGGACTCCTGCGCGATGGGGATGGCCTCCTTCGGGTCGATTCCCATCCGCTCCCACACTTCCTGCTGGAGGAAGCG
>JAUXRW010000033.1 GCA_030681555.1 Acidimicrobiales bacterium
ACCAAGATCCGCCTCCTCACCCGCATCGCCTTCGGGTTCCACGGCCCCGAGCCGCTCATCGCCCTCGCCATGCTCTCCCTCGGCGGCCACACCCCATGCCTCCCCGGACGGACATGACCCACGGATCCGCTCGGAGAGCCAAAATTCTTCGTGCGGTCGGTCGGGCTACCCGGCCGTCGCAGCCCAGCTCTACCATCCGTTCCGACGTCCCCTCGCTGCCGGCCCGGTGCGTCGGCACCACCCCGGCCGATGACGCGAACCGGCACTAGGTTCCGGCCGTGCCCGGCGCCCACGAACCGCTCACTATGCCCTCCTCGAGGCTGCCACCTACGCGGGCGACCTCCACCGCACCCTGGCCGAGCTGCGGGTCGACGCGCCGCTCGCGTGGAACGCCACGCCGGCTTCTGGGTGGTCGCGCGGCACGCGGGCGTCTGCGAGATCTCGAGCCACCCGGCCCGCTTCTGCTCGCGCGAAGGATCCTGGTCGAGGAGATCGGCCCGACCTACAGCGTCGTGAACCGCACCCGGACGACGGGCGCTCGGTACGCCTCGACGATCCGCGCGAGCTGCATCGCCCCGGGATGATCGCAACCGCACTGACGTCGACCATCACGGACGACCCGGACTTCACCGCCGTGGTCGAGGTCGGAACGCCCCTGCGGCGGAGCGGTCCACAGGGGATGTGGCCGACGCCATCGCCTTCCTCTGCTCCGACGCGGCCTACGTCACCGGCCAGAACCTCGTGGTCGACGGGGGCGCCGGGCTGCCGAACCTCCAGGCCGACACCATCTTCCGCACCGTACGAGACCGCTACGTGAGCCGCACCGAGCAGGCCTGATGGCGGAGGATCCCGTGCGGGCGTGGGCGGCGGCACGCCTGGTGGTGGAGCTCACCGAGCGGGCACTGGCCGACGGGCTCGAAGTCGCCGTCGCCCGGACGACGTCAGCGCTGGGGCTCGAGCCAGGTGCCGAGCCGGATCTGGCCGAGCTGCTCGACGCAGCGATCGCCTCGGCCGAGCGAGCGCTCGCCGGGCGCGACCGGGACGTGGCCGACGTCGACGAGCTGCGCGAACAGGCCCGGCTCGACGACCTGACCGGCGCCTTGAACCGACGGGCCTTCTTCGACCGCCTGAAGGTCGAGCTCCGCCGCGCGGACCGCTCCGGAGCACCGGTCACGTTGGTCCTCTGCGACCTAGACCGGTTCAAGGCGCTCAACGACACCCACGGCCACCCCGCGGGCGACGCCGCGCTGCGCGCCTTCGCCGAGCTCCTCGGCGCCAACCTGCGCTCCATCGACTCCGTCGGACGACTGGGCGGCGACGAGTTCGGCCTGGTGCTCGTCGGCGCCGACGCTCGCGACGCGGACAGCATCCTCCGGCGCCTGGTCGCGTCGCTCGGCGCGAGGCCCTCCGGGGTCGGCGACCTCGGCGCCAGCTACGGGACGGCGCGGCGCCCGTCGGACGGCACAACGTGTGAGCAGCTGGTCGCCGTGGCCGATCGCCGGCTGTACGACGCGAAGCGCGCCGGAGGAGCCGTCGCCGACGAGTGATGCCGGCCCGGCCCCTCGGGCCGGCGCTCAGATGTAGACGATGTCGTGCGCCTCCCGGTCGTCGACGACGCGCGCACAGGTCGGGCACCACCAGCGCGCCTCCACCGCTGTGCCGCAGGTGCCGTGGTGGAGGGGCGGGCGATCCGCGGAGGACGGACCCGCACCCCACTGGGCGAGGAGGCGGAGGGCGCCAGCCAGCTCCTCGCCGCGGGCGGTCAACGTGTAGGCCACGCGGTACGGCCGGCGGGAGTAGGGCGCCGACCGCACGAGGCCGTCCGCCTCGAGGGCCTTGAGCCGCTTGGAGAGGATGTTCGGCGCCAGGCCGTCGAGCGCGTCCAGGAGCTCCCCGAAGCGGCGGGGCGCGACGAGGAGGGAGTCGACCACCAGGAGGGTCCACCGGTCCCCCACCCGACGCAGTGCGTCGTCGAGCGCCGCCGGCGCGCCGGGCAGCACGCGCCCCTCCGGCACGGGCGTCGGCTCCGTCGCCGGCTTCGGGGGCATCCGCTGGACCTCCTGCTATCGTCACTTGCAACTCGCAAGTCACTTGCCGTCGGCAAGGCACCACAGTCAACCACGGCCCGCCCGCCAGAACGAGACGGTCATGTCCTTCACCGCCCAGTCCCTCAGCACCGCCATCGCCGACGCCACCACTACCGTCGTGGCGACGGCGGGCCCGTCCGTGGTGCGGGTCGGGCAGCACGGCGGGCGGGGGTGCGGCGTCGTCGTTGCCGACGGCTTCGTGCTGACGAACTCGCACAACATGCGGGACCGCACCACCGCTGTCACCTTCGCCGACCGTCGCGTCGAGCAGGGCTCGGTCATGGCCGTCGACGTCGACGGCGACCTCGTCGTGCTGGCGGTCGCGACAGCCGGTACCCCCGCGATCCCGTGGGCCGACGCGCCCAGCGCCGTCGGGCACCTCGCGTTTGCCGTCGTCCGCACGTCCGACGGGGGGGCGCGGGTCACCGTCGGCACCCTCAGCCGCGTGGACGGCGCGTTCCGCGGCCCGCGCGGCCGGCCGGTGGAGGGCTCGCTCGAGCACACCGCGCCCCTCGCACGCGGTTCCTCCGGCAGCCCCCTCGTGGACGCCGACGGTCGGCTCCTCGGCCTCAACACCGCTCGGCTGGGGGGCGCGTTCTACGCGGCGCTGCCGGCCGACGAGGCGCTGCGAGGCCGGGTCGATGCACTGCTCCGCGGTGAATCGCCGCAGCGGCGCACCCTCGGGCTCGGCTTGGCCCCGGCGGAGGTCGCGGCGAAGCTCCGTGCTGCGGTGGGACTGCCCGAGCGGGCGGGGCTCCTCGTGCGGTCCGTCGACCCGAACGGCGCTGCGGCGAGCGCCGGCGTGCAGGTCGGCGATCTCCTCAGCGGAGCGGCCGGGCGGTCGGTGACCACCACGGACGACGTGCACCGCGCCCTCGACGATCCGGGCGCGGCGGCGGTCCTCGACCTGCTGCTCGTGCGGGGCGTGGAGGAGCTGACGGTGCGCGTTGGCTTCGAGCCCGCGGCAGAGCAGGGCGAAAGCTGACCGAAGGAGTCGTCAGACGGCGGCGAGCGCCCGGTCGGCGTCGTCGGCCTGGTCGCGACGACCGGACAGCCGGCGGCCGGCCTTGCCGATGCGGCCGATGCGCTTCACCAGCGCGGCTCGGGCCTCCTCCGCCTCCGGCGTCAGGCCCTCGAGGGCTTCGACGTTCCAGTGGCGCAGCACGACCGGCACGAGGATCTGGTCGTGGTGGATGAGGAAGTCGTAGATGCCGGCCTTGGCGATGGCCTTCGCGTGCACCTCGAAGTCGAGGATGCCGGTGCCCGGCATCTCGAAGGTGCGGACCTGGCGCTCGAGCGCGCACACCATCCCGGACGGGTCGACCTCGAGGGCCGCCGTCACGAGGTCGCGGTAGAAGAGGTGGTGGCGGTTCTCGTCGCTCGCCACCGTCTTCATGACCTCGTAGCCCGCCTTGTCATCGAGGAGCTTGCCGGTGTTGTGGTGGGCGATGCGCGTCGCCAGCTCTTGCAGCGCCACGTAGGCGAAGCCGTCGTGGGCCGACTCGGGCTCGGGCACCTGCCCGCACTCCACCTGCGCCATGCGAGCCCGCTCGAGGTGGACGGGGTCGATGGCCCGCGTGACGGTCAGGTAATCGCGGATGACGATCGAGTGGCGCCCTTCCTCCGCGGTCCAGCGGCGGGCCCAGACGCCCCAGGCGGAGTCCCGGCCGAACATCGACTCGATGGTGCGGAAGTAGTAGGGGAGGTTGTCCTCCGTCAGCAAGTTCACGAAGAGGGCGCTGCGCACGTCCGCGCTGAGGTCGCCGTGCCCCGGCTGCCACTCGTAGCCGTCCTCGAAGTCCTCGCCCCGGCTCCACGGCACGAGATCGTGCGGGAACCACTCCTTGCTGGTGGCCAGGTGGCGGTCGAGGAGGCGGGCCGCGGTGGGTTCGAGCTCCGCCAGGAGGGCTGCATCCGGCATCATCACGGCAGCCTACCTAACGGTCGGTAGGGAGTGTCGGTCGCGTCTGGTGTGACATCCGCCGAGTCTTCCCGTGTTGCGGACCCTCGAAACGCGGGATCAGCCCAGGCGACCGTCCACCACGTCGTCGCCGTACATCGCCCGGGCCCAGTGCTCGATGTCCGGCCCGCGCCGCAGGTGGTGGCCCCCATCGACGCCGATGCACTGCCCGGTGATCCACGACGACTCCGGACCCAGCAGGAAGCGGACGAGGGCACCGACGTCGTCGACCGTGCCCGTGCGGCTGATCGGCATCTGGGCCAGATAGTCGGCGAGCACGTCGGGATCCTGCTCCAGCGGCGCAGCCAGCTCGGTGGGCACGATGCCGGGCCGGACAGCGTTCACCCGCACGCCGGCGCGGCCGAGCTCGTCCGCCGCCGTGCGCACGAGGGCCTCGAGACCGGCTTTCGAGACACAGTAGGCGGCCATGTACCGGTGGGTGAGCGGCGCCGCGATCGACGAGATGCCCACGAAGGCGCCCCCGCCGGCCCGCACCATCGCGTCGCCGGAGTGCTTCAGCGTGAAGAACGCGCCGGTGAGGTTGATGCCCAGCACCTGGTCCCACTGCTCGGTGGGCATGGCGATGACGGGACCGAGGGTGCCGGTGCCGGCCGAGGCCACGCACAGCTGCAGCGCGCCGGTGGCCGCCTTCGCTGCCGCCACCGCCGCGACCACGTCGTCCTCGCGTGCCACGTCGCACACGACGGAGCGCACGTCGGCGCCCGCCGGCGCCTCCGCCTGCAGATCGGCGACGGCGGCGTCGAGGCGCTCCTGGCCGCGCCCGGCGAGGATGACCGAGGCACCGTCGCGCAGCAGGTGCCGGGCGGAGGCCAGCCCTATGCCGCTCCCGCCTCCCGTGATCAACGCCGCCTGCCCCGCCAGCGCCAGCCCGGCCATCCGTCCCCCTCCGTCCTGCGATGTCGGCGTCACCCTAGGAGCGATCGACGCCTACCGTGGCGAGCCGTGCCCGACCTCGCCCGCCGCCGCTTCCTCGCCGGGCTCGGGGCCGCGACGGCCGCACCGGGCGCCCACCGGATCGCCGTCGGCCCCCGACGTCAGCGGTCGCCGGCCCCTTTCGGGTGGGGGGTGGCATCGTTCGACCCGACCACTGACGGCGTCGTGCTCTGGACCCGCGTCGTCGAGGGCCCCGCCATGGTGCGCTGGGTGCTGGCGAGCGACGAGGCGCTCACCGACGTGGTGGAGTCGGGCACGGTGCTCGTCACCCCGGAGGGTGACCACTGCGCTCGGGTTGACGTCAGAGGACTCCCGGCGGGCCGCACCTGGTGGTACGGCTTCACGGCGCCGGACGAGACGCCGTCGCCGGTGGGCCGCACCCGCACCCTCCCGGAGGACGCCGAGCGGCTGCGGATCGGGGTGGCCTCGTGTAGCCGCTTCGCCACCGCCGGGTTCGCCGCCTACCGGGCGCTCGCAGAACGTGACGTCGATCTCGTGCTGCACCTCGGCGACTACATCTACGAAGACGGCACGACCGGTGTGCGGGCCCACGACCCGGCCCAGCGGCTCACGCAGGTCGCCCACTACCGCGCCCGCTACGCCCAGCACCGGCTCGACCCCGACCTCCAGGCTCTCCACGCCAAGCACCCGATGGTGGCGGTGTGGGACGACCACGACGTGTCGGGGAACGCGTGGCGCGACGGTGCCCCCGGACACGACGACGGCCGGGACGGTCCGTGGCTCGACCGACTCGTCGCGGCCGGCCAGGCGCACGAGGAGTGGCTCCCCGGTCGGACCGGGCGCGGCCCGGACGGACGTCTCAAGGCCTGGCGGGCGCTTGACCTCGGGGGCCTGGCCGAGCTCGTCCTGCTCGACACGCGCACCTGGGGCCGCGACCGGCAACCGGCCAGCGAGGAGGAGCTGGCGGATGGCTCCGGGCGCACGATGCTCGGCGCCGACCAGGCCGACTTCGCGATCGAGCGGCTCACCCGGGAGGACGCTCCGCCCTGGGTGCTGCTCGGCAACCAGGTGATGTACCACCCGCTCCAGGTACCGGCCTTCGGCGAGCTGCTGATGACCGCGGCCCGGGCGGGTGGGTTCCTGGTGGCCGACGGCCTGGCCGTGAACCCCGACCAGTGGGACGGCTACAGCGAGGAGCGTGAGCGGATCAACGTGCAAGGGATGAGGTCGCGCGGCGGGGTGGTCGTGCTCTCCGGCGACGTCCACTCCTCGTGGGCGTGGGAGGGCCCGGCCAACGCCGGTGACGAGGGCCCCGTGATGGTCGAGCTTGTCGCGCCTGCCATCTCCTCCGATCCGTTCTCGACCCGCTTCGGGCTACCCGCGAACCTGCTCACCGCCGGGGTGCGGTCCCTCGATACCGACCTCGCCTACGTCGAGCTGGAGAGCAACGGCTACCTGCTCGTGGACCTCACGCCGGAACGGGTGCTGGGCGAGTGGTGGTACGTGGATCCCGCCGACGCCGGCACGCAGCGGTTCGGCGCGGCCCGCGCGGCGCCCATCGAGGTGCCGATGCGCTTGTCCCCGCAAGCGGAGCCGTCGGCGGACCGCACGTCCGGCTCGGCGACGACCGCGCCACCGGCGGGATCGCAGGCGCCCGGCGCCGAAGGCGCATCCGACGATGACGAGGACGGACCGCCGTGGCCGCTCGTCGCTGGAGGCGCGGCCGCGGCCGCCGCGGCGGTGGGGGCGCTCGTGGCCGTCCGCCGGCGCACCGACCATCGCGGACCGAGCTAGCTCGTCGGCGAGAGCACGGAGAGCAGAGCGGTCGTCTCCGGACCGGAGGCGGCCGCGAGGAGGTGCGCCTCCCCCGGGACGTCGAGCACGAACGTGACGGGAGGACCACAGGAGACGAGCCGGGTGACGACGTCGGTCTCCGGGTACGCACCGATCAGGCCGCCGTCGTGGCCCGTGATACGCACCTCACCGCGCCCCACCTCGAGCACCACCCCACCGGGCCAGCGGTCCCCCTGCGGCGCATGGTGGCGCACCCGTCCGGTGAGCCGCCGGAAGCGGCCGGGGGCGGTGACGAGCCCGGAGTCGTGCACCTCCCACGCCGAGACCCTCGTGCTCACCGCCGTAGCCTGCCAGGCGTGCCGTCCGACCCGTTGCCGCGCTCGCTCGCGCCGATGAAGGCGATCGCCGGTGACCTGCCGACCGGGGACGGCTGGAGCTACGAGGTCAAGTGGGACGGGATGCGGGCGCTCACGTTCCTGGACCAGGGCGCGCTCC
>JAUXRW010000047.1 GCA_030681555.1 Acidimicrobiales bacterium
CCCACGACTGGTTCGGGTGGGTGTCCGGGGTGTGGTGGGGCTGGTCGGCGATCAGGCCACGGCGCGGATGGCGGCGGCGAGCCGGGCGACGAGGAGATCGTCACCGGCCGAGCCCTGCAGGTCGCCGCCCTCTGCGAGGTAGCGGCCCTCGGCGCCCACGACGACGAGCGGTGCCCGTCGACCGACGACCCCTCCTCCTCCACGACGATCGTCCCGCCCGGGTCGCTCTGCGTCCAGCTCGCGAACTGGTCGTAGTCCTCCACGACGAGTCGGTGGAGAAACACGACCAGTTCGGAGGGTCAAGTCGAGCCGCCGAGGGTGGCGAGGAGACGGTGCGCGGCGGCGGCGCCTTGGCGGATGCAGGCCGGGACGCCGAGGCCGCGGAGGGCGGCGCCGGCCACCTCGATGCCGACGGCCCGCGCCTGCACGTCGGCGTCGATGGCATCGACCCGGTCGAGGTGGCCGGGGCGGTACTGCGGGAACGACGACGGCCAGCGGGTGACGCGGGCTTCGGTGGGCGCGCCGCGCAGCTCCATCGTCGTCCGGAGGTCGGTGAGCACGTGCGCCAGGAGCCCGTCGTCGTCCGACGCCAACGCCTCGCCGTGTCCGTCCCGGCCGACCGACGCTCGCAGCCACACGGTGCCTTCGCCTCCGAGGTGGGGCCACTTGGACGTCGTCCACGAGCACGCCGTCACCGTGCGGCCTTCGACGCGGGGGACGAGGAAGCCGCTGCCGTCGAGCACTCGATCGACGCCCTCACGGGGGACGGCGAGGGCCACCAGCGCGACCGACGCATAGGGGATCGCCTCGAGGAGCTCGGCGGCGGTGGGGGCCTGCGGCCCGACCAGCCGGGCACTCACACCGGCCGGCGCGGCCAGCACCACGCCGTCGACATCCACTGCCCCGCCGGAGGTGAGGCGTAGCTGCCACCCTCCGACGGACTTGGCCAGCGCTTCGGCCGTCTCGGTGACGAACGCCACGCCCCGGGCGTCGAGGTCGGCGGCCAAGGCGGCCGGGAGCGCGCCCATGCCGCGGCGCGGCGCGTAGAACACCGGTGCCGCAGGATCGGCGACGGACGCGCGCTTGGCCCGACACGCCTCGACGAGGGAGGCGACGCCGCTCCGCACCGCAGCATCGAGCTGGGGCACGGTGGCGGCCAGGCTCAGCCGATCGGTGTCGCCGGCGTTGATCCCTCCGACGAGCGGGTCGACGAGGCGCTCGGTGACCTCGTCGCCCAGCCGGGCCCGCATGACCGCGCCGATGGAGACGTCGTCGTGCAGGGGCGATCCGGGGAGCGTGAGGTCGAGCCGGGCCCGCTCGAGTCCCTCGGGGCTGACGATGCCGGAGGCCGCCAGCTCGTCGAGATCGGTGGGCACGCCGAGGAGCTGCGCCTCGGGGAGGGGCCGTAGGGCCCCTCGACTCCAGACGTGGGCCCGCCGGGCGGCCGGTGACACGAGCTCGCCCTCGAGCCCCAGCTCCCGGCACAGCTCGACGCCCTCGGGCACGCGGGCGAGGAACGCGTCCGCCGCCTCGTCGAGCGTGCCGCCGTCGAAGGCGCTCGTCTGCACCTTGCCTCCGAGTGGCCCGGGGTCGACCAGGGTCACGTCGGCGCCGGCCAGCGCGAGCGTCCGGGCCGCCACGAGGCCGGTGATCCCGCCGCCGACGACAGCCACGCGGCTCATGCGGGGACGAGGCTCCGGACGCGATCGGCGAGGGCGGCGAGCACCGTCCGGTCGTCGTTGAGCACTCGCGTGCGGCGGAACGCGAGACCGCGGGCTTCGGCCCGGGCCCGGGCCTCGATGTCGAGGTCGTAGACCACTTCGAGGTGGTCGCTCACGAAACCGTGCGGGCACACGAGCACGCCGTCGGCGCGCCCGGTGGCGGCCAGGTCGTCGATCACCTCGAGCACGTCCGGGCCGCGCCACGGGTCGGCCGTGCGGCCGGCGGACTGCCAGCCGATCGACCACTGCGCCCAGGGGTGCAGCCCGAGAGTCCCGGCCACCGCCTGCGCCGACGCCCGGAGCTGGCCGACGTACGGGTCGGCGAGCAGCGCCCGCTCGGGGAGCGAGTGGGCGGTGAAGAGCACCTTCGTGCGATCCGGCGATGCCGCCAGGCCCTCCCGGGTCGCGCCAACCAGGAACGCGAGGTAGCTCGGCTCGAGGTGCCAGCTGTCGATGGCGGAGGCTGCGAGGCCGTGGGCGCCGGCGGCGGCGCGCAGGCGGCTCTGGTACTCGCCGACCGATGCGCGCGAGAAGTGGGGTGCGAGGACGAGGCCCACGACGTGGCGCACGCCGCTCTCGGCCAGCCCGGCCACGGCGTCCTCGATGAAGGGTGCCGCGTGCTTCTGCCCGAGCACCACCTGCCACCGGCCGGGCTCGGTCTGCCCCAGCGAGCCGGCGATGGCGGCGCGCTGCGCCTCGGTGCGCTCCGCCAGGGGCGACGTGCCGCCGATGGCGTCGTAGCGCGCCGTCAGCTCAGCCAGCCGCTCGGGCGTGGGCGGACGGCCCCGCCGGATGTGCGTGTAGTAGCTCTCGATGTCGGCCGGCCGGGCAGGGGTTCCGTACGCCATCACCACGAGGCCGACGTCGGCCATCAGCGCACCCTGCCCATCAGCGGTCAGCCATCGGTGCGGCCCTCGGCGTGCACGAGGTCGACCACCTTGGCGAGCACGCCCGGGTCGAGCTCGGGAAGCACGCCGTGGCCGAGGTTGAACACGTGACCGGGGCGACCGGCGTTGCGCCGCAGCACGTCCCGGGTGCGGTCCGCCACCACCTCCCAAGGCGCCATGCAGACCGCGGGATCGAGGTTGCCCTGCACCGCCTTGCCCGGCACGCGAGCGCGGGCCACGTCGAGCGGCACGCGCCAGTCGACGCCGACGACGTCGGCCCCGGCGTCGCCCATGAGCGTGAGCAGCTCGCCCGTGCCGACGCCGAAGTGGATGCGGGGGACGCCCGTCGCCGCCAACGCTGCGAACACCTTGGCGCTGGCCGGCAGCACGTGCTCCTCGTAGACGTCGGGCGCGAGCGCGCCGGCCCACGAGTCGAACAGCTGGATCGCGCTCGCTCCGGCCTCGACCTGGGACAGGAGCGACGCGATGGCCATGTCGGCGAGGCGGTCGAGGAGCGCCCGGAACAGGTCCGGGTCGCCGTGGAGCATCGCCTTGGTGAGCCCATAGGTGCGGGACGGCCGACCCTCGACCAGGTAGCTGGCGACGGTGAACGGTGCGCCGGCGAAGCCGATGAGCGGCACCGGCCCCAGCTCGGCCACCACCTGGCGCACCGTCTCCGCAACGTACGGGGCATCCTCGGCCGGCTCGAACGGGCGCAGGCGGTCGAGGTCGGCCTTCGTGCGGAACGGTTCGGCGACCACCGGTCCCACGCCCGGGGTGACGTCGACGCCGAACCCGATGGCGAATGCCGGCACCACGATGTCGCTGTAGAGGATCGCCCCGTCCACGCCGTAGCGACGCACGGGCTGGAGCGTGATCTCCGCCGACAAGGCCGGGTCCTGGATCGCATCCAGGATGCTGCCGGAGCCGCGGAGGGCGCGGTACTCGGGGAGCGATCGTCCTGCCTGGCGCATGAACCACACCGGCACCCGCGACGACGCTTCGCCCCGGCAGGCCTGCAGCAAGGGCGAGTCGCGGAGGTCGGGGTGGGCGGCAGGCATCGCCGGCAGCCTAAGAGGCGCCGCTTCCCGGGCGCACTACAGGTGGGTGCCGCAGGAAGGTGTCGTCAGGCGATCGTGGCGGCCAGTGCCTGCGCCTGGTCCAGGAGCAGCGCACGGTGCTGGGTGCGGTACCCGGCGACGGCCTGCGTCAGCAACGAGGCGGGGTCGAGGTCGCCGGGCCCGTCGGGTCGGCGGAGGGCCAGCTCCGCGCAGAGGTGGATCACCACCGGGCGGTCCACCTCGTTCGGCATCGTGTCGACCTCGTGGCGCGCCGCGTCGAGGTGGTGCGCCGCGTCGTCCCACTGCTCGAGGGCCATCGCCGCCATCCCGGCGATCCTGTTCGTGCCGGCCGCGTCGAACGTCCGGAGGGGGAGCAGGTGCCGTCGGGCCAGCTCCTGGAGCTGGGGGTAGAGGGTGCGCACCTCGTTGGCCCAGCCGAGGAGCGCGCAGCCCTCCCCCAGCGCGGTGAGGATGTTGGCCGTGCCGGAGCCCATCGCATCGAGGTCATCGAGCACAGCTGCCCGGTCGGCCTCGAGCATGGCTCGGCAGGCCCGCCTCGTCGCGTGCGTACGCGCGGTTGAGGAATCGGAACGTGGTGCTGAGGCGGCTGAACCCCGACACCGGCTCGGATGCCACCGCGACGTCGGCCTCCGCGAGCCCTGCGTCGAGCTGACCGGTGAGCGTGAAGACCCCGCTCAGCCAGGCGTGGGACTGCGAGACCCTCGGTGAGTCGATGCCTTCCATCCCCTCGACGTCCTGCCGCACGGCGTCAGCGACCTCCGGCATCGACAGCTCCCCGAGCATGGCCCTGGCGAGGATCACCACCCGGCAGGCGAGGACCTCGGCCGTGCGGTGGCCCAACCGCAGGCCGAGGTCCACGGCCTCCTGCGCCGCGACGCGTGCATCGGCCGGGCGGCCATCGAGGCAGAGCGCAAAGGCGCACCACCCCAGCGCCGGGGGTGCTGGCCCGCCGACGTGATCGAATGCGCAGGTGCGACGCTCCATCGACGACCACCCGTTCACGCCGGACGAGCTGCCTCCGGGCGACGACGACGTCCAGCAGCTCTCGTGGGCGGTGGCCATCAGCGACGACTACGACGACGCCGAGCCCCGGGTCGTGCTCACGGTGGAGCAGGTCGGCCGGGCCGGCGCCGGCCTGGTGTCCCACCTCCCCCCACCCATAGCCCGCCGCCTCCGGACGGCGTTGCGGGACGCTCTTCGCGAGCTGGGGGAGGACCCCGGCGGCTGAACGGCGGGTTACCTGCCGTGCAGGTCGCTGACGGTAAGATCAACGATCCGTTTCCTGGGGAGGATGATGGCGGTTCACCCCGACCTGTCCGCTGAGCAGGCCCACATCGATCGTGCCTATGAGAGCCTCGAGCGGTCGCGCGTCGAGGCCACGAAGCTGCGGTCGATGGTCGAGGTGGGGCGGGGTGGCACGGAGCAGGCGCGGTGGGAGCGGGAGATGATCGAGGGCAACATCGCCCAACGGCTGGCCTCCCTCCAGCTCGGCGATGCAAGCCTGGTGTTCGGGCGCATCGACACCACGAAGAGCGAGGGCGGCGACTCCTTCTACATCGGGCGCCTCGCCGTGGCCGACGAGCGCCGCGAGCCGCTGGTGGTCGACTGGCGAGCGCCGGTTGCGGAGCCGTTCTACCGGGCCACCGGCCGCCAGCCGATGGGGCTCGTCCGCCGCCGCCACTTCGCCACCCGCGGGCGGCAGCTCCTCGCCATCGAGGACGAGCTGTTCGGCGAGGGCGCCGGGATGCTGGGCGGTGGGCTGTCGGTGGTCGACGCCGGGCGCGAGATCCGCGGCCAGAGCACGCTCATCGCGGCTCTGGAAGAGGTCCGCACCGGACGCCTCACCGACATCGTCGCCACGATCCAGGGCGAGCAGGACGAGATCATCCGGGCCGACCTCCCGGGGGTGCTCGTCGTCCAAGGGGGTCCGGGCACCGGCAAGACGGTGGTCGCGCTCCACCGCGCCGCCTACCTGCTCTACACGCACCGGTTCCCGCTCGAGGGCCAGGGCGTGCTCGTGGTCGGCCCGAACCGCCTCTTCCTCGGCTACATCGAGCAGGTGCTCCCGAGCCTCGGAGAGGCCGGGGTGGAGCTCGTCGTGCTGGCCGACCTCATCGACGGCGCGAGCACGCTCGACATCGACGGTCGCGACCTCCCCGAGCCGGCGCGTGTGAAAGGCGACCTGCGCCTGGCCGAGGTGCTGGCCCAGGCCGTCCGGGACCGCGAGCGAGCCCTGCGGTCGCCGCTCCGCGTCGGCCTCGGCCTGCAAACCCTCACGCTCACCCCGGGCCAGAGCCGGGCCATCGTCGCCGACGCGAAGCGCCGGTTCCGGATCCACAACGCCGGTCGCCGGCACGTCGAGGCCAGCGTGTACGCCACGCTCGCCGACAGCGCCCGGGTGCCGGTCGAGGCCCACGAGGTGCGGGGTCGGCTGCACGCCACCCCCGAGCTGCGGGAGGCGCTCGACCGGATGTGGCCCGTGCTCACGCCGGCTCAGCTGCTCCACGACCTCTTCGGATCCCGGGCGCTCATCGACCTGGCCGCGTCCTCCCACCTCGCCGAGGCCGAGCGCGCCGCGCTCTACCGCAAGCGCGCCGGCCACCTCGACGAGGTCACCTGGACCGTCGACGACGTGCCGCTCCTCGACGAAGCCCGCGCGCTGCTCGGTCCGAAGCCGCGTCGCCGTCGCCCCGGCGCGCCGACCGACGAGGATCTGCGCACCTACGGCCACATCGTGGTCGATGAGGCGCAGGACCTGTCGCCCATGCAGCTGCGGATGCTCAACCGGCGCTCGCTCAGCGGCTCCATGACCATCGTGGGCGACATCGCCCAGTCGACGGGCGCCTGGGCCCACGCCGACTGGGACGAGGTGCTCGAGCAGCTGCCCGACCGGCGGCCACCCCGGCGCGCGGAGCTCACCATCGGCTACCGGCTGCCTGGCCCCAACATGGTGCTGGCCGCGAAGGTGCTGGCCCTCGCCGCCCCCGAGCTCACGCCGCCCTCGTCGGTGCGCCAGACGGGGGACGAGCCCCGCTTCGTCGCCGCCGAGCCCGGTCGCCTGGGCGCAGCGGTCGTCGAGGCCACGCTGCACGAGCGGGACACGGTGCACCCCGGGAGCGTCGCTGTCATCGTCCCCGAATCCCTGCTCGGCCCGGTCGCGGCAGCGTTCGATGCCGTGGGCGTCGAGTACGGGCGGGCCGGCCGCAACGGCTTGGCCAACCAGATCACGATCGTGCCGGTGAACCTGGTGAAGGGCTTGGAGCTCGACGCCTCGGTGGTCGTCGAACCCGCAGCGATCCTGGAGGAGGAGGTGCAGGGCGCACGGGCGCTCTACGTGGCCCTCACCCGCGCGACGAAGCGCCTCGCCCTGGTCCACGAACGTGACTTGCCGGAGGTTCTCCGGATAGGTTAGGCCTCCCTAACCCACGGCCCCCGGAGGACCGAATGCGTCGCCTGCTCACGCTCTTCACGCTGCTGCTCAGCCTGACCCTGTTCGCTGCGGCGTGCGGCGACGACGACGACAGCGGCTCGGGCGATGAGGGCGACGCCGCGGGCGAGCGCACCCTCGAGCTGTACTCCGGGCGCAGCGAGGAGCTGGTCGGACCGCTGATCGAGCAGTTCGAGGAAGCCAGCGGCATCGACGTCACCGTCACCTACGGCGACACCGCCGAGGTGGCGGCCAAGATCCTGGAAGAGGGCGACAACTCACCCGCCGACGTCTTCTTCGGCCAGGACGCAGGCGCCCTCGGCGCCCTGGCGAAGGAGGATCGCCTGGCCCGCCTGTCCGACGCCCAGCTCGACCTCGTCGACCCGGCGCTGCGGGACGACCAGGGCGACTGGGTCGGCGTGTCGGCCCGCTCGCGCGCCGTCGTCTACAACACCGACAAGCTCACGGAGGCGGACCTCCCGGCGTCCATCCTCGACTTCACCGACCCGGCCTGGTCGGGTCGCCTCGGCTGGGCCCCGACGAACGGCTCCTTCCAGGCCTTCGTCACCGCCCTGCGGGTGCTCGAGGGCGAGGACGGGGCGCGCGCGTGGCTCGAGGGCATCAAGGCGAACTCGCCGAAGGTGTTCGACAACAACGTGGCCATCGTCGAGGCCGTCGCCGCAGGCGAGATCGACGCCGGCTTCGTCAACCACTACTACCTGTACCAGTACACGGCGGAGGATCCGGACTTCGCCGCGGCCAACAAGATCTACGGCGGCGGCGACCCCGGTGGCCTCGTGAACGTCGCCGGCGTCGGCATCCTCACCACGGCCGACCACGTCGACGAGGCCAACGAGCTCGTCGACTTCCTCCTCTCGGCGGAGGCCCAGGAGTACTTCGCCACCGAGACCTTCGAGATCCCCGTGGCCGGCGACGCCGTCCCGGCCGAGGGCGTGCCGACGATCGAGTCGCTGACCCTCCCCGACATCGATCTCAACCAGCTCGACGACCTCGCCGGCACGCTTGCCCTGCTGACCGAGCTCGGCATCGTCTGATCGGTACCGTCCGGGTGTGACGAGCGTCCGCGTCAGCCGGCCTCGAGGCGTTCCCGTCCTCGCGGTGGCGGCGCTGGCCGTGGCCGCCGCCGCGCTCCTCCCGCTCGGGTACCTGCTCGTCCGCGGGTCGGAGGTGGGGCTCGACCGCGTCATCGACATCGCCACCAGCGGGAGGGTGCGCCACCTCCTCTGGCGGACCGGCCTGCTCGCCGTCGCGGTCACGACGGCATCGGTGCTCATCGCCGTGCCGGTCGCGTGGCTGACCGTGCGCACCGACCTGCCGTGGCGCCGCTTCTGGGTGATCGCCACCGCCCTGCCCCTGGCCATCCCAACCTACGTGGGCGGGTTCGCCTTCATCGCCGCGCTCGGCCCTCGCGGGATCCTGCAGGGGTGGCTCGAGCCGTTCGGGGTCGAGTCCCTGCCGTCGTTCTACGGCTTCCCGGGCACGTGGCTGGTACTCACCCTGTTCACCTACCCCTACGTGCTGCTGACGGCCCGGGCGGCCATCCGGCGCCTCGACCCGAGCCTCGAGGAGGCGAGCCGGATGCTCGGCCAGGGCCGCTGGACGACGATGCGCCGGATCATCCTGCCGCAACTCCGACCGTCGATCGCGGCGGGGTCGCTGCTGGTGGCGCTCTACACGCTGTCCGACTTCGGCGCCGTCTCGATGCTGCGCTACGACAGCTTCACGCGAGCCATCTTCCTGCAGTACCGGGCCTCCCTCGACCGCTCGACGGCCGCCGTGCTCGGCCTCGTCCTCGTCGCCGTAACCCTCGTCGTGCTCTCCGGAGAGGCGGCCACCCGGCGTTCGACCGGGTACCACCGGCTCCACAGCGGTGGTGCGCGAACCGCACCGATCGTGGCCCTGGGGAAGTGGCGATGGCCGGCCTTGGCAGGGCTGACCACGCTGCTGCTCGTGGCCCTCGTCGTTCCGCTCGCCGTGATCGTCACGTGGCTGCTCCGCGGGGTCGATGCCGGCGAGCCCTTCCGCCTCACGACGACGCTCGTTGGCAACAGCCTGCGCGCCTCCGTCCTCGGCGCGGTGGCGTCGGTGGTGGCGGCCTGGCCCGTGGCGGTCCTGGCCGTCCGCCGCGGGGGTCGGCTCGGGCGCGTCGTCGAAGCGGCGTGCTGGGCCGGGCACTCCCTCCCCGGTGTCGTCGTCGCCCTGTCCCTCGTGTTCTTTGGCGCCCGGGTGGCACCCTCGGTGTACCGCACCCAGTGGCTGCTGACCCTCGCCTACGTCGTGCTGTTCCTTCCCCAGGCGCTCGGAGCCCTCCGGGCCTCGCTCCTCCAGATCAGCCCCACCCTGGAGGAGGCCTCCCGGCTGCTCGGCAAGGGCTCGATGGCCACCCTCTGGCGCATCGTGCTGCCGCTCGCCCGACCCGGCCTCCTGGCCGGTGGTGCGCTCGTGTTCCTCACCTGCATGAAGGAGCTCCCCGCCACCCTCCTCCTGTCGCCCCCGGAGCAGCCGACGCTGGCCACGCAGGTGTGGACCGCCACGTCCGAGGCGTTCTACGCGCGCGCCGCCCTCCCGGCGTTGGCGCTCGTGCTGCTGTCGTCCCTGCCGATGGCCCTCCTGGTCCTGCGGGACACGGACAGGTAGGCGTCGATACGCTGTCAGGGATGCTTCACGTCGTGGGAGAAGAGCTGCTGACCGTGGGGAACGCCGAACCCACGTGCGCGATCGAGGTTCGCGACCTGCAGAAGGCGTTCGGCGAGCAGCCGGTGCTGCGGGGCGTCGATCTCCGCGTGTCCGAGGGGGCCATCATCGCCCTGCTCGGCCCGAGCGGCTGTGGCAAGACCACCCTGCTGCGCACCATCGCCGGGCTCGAGCAGGCCGACGCCGGCACCATCGTCGTGGGGGGCCGCAGGGTCTCCGGGGGCGGCGCGCCGGTCGCCCCAGAGCACCGACGCATCGGCATGGTGTTCCAGGACTGGGCCCTCTTCCCCCACCTCGATGTCGCCGCCAACGTCGGGTACGGCCTGCCCCGCCGGGAGCGCACCGGGCGGCGCATCGAGGAAGCCCTCGAGCTGGTGGGCCTGGCCGGGCTCGGCAAGCGCCGACCGTGCACGCTGTCCGGTGGCCAGCAGCAGCGGGTGGCACTGGCCCGAGCCATCGCCCCCCAGCCGGCCGTGCTGCTGCTCGACGAGCCGTTCTCGAACCTCGACACCACGCTGCGGGTCCAGGTGCGCACCGAACTCCACCAACTCCTCGCCGACCTCAGCGTCACCACCGTGTTCGTCACCCACGACCAGGAAGAGGCGTTCGTGCTCGGTGACGAGGTGGCCGTGATGACCGCCGGCCAGATCGTCCAGCAGGCGCCTCCCGCCGACCTCTACGACCACCCCGTCAGCCCCTGGGTGGCGGACTTCGTCGGCGACGCCAACCTCGTCACCGGCATGGCTGCGGGTGGTCGAGCCTCGACGGTGGTCGGCGACATCCCCCTCCGCCGCGCCGAGGCCGGGGCGGTGCGGGTTCTCCTGCGACCCGAGGAGCTCCGGCTCAGCGGCGGGGGCGACGCCGTCGTCGAGCTCACCGAGTATTACGGTCACGACACCGTCTACGTCGTGCAGCTCCCCACCGGCCCCGTCGTCCGCGTGCGCTCCGGGTCCACCCCCCACCACCGGCGCGGGGACGCCGTGACGGTCACCTACGCCGGCGCCGCCGCCGTCAGCTACCCAGCCGCCACCGCGTAATCGGTCTCGAAGCGTCATCGGTCTCGAAGCGGAGCTTGTCGACCGAGCTGAGCGGTGCGCCCTTGCGGGCGCGCGCACTTCGGCTCAGGACCGGCGGAGCCGGCCCCTTCGCAGGCGAGGGGGCTTCCGCCACCTCCCGCACCTCCGCGTTGTTGCGCTGTGAGGCGCTGCCGGACGGCGGCTGGGAGCGCAAGAACGCGGCGGTGGGTGGCGTGAGTCGGGAGCCCCGCGTTCCTGCGCTCTGACGCGCTGCGAGACGGCGGCTGGGAGCGCAGGAACGCGGGGGTGGGGGTGGGCCCAGCCGAGGGGGTTGGGCGCTCGGGGCGCACCGAACAGACTCGGCCGAGGAGCTCCGCTCCGAGGCCCGATGTCAGACCGTGACGAGGATGCGCTGGGAGGCGAAGGCGCCGATGCCGATGTGACGACCCTGGATCTCGACGGTGGTGGTGCCGTCGGGGGAGGCCGCGGTGAGCTTGCCGGCGCGGCCGGGCACGACGTCGGCCCCTTCGAGGAACTCGAGCAGCCCGGGGGCGAACTCGAGCTCCTCCGGGATCCGGCTCACGGTGAAGCCGCCACCGACCACGACGTCGCTGAGCGGCACCGAGGCGGGTGCGATGTAGTCAGCGCCGGGGATGGGGTTGCCGTGCGGGCAGGTGGTGGGGTCGCCGAGCACGCGGACGATGGCGGCCTCGACGGGCTCGGAGATGACGTGCTCCCACTTCCCGGCCTCCTTGTGGGCGTCGGCCCAGGAGAGCCCGAGGATGTCGGTGAGGAACCGCTCCGCGAGGCGGTGGCGGCGCACCACTCGCTCGGCGAGGCGCAGACCGTCCGTGGTGAGGGCGATGGCGTTGCGCTCGATGCTGACGAGGCCCTCGACCTCGAGGCGCTTGATCATCTCCGAGACGGCCGGGCGGGAGACCATCAGGCGGTCCGCGATGCGGGCCTGGATGACCTCGACGTCGTCCTCGTGGAGCTCGTAGACGGCTTCGCAGTACTCCTCGAACGCCGGGTGGAACTCGGGGGTCTTGTACTCGGCCATGCGACGCAGGCTACCGGCCGGCCCGTACGTCGGGGTGGGCGGGCCAGCCTGACCGGACCGTCAGGCTGGCCATCGCGTACTCGGCGCTCGTCTTGGTGGCGTGCTCCGGCGGTTCGCCGCAGATGGGCACCGGCAGGACCCGCTGGACCTCGACGAGCGCCTCGGCCGTGCCGTGGCTGCCGTCGGGTGCGTCCCAGGCCAGCGTCACCCGGGCGGACCGGCGGTCGTCGGCCTTCTCCGTGGTGACGGCGGTGAGGCCGTGGTCGAGCCACGCCCACCCGTGCTGCTGGAAGAGGGCGCGCTCGGCGACCTGGGCCCACGGGTCGAGGGCGCTGGTACCGCGATCGTGGGGGAGTAGCGCGGCCAGGTCGCCGGTGCGCTCGACGACCCGGGTGAGGTCGTCGGCGTCGACGAACGCCCAGGCGCGCCCGTCCGGGAGCGTGAGAGCGGTGGGTGCGAACCGGTGGCCACCTGTGTGGCTGCAGCGCGAGACCCGGGCCTGCACGCCGCGGGCGGCCAGCTCGGCGTGCAGGAGGGTGCCCCACCGCCCGCAGCAGGCATCGCGCCGGCCGTGCCCGCACACGAGGACCTCCGCGGGGGCAGCGCCGACGGCGGACGGGAGGTGCCCGCTGTCGGCGAGGGGGTTGTCGAGGATGGCGTCGAGCAGACGGGCCACGCCGTCGGGGGCGACGCGGTGGTCGGTGCCGACGAGCCGGTTGGTGCCCACGCGCCGATGGTGGGTGACCCGCACCGTCTCCTTCTCCTTGGCGGCCGCCTCGTCGACCCGCGGCACGATAGCCATCACCCGCGCGCCGCCGCGGGCCGATGCGGCAGCCAGGTCGGGGATCTCCGACGCGTCGCGGGGCCAGGGGAGGGGGCACTCGACGAGCAGCAGGGCGTCGTAGCGGGCCGCGCTCCCGACCGGGTCGACGCCCTGGGCCAGCGTCCACGGTGCGCATCGGAGCTCCATCTCGCGCCACGCTACGGCGATTGACGCTGCCGGCCGTTCGGTCGTAGGTTCGGCGCGTCTGCTACCCGGCAGCGAAACCGGTGTGACTCCGGTGCTGTCCCGCAACTGTGGTCCCCACCGTGGCCTCTGCCACCTCGGGGCGAGCCAGGTCGCCTGCCGGGTCGGCGTGACGAACCAGCCTCGAGGACGGGCCCGGTTCGCACGGCAGGGTCCCCCTGGCGTCGAGCATCCCACCCCTCGACCCGACAGGAGGACCCACTGTGAAGCGAACCCTTGCCGTCATGCTGACGGCCGCCGCCCTGCTCGCCGCGTGCGGTGACGACGAGGCCGCCGACACCTCGGACACCACCGCCGCCGAGGCCGCCGACGCCTCGGATGAGGCCGTGCCCGAGCGCATCGTCTCCATGTCCCCGTCGGCGACGGAGATGCTCTTCGCGATCGGCGCGGGCGACCAGGTCGTGGCCGTCGACGACTTCTCCAACTACCCGCCCGACGCGCCGGTCACGGAGCTCTCGGCCTACGAGCCGAACGTGGAGGCCGTGGCGACGTACGATCCCGATCTCGTCGTCGTCACGGACTCCACCGACCTCGAGGCGGGCCTCGCGGAGATCGACATCGACACGTACGTCACCCCGGCGGCCACGACGCTCGACGACACCTACGAGCAGATCACCGACCTCGGCGAGCTGACCGGTCACGCCGAGGAGGCGACCGACCTCGTGGAGGAGATCAAGGCCGACATCGAGGAGCTCGTCGCAGAGGTTCCCGAGCGGGAGGAGCCCCTGACCTACTACCACGAGCTCGACAGCACGTTGTTCTCCGTCACGTCCGAGACGTTCATCGGCGAGCTCTACTCCCTCGCTGGGCTCGAGAACGTCGCTGATCCGGCGGATGCGAACGGGGAGACGGGCGGCTATCCGCAGCTCTCCGCGGAGTACCTCGTCGACGCCGATCCGGACCTGGTGTTCCTGGCGGACACGAAGTGCTGCGAGCAGACGGCGGCGACGTTCGCCGCGCGGCCCGGGTTCGAAGGGCTCCGTGCCGTCGCCGACGAGCGCGTGATCGCGCTCGACGACGACATCGCCAGTCGGTGGGGCCCGCGCATCGTCGACTTCCTGCGGGTCATCGTCGATGCCGTGAAGGCCGTGTCGGCAGCATGACCCAGACCGCGGCGGCGACGGAGCCGGCGTCGGTCCTGCGAGCGGCCCGCCTGCGGCCCGCCTGGATCGTGGCCGGCCTCGTCGCCGTCGCGGGTGCTGCGGTCGCTGGGCTCGTGATGGGGCCCGTGTCGCTGTCACCGCATGCGGTGGTCCGCCAGCTCCTCGGACTCGGCTCCGACCTGGAGGCGCGGGAGATAGCGATCGTCGAGCAGATCCGCCTCCCGCGGGTGGTGCTCGGGCTGCTCGTCGGGTCCACCCTCGCGCTGTGCGGCGCGAGCTACCAGGGCGTCTTCCGCAACCCGCTGGCGGATCCGTACCTCCTCGGCGCGGCGGCGGGGGCGGGGCTCGGGGTGACGATCGTGATCGTCGGGGCGGCGGACGGCGCGGCGACGCCGGTCGCGGCCCCGGTGGCCGCCTTCATCGGCGCGCTGGCCGCGGTGGCCCTTGCCTACGCGCTGGGCGCGTCGGGGGGCGGGCGGGCGTCGACCGCCTCGCTCATCCTGTCCGGCGTGGCCGTGGCCAGCTTCCTGACCGCCCTGCAGACGTACGTGCAGCAGCGCAACCAGGACACGATCCGCCAGGTGTACTCGTGGATCCTCGGGCGACTCTCTACCGCAGGGTGGGCCGAGGTGCGTCTGCTCCTGCCGTATGCGGTCGTGACCTGGGTGGTGCTGCTCGCCCATCGCCGCGTGCTCGACGTCCTCGCGGTGGGGGACGACGAAGCCGCTGCCCTCGGGCTGCACCCGCACCGCAGCCGCATCATCGTCATCGTCGCCGCGTCGCTCGGGACGGCCGCGGCCGTGTCGGTGTCGGGGCTGATTGCCTTCGTCGGGATCATCGTGCCGCACACCGTGCGCCTGCTCGCGGGGCGCAGCCACCGGGTCGTGCTCCCGCTCTCCATGCTCTTCGGCGGAGCGTTCCTCTGCCTCGCGGACCTGCTCGCACGCACCCTGTCGTCACCGGCCGAGATCCCGATCGGCGTGGTCACGGCCTTCTTCGGCGCGCCGTTCTTCGTCCTCGTGCTGCGCTCCTCCCGGCGGATGGGGGTGACCGCGTGATCGAGTGCCGCGGCGTCGTGGTCCGCCTCGGCGACAAGCTCGTCCTCGACGGCGTCGATCTCAAGGTCACACGCGGCGAGTGGGTGTCGATCGTCGGCCCGAACGGTGCGGGCAAGTCCACGCTCCTCCGGTACCTCACCGGCGGGGTGCGCGGCGAGGGCCAGGTGCTGCTGGAGGGTCGCTGCACGACGGAGCTGTCGCGCCGGGAGCGGGCGCGCCTCGTCGCCCTGGTGCCCCAGGCGCCCGTCGTCCCCGCCGGGATGACGGTGGTCGACTACGTGCTGCTCGGGCGCACGCCCCACATCCGACCGCTCAGCATGGAGGGCCCGCACGACCTCGATCTGGCTCGGGACGCGCTGGAGCACCTCGACCTGCTCCCGTTCGCCGACCGCGAGGTGGCGACGCTGTCGGGCGGCGAGCGTCAGCGCGTGCTGATCGCACGGGCCCTGGCGCAGGGCGCGCCCCTCGTGCTGCTTGACGAACCCACCACCGCGCTCGACGTGGGCCACCAGCAGCAGGTGCTGGAGCTCGTCGACGCCCTGCGTCGGCGCCACGACCTCACCGTCGTCACGACCATGCACGACCTCACGCTGGCCGGCCAGTACGCGGAGCGGCTGGTGCTGATCGATGCCGGGCGCGTTGTCGTGGACGGGCCGGCCGACGAGGTGCTGACCGAGGCCAACCTGGCCAGCTACTACGGCGCCAAGGTGCGCATCATCCACGACGGCGGGCGCCCTGTCGTCCTCCCGATCCGCGAGCAGAGGGCCGTCCATGACCGTTCGAGCTGACGACGACGCCGTGCCCACCGAGCACACCCCGCCACCCCGACGGCGCGTCGAGAGCGTCGTCCTCGTGCACACGGGCGACGGCAAGGGGAAGAGCACCTCGGCCTTCGGGATGGTGGTGCGCGCCGTGGCTCGCGACTGGCGAGTCGGCGTCGTCCAATTCCTGAAATCGGGCAAGTGGCAGGTAGGCGAGGAGAGGGTGTGCCGCGATCGCCTGGGGGTGGACTGGTTCGCGATCGGCGAGGGCTTCACCTGGGAGTCGGAGGACCTCAGCCAGGACGAGGCGGTGGCTCGCGCCGCGTGGGAGCACACCAGGGCCATGCTCGCAGGGGGGGAGCACCGGCTGGTCGTGCTCGACGAAATCACCTACCCCATGACGTGGGGCTGGATCTCGACGGCCGACGTCGTGGCGGCGATCGCCGAGCGTCCGCCCACGGTGAACGTGGTCTGCACGGGCCGCGGTGCTCCGGACGAGCTCGTGACGCTGGCGGACACGGTCACGGAGATGCGGAAGGTCAAGCACATCTACGACACCGGGGTGCTGGCCAAGAAGGGCATCGACTACTGATGAAGCTCGTGCTCGAGCGGTGCGAGCACCGGGACCCCGCCGGCGGGGCGGCGCGTCCTGTGCTCGTGTGGCGCTTCCACGAGCCGGTCCACGCTGCGGCCACGACGGTCCTCGGCGGCGGCATCGGGCGGCGCTCGTGGATCGTCAACGCCGAGGTCGACCACGAGTACCGCCGCGACCCGGAGGCGCACCTGCGAGCGATCGCCGCCCAGCTCGGGCTCGCCGCCGACGACGGGGTCGGCCTCCTCACGGCGGCGCGGGTGCTCGACGTGGTGGTGGCGGCCGACGACGGGGCGGAGTGCGCGGCCACGGTCGGCGTCTCGACGCCGGTGTGGGCGGCCGCGCCCGACGGCGCGTGGGCTCGATGGGTGCCGGGCACGATCAACCTCGCGGTCTGGGTGCCGGCGCCGCTGTCGGATGCGGCGCTGGCCAACGCCCTCGTCACGGCGACGGAGGCGAAGGCGCAGGCGTTGTTCGACGCCGGTGTGCCGGGCACGGGGACGGCCTCCGACGCGCTGGTGGTGTGCTGCCCGCCCGGCGGGGCCGAACCGTACGGCGGCCCCCGGTCGGTGTGGGGCGCCCGTCTGGCGCGGGCGGTGCACGGCGCCGTGGCCGCTGGCACCGAGCGCTACCTCGTCGGGCTCCGATGATCGTCCTGCTGCTGGGCGGGGCCTGCTCCGGCAAGTCGCTCGTCGCCGAGCAGCTGGCTGCGGCGCTGCCTCCCCCCGTCACGTACCTGGCAACGGCCGTGGTGGACGAGGCGGACGCCGACCACGCCGAACGCGTCGCCGCTCACCGCCACCGGCGCGACCCGGCGTGGACGACCATCGAGGTGGGGGGCGATTTGGCCGCCGCGCTGGCCACGACGGCGGGCTCGGCGCTGGTCGAGTCGCTCGGCACCTGGGTCACGGCGCGGTGGGCCGAGGAGCCGGTCGACCTGTCACCGTCCGTCGCGGAGCTGTGCGCGGCGCTGCAGACCCGCGCCGGCGACACCGTAGTCGTCTCGGAGGAGGTCGGTCTGGGCGTGCATCCGTCGTCGGAGGCCGGCCGGCGCTTCCGGGAAGCGCTGGGCGCGGTCAACCTCGCGGTGGCCGCCGTGGCCGACGACGTCCACCTCGTGGTGGCCGGCCGGCTGCTCCTCCTGCAGCGACCCGAGGTCGATCCGTGAGGCGGGCACTCTCCTTCCTCACGCCGATCGGAGGTGCCACGGCTCCCGACCCGCGCACGCTGGGGTGGTTCCCCGCCGTCGGCGCACTCATGGGGCTGGCGGTCGGTGCCGCATGGTGGGGAGCTGAGCGCGTCTGGCCGGCCGCCGCCGCCGCCGCGATCGTCGTCGTAGCCGACCTCGCGATCACCGGCCTGCTCCACATGGACGGGCTGGTCGACAGCGCCGACGGCCTCCTCCCGCAGCTGCCGCGCGAGCGCCGCCTCGCCGTCATGGCGGAGCCCACGGTGGGCGCTTACGGCGTCATCGCCGGGGCCGCGGCTCTGCTGCTGCGCTTCACCGCGTTGGCGTCGATGACGCCGAACGTGTTCCTCGTCGCAGCCGCGTGGTGCGCCGCGCGCACGACGATGGCCGTTGCCGCCCGCGCCGTCCCCTATGCCCGTCACGATGGCTTGGCCACCGACCTGCTGGGCGGGGACTGGCGACCGGTCGCCGCCTACGGCATGGCCGGCTCCGTGCTGCTCGCCGTCCTGGCCGACGGCGAGCTGACCGTGGTCGCCGTGGTGGCCGGCGTGCTGGCGGGGGTTGGGGTCGTAGCGCTCGGCTGGCGGCGGCTGGGAGGGTTCACCGGCGACGTGCTCGGCGCGGCCGGCGTGACGGTCGAGACGGTGGCCCTCCTCGGGGCGGCGGCGACGTGCTGAGGTACGGCCGGGCCGCCGCCCTCGGCATCCTCGCCGACCGCTGGCTCGGCGAGCCTCCCGCGGACCTGCACCCGGTCGCGGGCTTCGGCACGTTGATGGAGCGGGTGGAGGAGCACACCTACCGCGACGGGCGCGCCGCAGGGGCCGCCCATGCACTGGTCGGCGTCGGCGTCGCCGCACTCGCCGGGCGGGCGCTGCCGGCCACCTCGCTCGCCACCTGCGTCGCGGTGGCCGGCCGCAGCCTGGGTGCCACCGCGGCTGCCGTCGGTGCTGCGCTCACGGCCGGGGATCTTGACGAGGGTCGGCGGCTGCTGCCTGCGCTCGTGGGTCGCGACCCGGCCGGGCTCGACGACAAGGAGATCGCCCGTGCGGTCGTCGAGTCCGTCGCGGAGAACACCGTGGACGCGGTGGTGGCGCCGGCGCTGTGGGCGGCCGCAGCCGGAGCGCCGGCCGTGCTGGCCCATCGCGCCGTCAACACGTTGGACGCCATGCTGGGCCACCGGAACGAGCGCTACGCGCGCTTCGGCTGGGCGTCCGCTCGCCTCGACGACCTCGCGGCCTACGGACCGGCGCGCGCGACGGCTGCGCTGGTGGCGGCCTGCCGACCCCGGACGACCAGAGCCGTGTGGACGGCCGTCCGGCGGGATGCGCCGGCCCACCCCTCGCCGAACAGTGGGGTCGCCGAGGCGGCGTTCGCGGCGGCTCTCGGGCTGCGGTTGGGCGGCGAGAGCCGCTACGGCGATCGCGTAGAGCTGCGGCCGCCCCTCGGCACCGGGCGTCCGCCCGGGGCGCGCGACATCGCAGCCGCCGTGCGGCTCAGCCGCGATGTATCCCTGGCGCTGGCGGGAGCGCTCTTCCTCGCGGGCGCGGCGGACCGCCGACGCAGGCGACGCCCATGACGAGGATCCCGCCTCCCGGGCCCCACGGCGGTGATGGCGTCGCCGTGGCGCTCGCCCTCGGCGTCGATCCGGCGGACGTGCTCGACCTCTCGTTGTCGCTCAACCCGTTCGCTCCCGACGTGGGCGCCCTCGTGGCCCGGCACCTCGACGCCGTCCGCCGCTACCCCGATCGGCGATCCGCCACGCCGCTCGTCGCCGAGGCCTTCGGCGTCGACCCCGATCGCCTCGTCCTCACGAACGGCGGGAGCGAGGCGATCGCCCTCGTCGCACGGTCCCTCGGCGGCCGCGTGGCTGGCGAGCCCGAGTTCTCGCTCCACCCGCGCGGCGCCGACGGGCCCACCTGGCGCAGCAATCCCCACAACCCGACGGGCTTACTGGCCGGGCCCGAGGTGCGCGTGGACGTCTGGGACGAGGCCTTCTACCCGTTGGCGACGGGTGCGTGGACGCGCCGTGACGTGGGCACGGTGGTCGTGGGATCGCTGACGAAGGTGTTCGCGTGTCCCGGGCTGCGGATCGGGTACGTGCTGGCCGACGACGTGGCACGCCTCACCTCGGGGCAGCCGGCGTGGCCGCTCAACGGCCTGGCGCTCGCGGTGCTCCCCGAGCTCCTCGCTGCGGCCGACCTCCCGCGCTGGCAGGTCGAGATCGCGGCGAGGCGGGCCGAGCTCGTCCGGTTGCTGGAGCGCCACGGTCTCGCCGTCGATGCGGCCGACGGGCCCTGGGTGCTGGCCGAGCGCGTCCTCGCCGGCGCCCCGGACCTGCGGGACAGGTTGGCCCGGCACGGCGTCGTGGTGCGCGACTGCGGCAGCTTCGGCCGGCCCGGACAGGTGCGCATCGCAGTGCCGGACGATGCCGGGATGACTCGGCTCGAGGAGGTGCTCCCGTGCGCGGTGCCCTGATGGTCTGCGGCACCGGCAGCGACGTCGGCAAGACGCACGTCGTGACGGGGCTATGCCGTGTGCTGGCCCGGCGGGGCGTGCGGGTGGCGCCTTTCAAGGCGCAGAACATGTCGTTGAGCTCCTACGTCACCCGCGCCGGTCACGAGATCGGCCGGGCCCAGGCGGCGCAGGCCTTCGCCGCGGGCGTGGAGCCGGAGGTCGTCATGAACCCGATCCTGCTGAAGCCGAGCAGCGTCACAGGCAGTCAGGTGGTCCTCATGGGTCGGCCGATCGGGCACCTCGAGGCCGACGAGTACCACGCTCGCAAACCGGAGCTCCTCGAGCACGTCCTGGGTGCGCTGGCGGACCTGCGGAGCCGCTTCGACGTCGTGCTCCTCGAGGGCGCCGGCAGCCCTGCCGAGATCAACCTCCTCGATCGCGACATCGTGAACCTGAGCGTCGCCGTGGCGGCTGGGATCGACGCCGTGGTCGTCGGTGACATCGATCGAGGCGGCGTGTTCGCCTCGCTCTACGGCACGGTCGCCCTCCTCCCGCCGGAGCAGCGGGCGCGGGTGCGCGGGTTCGTCATCAACAAGCTGCGGGGCGATCCCGCGCTGCTCTTCGACGGCGCCGCCCAGCTGGAGCGGGCCAGCGGTGTGCCGACGCTCGGGGTCCTGCCGTGGGTCGACGGCGTCGCCCTCGACGCCGAGGACTCGCTCGCCCTCCAGGGGCCGCCGCCGGCGCCGCTCACGGCGGACGGGCGAGGGCCGACCGCGATCGATGTCGCCGTCGTCCGGTTCCCCCACCTGGCCAATCCGACCGACGTCGATCCGTTGGCCCTCGAGCCCGGCGTGGGCGTGCGCTTCGTCGACCACGCGGCCTCCCTCGGCGACCCGGACCTGGTGGTCCTCCCCGGCTCGAAGGCCACCCTGGCCGACCTGGCCTGGTTGCGCGCCTCGGGCCTGGCCGCCGCCCTCGAGGCGAGCCGGTCGACCGTGGTCGGAATCTGCGCGGGCTACCAGATGCTCGGGCGCCGCCTCGCCGACCCGCACGGCGTCGAGTCGTCCGCCGCCGCGACGGCCGAGGGGCTGGGGTGGCTCGCGGCGGACACGACGTGGCAGGCGGAGAAGACGCTGCGCCGGCGTCAGGGCACCGTCGGCGCCGGGCCGGGCACGGGCGCGCCGGTGCACGGCTACGAGATCCACCACGGGGACACGGCGACCGATCGTGACGTGGTGGGGTGGCTGTGCCTCGACGGTGCGCTGGAGGGGGCGATCGGCCACCGGCCCACCGCCGTCGGGCGGCGCGCCGTCTACGGCACGAGCCTGCACGGCGTCTTCGAGGCGGACGAGCTGCGCGCCGCCGTCCTGGCGGACGCACACCGCGGGCGGCGCGGCGGCGCGACCAGGCCCTGGTCGCCGCGCGGCGTGTCGTTCGCGGCCGCCCGCCAGGCGCAGGTGGATCGGCTGGGCGACCTCGTCGAGCAGCACCTCGACCTCGACGCCGTCGAGCGGCTCATCGGAGGGAGCGCAGCGTGATCACCACCATCCTGTTCGACATCGGCGACACCCTCGTCCGAGCTGCGCCGCCGGCCACCGCCGTCGAGGGCCTCGTCGCCGAGCCGCTCGACGGCGTCCTGCGCACGCTGCAGGCGCTCTCGAGGACCTTCCGGCTCGGCGCCGTCACCGACACGGCCGTGATGTCCGAGGCGGACATTCGGCGGGCCCTGACCGGCACGGGGATCGGCGAGCTGCTGCCGGTCATCGTCACCTCCGCCGACATCGGGGCGGCGAAGCCCGACCCGCGCGGGATCGTCGCTGCGCTCGCGGCGCTCGCTGTATCGGCGGACGAGGCGTTGTTCGTGGGTGACGCAGACGTCGATGCCGAGTCAGCAGCCGCCAGCGGCGTGGCCTTCGCACGGGTCGACCCCACCACGACGCTGCGGGACGCGGTGCGTGCTGGCATCCGCGCCGTGGCTGGCCCGTTCGTCGCAGCGCAGGCGCTCGTCGGTCCGGTCGACGTCACGGCCGCGGCCGAGGCGTCCGACCATCAGGATCGGCTGACGAAGCCGTCGGGCGCGCTGGGGCAGCTCGAAGCGCTCGGCGTGCAGCTGGCCGCCATCGCGGGGTCCGATCCTCCGCCACGCCCCCGCCCCGGCGCGGTTGCGGTGTTCGCTGCGGACCACGGGGTGGTGGCGGACGGCGTCACGCCGTGGCCGCAGGAGGTGACGGGCCAGATGGTGGCGAACTTCGTCGCCGGGGGCGCCGCCATCAACGTGCTTGCCCGCCAGGCCGGGGCCACCGTGACGGTCGTCGACGTGGGTGTCGCGAGCGACCTCGACCAGCTCGGCTTGCAGGGGGCGGCCAACCTGCTCCGTCGTCGGGTGCGGCCCGGCACGGCCTCGCTGGCCCACGGGCCGGCGATGACGACCGACGACGTGCACGCCGCGCTGGCCATCGGCGCCGACGTGGCCGCGGATCTCGTCGCGGCGGGGGCGGCCGTCCTCGTCACCGGCGAGATGGGCATCGGGAGCACGACGGCCTCGGCCGCCGTGATCGCTGCGCTCACGGGCCGTCCCGCGGCGGACGTCACGGGCCGTGGCACGGGCATCGACGACGCCATGCTCGAGCACAAGATCGCGATCATCGAGGGCGCGCTGGCTCGGTTCCCGGTCGGCGCGGCGGACCCCATCACGGTCCTGGCCGAGGTCGGCGGACTCGAGCTCGCCGCGCTGGCGGGGTTCATCGTCGGCGGGGCCTCGGCGTGCGTGCCGGTGGTGGTGGACGGCGTGATCGCGGGGGCCGCCCTCCTCGCCGCCGTCGCGCTCGAGCCGGCGGTGCTGCCCTACGTCATCGCCGGTCACCGCTCCACCGAGCCAGGGGCCACCGCGGTGCTCGAGCACCTCCGCCTGCAGCCCGTCCTCGATCTCGGCCTCCGCCTCGGCGAGGGGTCGGGCGCGTGCCTTGCGCTCGGGGTGCTGGACGCGGCGGCGCTCGTGCTGGCCGAGATGGCCACCTTTGACAGCGCCGGGGTCAAGGGCGCCCAGGACTGAGCGTCCCCGGCCACGACCTCAACCTCGGCTCAGAGCGCGGCGCCGACGAGGGTGACCGCCCCGACCACCGCGAACGCCACCGCACCGATCCGTCGGAGCAGGCCGGGGGACACCCGGGAGGTCAGGGCGCGACCGGCCACGACGGCGAGGGTGGTGGCCGCCAACATCGCCGCGAACGACCCAATCCACACCGGCACGGCCCCTCGGTCGGCGGCCAGGCCGGCGGTCGTCAGCATCGTCTTGTCACCGAGCTCGGCGAGGAAGAAGGCCACGGCCACGCTCAGCAGGCCCACCCGCCCACCGGCTGCGTCGTCCTCGTCGTCCTGGTCGGCCGAGCGCCACGTCCAGACCGCGAACCCCAGGAACAGGAGGCCGGCACCGACTGCGATGGCGGGGTCCGGCACGGCGGCGCTGATGAGCGCACCTGCCGTCACGGACAGGGTCTGGAGCACCGCAATGGCCGCGCCGAGGGCGAGGAGCACCTTGGCGGCGGGGTAGCGCCCGGCCAGGGTGAGGGCGACGAGCTGGGTCTTGTCGCCGAGCTCGGCGAGGAACACCACGACGAAGGCGGCGAGCACGGCTCCCATCGGACGATGCTGGGGGACGGTGCGGGGCCCGGCAAGTCCGCCGGCCGGGGCGTCACACCCCGTCGATAGCGTGGTGAGGTGGCCGCTGTCGACCCGCTCGCGCCCTTCTCGCCCGCAGTGCGGGCGTGGTTCGAGACGTCGTTCCCCGAGGCCACCCCGCCGCAGGCCCAGGGCTGGCCCGTCATCGCCGAGGGCCACCACAGCCTGATCCTGGCCCCCACGGGCTCGGGCAAGACGCTCGCCGCCTTCCTCTGGGCCATCGACCGCCTCGTGAGCAGCCCCGCCCCTGCCGAGGTCACCCATCGCACGCGTCTGATCTACATCTCACCCTTGCGGGCCCTCGCTGTCGACGTCGAGAAGAACCTCCGGAGCCCGTTGCAGGGGATCCGTCTGGCCGCGGAGCGGCTCGGTCTCTCGTACACCGAGCCGACGGTGGGGATGCGCACCGGCGACACGCCGGCCGACGTCCGGCGGCAGCTGGTGCGCAACCCGCCCGACATCCTCATCACCACCCCCGAGTCGCTGTACCTCATGCTCACCTCGGCGGCACGGGAGACGCTGCGGGGGGTCGAGGCCGTGATCGTCGACGAGATCCACGCGGTCGCGGCCACGAAGCGGGGGAGCCACCTCGCCCTTACCATGGAGCGGCTGGACCACTGGGTCCGGGCGGGGGGCGCCCCGTCGCCGCAGCGCATCGGCCTCTCGGCGACGCAGCGGCCCCTCGACGAGATCGCCCGCTTCCTCGGCGGCGCCGAGGGCGGCGACCCGCGCCCCGTCGCCATCGTCGACGCCGGTGTGCGCAAGCCGCTGGAGATCGAGGTCGTGATCCCCGTCGACGACCTCGCCGAGCTCGGCCAGGTGATCGAGGAGCCCACCTCGGGCCCCGCTGCGGCCGGACCGGCCCGCACGTCGATCTGGCCGGCCATGCACCCGCGCCTGCTCCAGCTCGTCGAGGAGCACCAGTCGACGCTGATCTTCGTGAACGCGAGGCGGCTCGCCGAGCGCCTCGCCACGCGGCTCAACGAGCTCCACTGGGAGGGGCTGAGCCGTGGCGACGAGTCGGACGGCCAGCCGCCCGACCAACCCGAGCTCGTCAAGGCCCACCACGGCTCGCTCGCCCGCGAGCGCCGCCTCCAGATCGAGGACGAGCTGAAGTCCGGGCGGCTGAAGGGCCTGGTCGCCACGTCGAGCCTGGAGCTCGGCATCGACATGGGCGCGGTCGACCTCGTCATCCAGGTGTCGTCGCCGGGATCGGTGGCCACCGGCCTCCAGCGGATCGGTCGAGCCGGCCACCAGGTGGGCGTTCCGAGCCGCGGGAAGATCTTCCCGAAGCACCGTGCCGACCTGCTCGAGGCGGCCGTCGTCGTCGACCGCATGCAGGCCGGGCAGATCGAGCAGACGCACTACCCCCGCAACCCGCTCGACGTCCTGTGCCAACAGATCGTCGCCATGTGCGCGCTCGACGAGTGGTCCGTCCCGGAGCTGACGGCCCTCGTGCGGTCCTCTGCGCCGTTCGCCGAGCTGTCCGACGAGGTGCTCACCTCGGTGCTCGACCTCCTCGCCGGCCGGTACCCGTCCGAGGAGTTCTCCGAGCTGCGTCCGCGCATCGTCTGGGACCGCGTGAACGAGACGCTGCGCGGGCGGGTCGGCGCCCAGCGGCTCGCCGTCACCAACCCCGGCACGATCCCCGACCGCGGGCTGTTCAGCGTCACGCTCCCCGACGGCACCCGGGTCGGGGAGCTCGACGAGGAGATGGTGTACGAGTCCCGTGTCGGGGAGACCTTCCTGCTCGGCGCCTCGACGTGGCGGATCGAGGAGATCACCTTCCAGAAGGTCGTGGTCACCCCCGCGCCTGGCCAGCCCGGGAAGATGCCCTTCTGGCACGGCGAGGGGCCCGGTCGCCCGCTCGAGCTCGGCCGCGCCATCGGCACCTTCACGCGCGAGCTGCGACAGGCAGCGGCAGCGGGGGAGGACAGCGTCGACCGGCTCCGGGCGGGCGGGCTGGACGTGCGCGCCGCGATGAACCTCGTCTCCTACCTGGACGAGCAGGCGGAGGCCACGGGGGCCGTGCCCGACGACCGCACGATCGTCGTGGAGCGCTTCCGGGACGAGATCGGCGATTGGCGGGTATGCGTGCTGTCACCCTTCGGCGCCCAGGTGCATGCCCCGTGGGCCATGGCGCTGCAGCACCGGCTGGCCGAGCGATGGGGCATGTCCGTCGAGCTCATGTGGAGCGACGACGGGATCGTCATCCGGCTGCCCGAGACGATCGACGGCCTGCCCGACGAGGAGCTGCTGATCGACCCCGAGGAGATCATGGGGATCCTCACAGCACAGCTGCCCTCCACGGCCATGTTCGCCAGCCGGTTCCGCGAGTGCGCCGGGCGCGCCCTGCTCCTGCCTCGGCGCCGGCCCGACCAGCGCACGCCGCTGTGGCAGCAGCGACAGCGCTCCGCCGACCTGCTGGCGGTGGCCGGCCGCTACCCGTCGTTCCCGATCCTCCTCGAGGCCACGCGCGAGTGCGTCAACGACGTCTTCGACGTGCCCGCCCTCATCGAGGTCCTGCGCGACCTCCGGAGCCGCAGGGTGCGGCTGGTCACGGTCGACACCCAGCGGGCGTCGCCGTTCGCGCAGTCCCTCATGTTCGGGTGGATCGCGGTCTACATGTACGAGGGCGACGCGCCCCTGGCCGAGCGCCGGGCCGCCGCGCTGGCCCTCGATCGCGACCTCCTGCGCGACCTCCTCGGCGCGGAGGAGCTGCGGGAGCTCATCGACCCTGACGTGCTGGCCGAGCTGGAGCTCGAGCTCCAGCGGCTCGTCCAGGGGCGGCAGGCCCGGGACGCGGACGAGCTCCATGACCAGCTCCGCCTGCTCGGCCCGCTCAGCTCCGGGGAGCTCGAGCCGAGATCGGTCGATCCCGGCGCGGTAGCCGCCTGGATCGAGCAGCTGGTGCGGGAGCGGCGAGCGTTCGTCGCGAGCGTCGCCGGTGAGTCCCGCGTCGCCGCCGCGGAGGACGCCGGTCGGCTCCGCGACGCACTCGGTGTCGCCGTCCCGATCGGTCTGCCCCGCGCCTGCACGGACTCGGTCGACGCGCCGCTCGACGACCTCGTCAACCGCTACGCCCGCACGCATGGGCCGTTCCTCGCCCAGCACGTGGCCGCCCGGTACGGCGTGAGCACCGAGCCGGTGCGGGTTGCGCTGGAGCGGCTCGAGGTTGCCGGCCGGGTGGTCCGCGGAGAGTTCCGGCCCGACGGTGTCGAGCGGGAGTGGTGCGACGACGACGTCCTGCGCCAGCTGCGCCGGCGTTCGTTGGCTGCGCTCCGGCGAGAGGTCGCGCCCGTCGCGGCCGACACGTTGGCCCGCTTCCTGCCGCGCTGGCATGGCATCGGGCAGCCGCGGCGCGGTGTCGACGCCCTCGTCGACGTGATCGGGCAACTGCAGGGTGCGCCCCTCGTCGCCTCCGCCCTCGACCGCGACATCCTCGGCGCCCGGCTGCCCCAGCACTCCCCGGCCGACCTCGACGCGCTCTGCACGGCCGGGGAGGTCGTCTGGATGGGGGCAGGCTCGATCGGATCCACCGACGGTCGCATCCGACTGGCCTTCCGCGACCACGCCGGGCTGCTCCTCCCGGACGGCAGCGGCGATGCCGAGGGGCTCGAGGCGGACGGTCTCCCCGGTGCGCTGCTCGAGCACCTCGGGCAGCGGGGCGCATCCTTCTGGGCCGATCTCACCGCTGCAGCGCAGCGCGCCGGTCAGCCCTACGACGACCCGACGGTCCTGGCCGCGCTGTGGGACCTCGTGTGGGCGGGCCACGTCACCAACGACTCGCTGGCCCCGCTGCGTGCCTTCGTCGGGGGGGCCGGGCGCCGCACGACGGCCCGCAACGGCGCCGGCCGGGGGCGTCCGCGCGCCGGTCGACTGCCCCGGCTCGGCCCGCCGGCAGGCGCTGGTCGCTGGTCCCTCGTGGCCCCTCTGCTCGAGCCCCGCCCCACGCCTACCGAGGCGGCGCACGCCCGGGCCGTGCAGCTGTTGGAACGCTACGGCGTGCTCACTCGCGAAGCAGCTCTGGGCGAGGGCGCGGAAGGCGGCTTCGCCGGCGTGTATCCCGTGCTCAAGGCGCTGGAGGAGCGGGGGCAGGTGCGGCGCGGCTACTTCGTCGCCGGCCTCGGGGCGGCGCAGTTCGCCGTCCCCGGCGCCGTTGATCGGTTGCGGGCGGAGCGCGAGGTGGGGCGTCCGGAGGGCGGCGACGGCGATGACGACGAGACGTTCGTGCTCGCCGCCACCGACCCGGCGCAGCCGTTCGGTGCGGCGATCCCGTGGCCGGAGTCCGACGGGCGCCCAGCTCGCGCTGCAGGCGCGCTGGTCGTGCTCGCGGGGGGCGACGCGCTGGCCTACCTCGAGCGGGGCGCACACCGCGTCGTGCGCTTCCCCGCCGCCGAGCACGACCACCGGTGGGCTGGCGCCCTGGCGGCCCTCGTCGACCAGGGCCGGTTCCGCTCGCTCGAGCTCCGCCTCATCGACGGGGTCGCCACCAACGAGAGCCCGCCGGAGGTGCGCGACGCTCTCGACCGGGCCGGCTTCCGCCCGGCCTACAAGGGATGGACGCGGCGCCAGGCCCGGGCCACCGTGCCCACTTGATCACCGAGGGCGCTACGGCTCCTCGAGGTGCAGGGTCGCCTCCTCGGCGGGAGCAGGCACCTGGGCGTCCTCGTCCTGCGGCGACACGCGGTTGCCGCCGTCGAGCGGCTCCGATCTCGTGGAGATGACGGGCTCGTCCTCCGGGACGAGCCGGGATTCGCGGCCCTCGAACGACTCCGTGATGCTGTCGTCGGCCGTGCCATCCTCGACACCGAGCGGCTCGTCCGGGGGGAACTCCCCTCCGAGCTTGTCCATGTCGAGGGCTTCGGCGACGTCCTGGGGATCCGACATGCCGCACCGCTACCCGAGCCCCACGGGGCGCAACCGGGGCCCGGCGAACTGCGGGTCGGTCAGCGCAGGCGGTCGAGGGCGAGCTGCAGCACCGCCACGACCGCAGCGTCGACGATCTCCTCCGGCGTGCCCTCGAGCTGCAGCAGGTGCGCATCGGTGGTTCCCGCGTGGTGGACGCCGGCCCACACGGTGCCTGGCGGCTGATCGTCCTGCGGGGCCGGACCGCCGACGCCGGTGACGGCGAGCCCGAGGTCGCCGCCCAACAGCTTCGTAATGCCCACCGCCAGGTCGAGGGCGGCCTCCTCGCTCACCACCGGGCCGGGTCGGACGCCGAGGACCGCGTGCTTGACGTCCGAGGAGTACGCCACGAGCCCGCCGCGCAGCCACTGCGAGGCGTCCGAGGCGGCGGCGAGGGCGGCCGTGAGCGAGCCGCCCGTGAGCGATTCGGCCACCGCCACGGTCAGGTTCCGGCGCTTGGCGATGGTGCCGACCTGCTCGGCCAGCGCCCCGGGATCTATGTCTGTCATCGGCGGCGTCTACCCCGGAGGTCGCTCGGCGCAGTCGCGCTAGGCGCTCGGCGCAGTCGCGCTTACGCCGCGCGCTCAGCTGCGGCCGACGCCAGCCTCTCGAAGCGTGGCGGCGTCGACGCCGACGGCCCGCCAGCTGGAGTAGCTAGTGCCCTTACGCTCGCCATAGGCCTTGGCGACCTTCACGAATGCGCTCCGGAGCTCCTTCAGGTTTACGTCGCCGGCGTCGCTCTTCCTGGCCAGCTCGGCCTCGAGGTCGGCCCGCTCCTGAATGAGCTGGAGGCGGAGCAGCGCAGAGGAGTCCGCGAGCGAGGCGTCGATCGCCTCGAGCCGACGCTGGATGCTGTCGACCGTCCGTTGCCGGCCTCGCTTCTTCGGAGTTTGCTCGATCGCCTGGAGGTAGGCCTTTACGGCCCTGGCTTCGCTCCTCCCCGCGGCTAACGACGCCTTGTGGGCGTCCGTCATGGTGGGGGTCCGCCTGCCGGTCTTCGCTGCTGCCATCGGTGGAGCGCAGGGGCGAACGGGAACGATGGTTACGCGGGGTTAAGAGCACCAAACTCGCGGGGCGCACCTACGCCAACCACAGCCGCACGAGCCCCCGCAGCCGGTCGATCCCGGTCCCGTTGGCGGCGCTCACCCACACCACATCGGCCGGCAGCAGGCCGCATCCCGCCGCCAGCTCCCGCTTTCGCTTCTCCCGCCTGGCCGCCTTCACCTTGTCGTGCTTCGTTGCGATCACCGAGTGGGGCAGGCCGTTGGCCTGCAGCCAGTCGAGCATCTGGGCGTCCAACGGCGTCGGGCCGATCTCGCCGTCGACGAGCACGAGCACCATCGTGAGCGGCTTGCGCTCCAAGAGGTACGTGTCGATCATGCGCTGCCACGAGGAGCGCATCGCCTTCGACACCGACGCATAGCCGTAGCCCGGACAGTCGACGACCGTGGCGTCCTCGCCCAGCTGGAAGCAGTTAAGGAGCTGCGTGCGGCCAGGGGTCTTGGACGTGTTGGCGAGGTTCTTGCGGTCTGCCAACGCGTTGAGCAGCGACGACTTGCCGACGTTCGACCGGCCCACCACGGCGACTTCGGTGCGCGAGTCCGGCAGGGCGTCGACCCGATCCGCGGAAAGGACGAACCGGAGGTCGAGCGCTGCGCTCATGTCGGCCGCGCCGGGCTCATCATCGTCGCAGCGTACGGCGTGCCACCGTCCGAACTCGTCGTGGAAGTCCACGGCGGCACCGTGGACTTCCACGACCGGTTCCGGGCTTGGAACACCCGCGAGGGCGCTGACGTTGGTCCGGGACGTGAGCGAGGTGTTGGACGTCCCGTTGTCGGTGCTCGACCTGGCGCCGGTGGGCGAGGGGTCCAGCGCGGCGGAGGCGCTGCGAGCCTCGCTCGACCTGGTCGTCGAGGCGGAGCGTCTCGGCTACCGCCGCTACTGGGTCGCGGAGCACCACAACATGCCGGGCATCGCCAGCTCGGCCCCGGCGGTGCTGCTGGCCCACCTGGCGTCGCGGACATCGACCATCCGGCTCGGGTCGGGCGGCGTCATGCTGCCGAACCACGCCCCGCTGGTGATCGCCGAGCAGTTCGGCATGCTGGAGGCCCTGCACCCCGGGCGCATCGACCTCGGCATCGGGCGGGCCCCCGGCACCGACCCGGCCGCCGCCGCCGCGCTGCGCCGTTCCCGCAACCTCGAACCGGAGCTCCCGACGTTGCTGGGGGAGCTCCTCGGGTTCTTCAACGGCACGTTCCCCGACGACCACCCCTACCGTCGGATCACGGCCGTCCCCGGCCTGGGCTACCAACCCGACCTCTGGCTGCTCGGGTCGAGCGACTACAGCGCCCGGCTCGCCGGTCTCCTCGGCCTGCCCTTCTCCTTCGCCCACCACTTCTCCGCCGGCAACACGCTCCCGGCCCTCGAGGTCTACCGGTCGTCGTTCCGGCCCTCGCCGGTGCTTGACGAGCCGTACGTCATGCTCGGGGTGGCGGTGCTGTGCGCCGACACGCACGAGCGTGCCTGCTGGCTGGCGCGGCCCGGTGACCTCGCGTTCCTCCGCCTGCGGTCCGGGCGCCCCGGGCGTTTCCCGACGCCCGAAGAGGCGGCCGATTTCCACCCCACCCCCGCCGAGCGGGAGGCCATCCGCAACTGGTCCAGCTCGCGCATCATCGGTGATCCGGCCGGCGTCCTCGACAAGTTGCGAGCCCTCGTGGCGACGACCGCAGCGGACGAGCTGATGGTCACGACGATGGTCCACGGGGACGACGACCGGGTGCGGTCGCTCCGGTTGGTGGCCGATCTGACGGGGGTCCCGCGAACTTCGTGAACGTCTTCACGATCCTCGGTACGCCTGACGGTGTGGCCGTACTCTCAGGTACGTCATGCCCAAGGTCGTCGTGATCGGGGCCGGGTTCGGCGGCCTCGAGGTCGCTCGTCACCTGACCCACCGGCGGTCGACACGACGCTGGCCGACCAGCACAAGGTTCGACACCTTCCAGCCACCTGTATCAGGTCGCGACCGCCGGCCCGAACGCCGCCGACGTGGCCCACGTCGCCTGCGGGCTGTTCCCTGAGCACGTCGCTCTAGGGTCTCGGCATGGCTGCTGATGCTCA
>JAUXRW010000122.1 GCA_030681555.1 Acidimicrobiales bacterium
CCGCCTTCTGGGCCTGGCCCGCCTTCTGGGCCTTGTCCGCCTTCTCGGCGTGGTGCGACTGCACCGCGGTCATGACGGCGGTGGTGGCGGCGCTGATGAACTCCGGGCGGTTGTCCGCCGCCCAGTCCCGGCTGGCCTCGGTGGCGCCCGCCGAACCCTGGAAGCGGGGGAACACATAGCGGGCGAGCAGCTCATAGCTCCGCCTGGTGGCCGCGGTGTCGGCCCACTCGTGCGCCATGTTCAGGAACGTCCCGAACCCGCCGGACTGGTCGACGAGCCGCTGGACCTGCGCCGCCGCGTCGTCGGGCGTGCCGATGACGGCGAAGCCGGACGCGTTCATGGCGTCGGCCATCTCGTCCACGTCGGTCGTGTCCGGGCCGAGGGGAAGGGCGGCGACGCGCTGGAAGTAGTCGACCCACTGGGGCAGCCCGAAGCGCACGTCCTCGTAGGATCGAGCGGACCTACCACCGCCGTCGCCGCCAACTCGCTCTCGGACGGTTGACGCCCATCGAGTTCGAACTGATCATGACCCCACAGGCCACCCAGGCCGCCTGACCCAACCTGTCACCAGATCGTGCAGCAGTCCCAAGTTCCACCCTGGGGAGAACGTCGGCCGCGTGGCGACGACACGTTGTTCGCTCGCACCCCGGGCAAGGTGAAGTTCGGACGGCGCAAGGGCCGCAAGCTCGTCGATGTCCTGCCCTCGGAGTAGACACCGCCGAGCGGCGGCTACCGGGACATAGCGCCCGACTCGGCCGTCGAAGGACATATCTCCGCCGCAGATGAGCCTTTTGGCCCTCACGCGGCGCGCGCCAAAAGGCTCACACTGAGATGATGCACGTGACCTCCGCCGCTGTTCGTGTTGGCCGACGGTGCGCTGACCGCGGCACGGCGACGCTCGAGTTCGCGCTGATCCTGCCGGTGCTGTTGATGCTGACCATGGGGATGCTGTGGGGCGGCATCGTCCTCAACCACAAGCTGGACCTCGCGGGCGCCTCCCGGGAGGGTGCCCGCTACGGCGCCACGATCCCCGAGAACCAGTGCGCCATCACGACGACCTGTGGTGGGAACAACTGGGCGCAGCTCGTACAGTCCGTCGTCGTGGACCGCTCGAACGGGTCCCTGTCGACGGCTCAGGTCTGCGTGGCGCTCGTGACTGGCTCATCGGGCAGCCCCCTCGGGTCGTCGTTCACGACGCAAGCTGGCGGTGTCACCAACTGCTACAACGACGGCAACGCAGACCCAGGCCATCGCGTACAGGTCAAGGTCACCCGCGAGGGCGATTCGATCGACGGTGTGTTCTTCCGGGTGCCCGTCACATTGACGAGCAGCGCCACCGCGAAGTTCGAGCAATGAAGCCGCGGCTCGGCCCCCCGCCCGATGGGGAGTCGGACCGGGGCGTCGTGGTCATCCTGGTCACGCTCCTTCTCTTCGCGCTGGTCGCTGTGACGGCGATCGTGATCGATCTGGGTGCGCTGCGGAGCAGCGCTCAGGCAAACCAGAACATCGCGGACTTCGCAGCCCTTACCGCTGGCCGGACCCTCATGACGGAGCCGGCCACGGCCTGCCAGGCGGCGGTGGGCTCGGTCAACGCGAACGCCAAGCTCTCGCCGGCGATCAACGCGGTGACGTTCTGCGCGCCCATGGGAACGACCACGTGCACTGGCGGCGCCGCCGCGCAAGTCACCCCGAGCGCCACCGTCGGCAAGTACACGGTCAGCATGCACTACCCGGTGCCAGACACCGAGATACCGGATGCCCGAATCGTGGGTGGCGTTCGCCTCAACGACGGGCCGGCCTGCCAACGGTTCCGGGTGCTGATCACCTCGAGGCAACAGACGCTGTTCGCGGGCATCCTCCGATCCGGTGACCTGAGCGCGACACGGTCGGCGACGGCGCGTCCGTCGCGGGCGGTCAGCATCAAGCCCCCCGCGATGTGGATGCTCGATCCGACCGGCTGCACGGCGTTGTCGGTCACTGGCGGATCGCGGGTGACCGCGGGCTCGAGCACCGTGGCGGGGGTCATCACCATCGATTCTGACGGGTCGGGCTGTGCGAGCAACCAGGTCACCGTCAGCTCCTCTGGTGCTGGCTCGCTGCTCCAGGCGGTGTCGACGAGCTCGGAGGCCGGCGAGATCGACCTCTTCGCGCTCCCACCTGCCGCCACGGCCTGCACCGGGACCGCCTGCAGCCCCGCCGACGTGGATGCCGGGCGGCTGGTACCCCAACCCGTCTCGACGGTCAACCGTGCCACTCGCGCGATCGTCGACGACGTCTACAACTGCCACGCCGTCGATCCGTACTCGCCCTTCCACGGCATCAACCTGGTGTCTAGCTGCGACCCGTCCACGACGTCGCCGTACATCGACCAGCTCAAGAGCGCCGTGGGTACGAGCGGTGTCCCCGTTGTGTCCTTCGGCGGTGGGCCGGGGTACCAGCAATGGTCGCCTACGCACAGCTGCAACGCGCCGGCGGGGGACACCCTGGTGACGGGGAACTGGTGGATCAACTGTCCCAGCGGCCTGTCCGTCGGCAACCTCAGCACCGTCCAGTTCGCCAACGGCAACGTCGTGATCGACAACGGCATCAAGATGACGGGCGGAGCCCTCAGCTTCAACCAGGTCCCCAACGCGGGGAACCTCTCCAACGAGTGCCTCATCGATGTCTGCATCGGCCGAGCGGTCGCAGGCGCCTCGTTCGTGTACCTCCGCAGCGGCGACATCGCCATCACCGGCGGAGTGCTCACTGCGAGCCACACGATGATCTATTCCAAGTCGGGCTATGTCCAGGTCAACTCGTCGCCCCCCATCTGGCTGGCGCCCACCCAGGGGCCGTTCAACTACCTCGCGCTCTGGTCGGACATGCCCGCCACCAGCAACAACGTCGGCAAGTTCGCCATGGCCGGCGGCGCCGGGGTCCAGCTGTCGGGCGTGTTCTTCACGCCCGAGGCGGCCCCGTTCACACTCTCCGGCGGTGGCACCTGGGGCCAGCAGCAGGCGCAGTTCGTCAGCTACCGGCTCCATGTCAGCGGCGGGGGCGACATCACCCTGTCCCCCGACCCACAGAACGCTGTAAACGCTCCGAGCGTGGCCCCCACGCTCATCCGGTAGCCGCGCGGTTCCGACCGTCGAACTCGCCGGCCGGATCAGGCTGAGGGTAGGCCTGGCGGACAGATCACGCTCGTGCCTCGACCAGTTGAAGAGACGTCCCTGTGCTGTCTGGTCACCTCGCCTGCGGCTCGGCTCCGTGGCCGGACAGCCCGGCCAGTAGCCTCCTCGGGTGACGCAGTTCGTCGACGAGTGCGGCCTCCACGTCAAGGGAGGCGATGGAGGCGCGGGATGCGTGTCGTTCCGTCGCGAGGCGCCACCCCGATGGGCGGCCCCGACGGGGGCGACGCCGGCACGGGCGGCAACCGAGCTTCTTCCAGGTCTTCGGCTCCCCATCGACCTTCTCGAAGCGACCGTTCGGCTTGCGGTACCAGTAATCGATGTCGTCCCGGTGGAATCGCGCGTGGAGCAGGGTAGAGCCAGGCCATGTGCATGTGAACGAAGAAGGCCGCCTCCAGCCGGCGGGGCTGGGTCGGCTGGTTGTAGAGGTCCACGGCGAGGAGGACCTCCTCCCTGGAGGCTTGGACCATCAGAGACCGCTTGGAGCGCACGGCGAAAGGCTACGAGCCTGGTGCGACAGGAAGCCCACCGCATTCATGTGTTGATGATTCACTCCTGAGCATGGCTCGACGCAGGTCAAGCGCGAGGTTGCCTGATCAGCAGAGGTCGAGGCCCCGGTCGATGAGCGGGCCGATGTCGACCTTGGTCCCTGGAATGTCGGGGTTGTCGCGCCAGATCTCATCGATCTCGCGCCACCCGTTCTCCTCCGCCGAGCCCCTCGCCAAGCCATTGAGGGCGTACGTCACCCCTTCGCGGACGAAGACGACGTGGATCGTGGCCAATCCATGGCCGCGGAGCCTAGGCGGAAACTTGACCGCCCGGTCTAGTTGTGCGGCTACTCGAGTAGATCGGGCTGCTCGGCGACGATCTTGTCGTACAGCGGCTGGAAGCTGAGCCAGCAGGCGAAGTGGCCCCCGACCTGATCGCGGGTGTGGCGCGCCATCTCGGGGTCGATGGAGACGGGCCGGCCGGCCGCCTCGGCGAGCAGCTGGACCTCGGCGCTGCGCTCCATCGCGATGTAGAGCCACGCGGCCTCGTCAACGGAGTGCCCGACGGTGAGGATGCCGTGGTTCCGGAGGATGGCCGCCTTGTGGTCGCCGAGGGCGTGAGCGATCCGCTTGCCCTCTTCGGTGTCGATGACGACGCCGGTGTAGTCGTCGAAGAGGCCGTGATCCTCGAAGAACGAGCAGGAGTCCTGCGTGATCGGGTCGAGCAGCCGTCCGAGGGTGGACCAGGCCCGACCGTGCTTGCTGTGGGTGTGGGCAGCGGCCTGGACGTCGGGCCGGGCGGCGTGGATCTGCGAGTGGATCGCGAAGGCGGCGATGTTGACCGGCCATTCGCCCTCGACCACGACGCCGTCGTGGTTCACGAGGATGATGTCGGAGGCACGGATCAGGCCGAACGACATGCCGAAGGGGTTCACCCAGAAGCAGTCCGGGCGCTCGGGATCGCGAGCCGTGAGGTGACCGGCCACCCCCTCGTTGAAGCCGAACCGATCGAAGAGCCGGAACGCCGCGGCCATGCGCTGCTTGATGTGCGTGCGCTCGGCCTCAGGTGAGTCGAAGCTCGGCAGCGTGTGCGGGGCGGTGGGTCGGATCATGGTGACGTCCTCCTGCGGCGCACCAGGAGCGCCTCGCCCCCGATCCTACGTGTCGATCGATTCGACGGCTGCGCTCGTGGCCAGGGCGGCGGCGGCCTCGAGCCCGCTCCAGACGAGGTCGGTGAGGTAACGGACCAGCTGCTGCCGGCTCATGGAGCGGTCGTCGAGCCACCAGTCGCCGGCCTGGTGGACGAGCCCCACGATGCCGAAGGCCCAGGGCACGGCGGCACCGGAGTCGAGCCCGGCCGCCCGGAGCTGGTCGCCGATGGTGACGGCGACCCGTCGGGCGATGGCATCGATCAGCGGGCTGATGCGACTCAGCCCGTCGGCGTCGCCCACGTGCTGCAGCAGGAACCGGTACAGGCTCGGCTCTCGCTCGATGAACCGGAGATAGGTGTCGACCGTCGAGTCGAGGAGCTCCCTGCTATCGGCCGTGCCGGCGAGCGCGGCGTCGAGCTCGTCCATCAGGCTCAACGAGAAGCGGTCGGCCAGCGCGGTGATCAAGCCCTGCCGGTCGCGGAAGTGGCGGTACAGGATCGGCTTGGTGACGCCGCCTTGCCGGGCCAGCTGCTCCATCGTGGCGCCGGGCCCGAGCGTGGCGATGGCCTCGACCGCCGCATCGAGCAGCTGCGCCCGCCGGAGCTCGCGGCGGGCATCGCGCTCGGGATGCCCGCCGTGGGGAAGCCGCGTCATCAACGCCGAGGGTAGTCGAGCGTTAGGAGGACCTACCGCCCGACAGCCCCCGGCCTCGCTGGATGGCGCGCTTGGCTGCGCCGAACACGAGCGCGTCAGCACGATGCCGATCAGGCGGACCCGGCCCCGCCGCCAGTCGCATACCGGGGCAAAGGCCGGCATGATCGGTGCCCGCTCCGCTATCCGCCGATAATGCTCCTTATGTCAAGTTGCTGGCCACCAGCGGCCGGGCGGCCTCGAGCAGCCAAGCCAGTGCGTCCCGGAGGTCCTGCTCTCCCGCGGCCGCGTCGATGTCCCGCTCGACGTCCTGGACGGCGGCCTCCAGCACGTAGAGCCGGTCCCGGAGGTCGTCGAGCGCCGCTCGCGTGACGATGAGCTCGGCATCGCTGATGCCGGACTCGGCGCTGCGCTGACGTGCGACGTAGTCGGCTTGTCGGCAGCTGGCCTTGCAGAACTCCCTCGGGCGGCCGGGACCGGGCGGGACCTCGATCGGGCGGCCACACCACCGGCATCGCCGGGTCACGGGTAGTTTCGTCACGTGACGAAACTACTGTGCCCGAGGGGGCCCGGACGGGATCAGGTGCCGGGAGGCGCGAACAGCTCGAGGGCGATGCCGTCCGGATCGCGGAACGAGAGGCCAGAGCCGTAGCCCGCGTCGACGACGCCACCGTGCTCGATGCCGAGGCCGTCCAGCCGGTCGGCCCACTCGACGAGCTCCCCCCGGCTGGCGCACCCGAAGGCCACGTGGTCGAGGCCGGGGCGTCGCTCGTCGAAGCGCTCGCCGCTCTTGAGGTCGGGGAAGCCGTGCAGGCCGAGCAGGGTGCCGCCGACCATGTACACGATGTGGCGGAACGGCCCCGTGTCCTCGTCGAGCACCGGGGCGGATCCGAGAAGCTCCGTGTACCACGGCTCGCTCGTGGCCAGGTCGCTCACCGTGAGGGCGACGTGGGTGATGGCAGGCATAGTGGGATTGGGCATCGGGTGCTCCTCTGGGTTGCGATCGGCGCCGAGCGGTTCTCGCCCGTCCGAACCTCGAACCGGTGGACAAAGCACTGCACACCTGCGGGGAAATGTCCACCATTTCGCACTGGGGGAGCTAGCGGCCGACCCCGATGGTGTCGCCTGTGCGGCCGTCCCAGTCCCCCACCAGGGGCACGTCGCCCACCTGGCCGAAGCGGACCTGCGTGGCATCGAGCGGCGATCCCGCGACCAGCTGCGTCAGCAGGAACGTGCCGCTGCGGAAGACGGCGACCGTGTCGCCCCTGCGGCCGTCCCAGTCGCCCACGACCGGCAGATCGCCCGGCTCGCCGTAGTCGAACCGCTGCTGGCCGAGCGCGCTCGCGTAGTGCGTGTTCGACAGGATCCACGTGCCCTGGCGGTACACACCAACGGTGTCCCCTCCCCTGCCGTCCCAGTCGCCCACGACGGGCACGTCGCCGGCCTCGCCGAACCCGACCTGGAACGTGCGGGCCGGGTCGTAGGCGTTGACGTTGGACAGGAACCACGCACCGTCGCGGTACACGCCGACGGTGTCGTCGCCGTCGCCGTCCCAGTCGCCGACGACCGGCAGGTCGCCCGCCCGGCCGAAGGCCACCTCGATGGTGCGCCCGGGCGTGCCCGGCGTGGCGTTCGAGAGCAGCCAGGTGCCGTCGCGGAACGTGCCGATGCTGTCGCTGCCCTTCCCGTCCCAGTTGCCGACGACCGGCGTGGCCCCGGCCGCACCGAACGCCGCGCTCACGACCCCGGCCACGCCGTCGACGTTGGCGTTCGACAGGTGCCAGCGGGCCTCGCGGAACCCGGGGGGCTGACCCACGTCGTGGATGTGCATGAAGTCGTCGGGCCAGTACGGCGAGCTGCGGTGGATGCGGAGGCGGCGCGTGACGCCTGCGTTCGTGTCGTCGGTGACCTCGATGAAGTCGGGGGCGACGACGTCCACGTAGGCGACGTGACCGGACGGGCCGGGCGCGAGGCGGGTGCCGCCCTCCCACTGGGCCACGGACCCGACCACGGGGATGTCGTCGATCAGGGTCTTCCCGGCGCCGTTGTCATCCCACCGGTTGGCGTTGCCCATGGGCCGCCACGGCTGGCCGGCGCCGTTCCGGTCGAGCATGTAGCTGACGTACGACGTGCAGTTGTGGCCCCGGGTGCCGTAGTTGGCGCCCCAGAGGGACTGGCCGGCGTAGCCCGTGCCGGCGGTGCAGGCGTAGCCGGCGTCGACGCACAGGACCTCGTAGCCCTCCCCCGCCGACGCCGGTGCGGCCCCGGTGAGCCCCCCGACGGCGGCGACCGTGGCGACGAGGACCAGCAGTGCGGCGAGGGCCGCCCTCCGCAACATCGATCGTGGTCCGCCCGCGTCCATGAAGGAGATGACGCTAGTCCGTCACCTCTTCGCAATGTCGGATCCGCCAGGAGGCCGGTGGTAGTCTCGGGGCGCTGACGAACCCGTGTGGGAGAGTCCCGATGTCCTTGCCCCGGCAGGGGTGATCGGGCGCCGAAGGTGCAACCGCCCCGGAACCTCTCAGGCCCAAGGACCGCACAGGGGAGGCAACGCTGGAGCCCGCGAGGCGACAGCGGGGGTCCACCATCCCGCCCCGTCTGCCCCCACCCGAGGACCTGCCATGCGCCAGCCCGCGACCACGTTCGCCGATCGCCACTTCGGGCCCCGTCCCGAGGACATCGACACCATCCTCTCCGCGCTCGGCCTCGCCTCCCTCCAGGAGCTGATCGACGAGGCGGTCCCCGCCTCGATCCGGGCCGACGAGCCGCTCGTGCTGCCGGCGGCGGGATCCGAGCCCGAGGTGCTGGCCGAGCTGCGGGCGCTGGCCGACCGCAACGAGGTGGTCACCTCGCTCATCGGCGCCGGCTACCACGGCACCCACACGCCCGGCGTCATCCTACGCAACGTCCTCGAGAACCCCGCCTGGTACACGGCCTACACGCCCTACCAGCCCGAGATCAGCCAGGGCCGGCTCGAGGCGCTCCTCAACTTCCAGACGATGGTGACCGACCTCACCGGCATGGACATCGCCAACGCGTCGATGCTCGACGAGTCGACGGCGGCGGCCGAGGCCATGACCCTGGTCCGCCGGTCGACCAAGCACGCCGGATCGTCCTTCTTCGTCGACGCCGAGACGCACCCGCAGACCGTGGCCGTCGTCGCCGCGCGCGCCGAGCCGATCGGCATCGAGATCGTCGTCGGCGACCCCTCCAACGACCTCGACCCCGCGGCCTGCTTCGGAGCCCTGCTCCAGCACCCGGGCACCACCGGGGTGGTGCGAGACCTCTCTCCCACCATCGCTGCCGTACACGACGCGGGCGGCCTCGTCGCCGTCGCCACGGACCTCCTGGCCTGCTGCGTCCTGACGCCGCCCGGCGAGCAGGGGGCGGACGTCGTCGTCGGGTCGTCCCAGCGGTTCGGCGTGCCGATGGGCTACGGCGGCCCGCACGCCGGCTTCCTCGCCACCCGCGACGGCCTCCGCCGCTCGATGCCGGGCCGCCTCGTGGGCGTGTCCGTCGACAGCGCCGGTCGTCCCGCCCACCGCCTCGCCCTGCAGACCCGGGAGCAGCACATCCGCCGGGAGAAGGCCACGTCGAACATCTGCACCGCCCAGGTGCTGCTCGCCGTGATCGCCTCCATGTACGCCGTGTACCACGGGCCCGAGGGCCTCCGGACGATCGCCGGGCGCGTGCACGGGAAGGCAGCGTGGCTGGCCGACTCGCTCGTCGCCGCCGGCTTCTCCGTCTACGACGACTTCTTCGACACGGTCGCCGTCGACGTCCCCGGGGGCGCCGACGGCATCCTCGCGGCCGCGCTGCGCCACGGCATCAACCTCCGACGGCTCGACGACCACACGGTCGCCGTGGCCGTCGACGAGACCACCACCGACGACGTCATCGAGCGAGTCGCCGCCGCCTTCGATGCGTCCCTCGTCGCCGATTCGGGCACCACGCGGTACCCCAAGGCGCTGGCCCGCACCTCCGACTACCTGACGCACCCGGTCTTCTCCTCGCACCGCTCCGAGACGGAGATGCTGCGCTACCTCCGCCGCCTCGCCGACAAGGACGTCGCCCTCGACCGGTCGATGATCCCGCTCGGCAGCTGCACCATGAAGCTCAACGCCACCACGGAGATGGAACCGGTGACGTGGCCCGAGTTCGGCGGCCTCCACCCATTCGCCCCGCTCGAGCAGGCGGCCGGGTACCGCGACCTCATCACCGGCCTCGAGGGGTGGCTCGCCGAGATCACCGGCTACGACGCCGTGTCCCTGCAGCCCAACGCAGGGTCGCAGGGCGAGCTGGCCGGCCTCCTCGCCATCCGCGGCTACCACGCCGATCGGGGCGAGCCCGCCCGCGACGTCTGCCTGATCCCCTCCTCCGCGCACGGCACCAACGCCGCCTCCGCAGTGATGGCCGGGATGCGGGTCGTCGTCGTGGCGTGCGACGACGAGGGGAACGTGGACGTCGCCGATATCGAGAAGCAGGTCGAGTACCACAGCGACGACCTCGCCGCCCTCATGGTCACCTATCCGTCGACCCACGGCGTGTTCGAGGAGCGCATCACCGAGATCTGCGACCTCGTGCACAGCCACGGCGGCCAGGTGTACGTCGACGGAGCCAACCTCAACGCCCTGGTCGGCGTGGCCCGGCCCGGGTGGTTCGGCGGCGACGTCAGCCACCTCAACCTCCACAAGACCTTCTGCATCCCGCACGGGGGCGGCGGACCCGGCGTCGGACCCGTGGCTGCCCGCGCCCACCTCGCGCCCTTCCTGCCCAACCACCCGCTCGTGCCCGAGGCGGGGCCGGCGACCGGGCCCGGACCCATCTCCGGTGCGCCGTGGGGGTCCGCGTCGATCCTGCCCATCTCCTGGGCCTACATCGCACTCATGGGCCCCGACGGCCTCCGCCGCGCCACCGAGATCGCCATCCTCAACGCCAACTACATCGCCGCCCGGCTGGCCGGCGCCTACCCCGTGCTGTACACGGGCGGGCACGGCCGCGTGGCCCACGAGTGCATCCTCGACCTTCGCGAGATCACCCGGGTCAGCGGCGTCACCGTCGACGACGTCGCCAAGCGACTCATCGACTACGGCTTCCACGCCCCGACGATGAGCTTCCCGGTCGCCGGCACCCTCATGGTCGAACCCACCGAATCCGAGAGCCTCGAGGAGCTCGACCGCTTCTGCGAGGCCATGCTCGCCATCCGAGCCGAGATCGCCGCCATCGAATCCGGATCGGTGGCGCACGCCGACAGCGCCCTCGCCCACGCCCCCCACACCGCCGAGGACCTGCTCGCCGCCTCCTGGGAGCGCCCCTACTCGCGCGAGGAGGCCGCCTACCCCGTGCCGTCGCTCCGCCAGGGCAAGTACTGGCCGCCCGTCAGCCGCATCGACGGCGGCTACGGCGACCGCAACCTCGTCTGCGCCTGCCCGCCGGTGGAGGCCTATTCCTAGGTTCACACTCGCTCGCCTTGGGCCGGCCCCTGCGAGCTCCTCGGAACCGGCTTTCAGCGGGTTGCCTCGCTCCTGCCACCCCGCGTTTCTCAGGGCACGGGTCCACGCCGTTGCGGGACCCACTCGCCTCACGCGCCGGTCTCCTTGCGCCTCCACGCATCACCCTTCGCGACACCCCGGCTTCTTGGCCCGGCCCCTGCTCGAAAGTGTGCGCCCGCGCCACGCGGACGACCCCTCCCCCCACTCCCCGAAGCCGCGACTTCACTGAGGCCGCCGTTGGGGATGGACTGGGGCGCCTAGGGTCCCCTCGGTGCGTCCTCAGGATCGGCGGGCTCTGGGGTTGGCGGCGTTGATCGGCGGCGCGGGGATGATGCACTTCGTGCGGCCCGCCTTCTTCGACCCGATCGTGCCCGACTGGATGCCCGGCGCGGCCCGCACCACGACCTACGTCAGCGGCGTCGTCGAGCTCGCGGGCGCGGCGCTCGTCGCCAACCCGCGCACGCGTCGCCTCGGCGGCTGGTTCTGCGTGGCCACGTTGCTGGGCGTCTTCCCCGCCAACATCCAGTCCGCCCTCGACGGCGGCATCGCCGGCGCACCCCCGCCCCTCGACTCAGCCGCCGCCGCCTGGCTCCGCCTCCCCCTCCAGCTGCCCCTCATCTGGTGGGCCCGCAAGGTCACCAGAGAAGCCGGCTGACGGCGGCGGTGTGGGTCGCGCGTGGCCCCCCCAGCCCCACCCGCGACGAAGCGCACACAGTTCTGTGCACGCCCCGTAGCGAGAGCTGGGGTCGGCAGCGCGCGATCCCGAGTGGCGCGACCGCAGACTCCCGAGAAGAAGCCAGGTCAGGGAGTCGGGGTGCCGAGAGGAGCGCTGCCGAAACGCGGCAACGGATCGAGCAGCGGGGCAAGTGGGTCCCGCCGCGGTGTGGATTCGTGTTCTGAGAGGCGGGGGCTACGAGCGCGAGGCGGACAGCGAGCCGGCCGAGAGGCAGTTCCGAACAGCTCGCAGGAGCTCGCCGAAGGCGAGCGAGTGCGACGATCTACCCCTGCACCAGTTCCGCGATCTCTTCGAGCATGAAGCTGGGACCGCTGACGAGGATGGTGGTGACGCAGGTCTCTCGCCAGCGCTCGAGGTCGTCTCGCACCTTGGCCTTGGGGCCGATGAGGTAGACGTCCTCGACCATGCCGGTGGGGACATGGGAGGCGGCTTCGTCCTTGCGGCCGGCGAGGTAGGCCTCCTGGATCTTCTGGCAGGCCTCCTCGTAGCCGAGCCGTGCGAAGACGTCCTTGTGGAAGTTGCGGTCTTTTGCGCCCATGCCGCCGATGTAGAGGGCGAGGGTGGGGCGGAGGAGGTCGGCGCAGGCCTCGACATCGTCGCCGACGATGGTCGGCACGATGCACGCGACCTCGAAGGCGTCGTCGATGTGCTTGACGTCTCGCTTGGCGAAGCCTTCGGCGAGGGCCTGCCGGTAGAAGGTGTCTGCCTTTGGCGAGAAGAACATGGGCAGCCAGCCGTCGCAGATCTCGGCGGCGAGGGCGACGTTCTTCGGGCCTTCGGCGCCGAGGTAGATGGGGATGCGGGGGCGGAGGGGGCGGACGATGGACTTGAGCGGCTTGCCGAGGCCGGTGCCGCCCACGAGGGGCATCTGGTAGTGCTCCCCCACGTACTCGACGGGTTTCTCGCGGCCGATGATCTCGCGCACGATGTCGATGTACTCGCGGGTGCGGGCCAGGGGCTTGGCGTACTCGGCCGAGTACCAGCCCTCCACGACCTGGGGACCGCTGACACCGAGACCGAGGATCAGTCGCCCGCCCGAGAGGTGGTCGAGGGTGATCGCCGTCATCGCGGTGGAGGCCGGTGTGCGGGCCGAGATCTGGGTGATGGCCGTGCCGAGCTTCACCCGCGTCGTCCGGCTCCCCCACCACGCCAGCGGGGTGAAGCAGTCGGAGCCGTAGGCCTCGGAGGTCCAGATCGAGTCGAAGCCCAGGCGCTCCGCCGTGGCGATCTGATCCGCGGCGTCTGCCGGCGGTCCGGACGAGGGCCAGTAGCCGATGATCAAGCCGAGCTTCATGAGTCGGACCCTAGCGGCCGTGGTTGGACCCGTACTAGAACGTGTTCTAGTACGAGCGGGTGACGATGCCCTCCGACGTAGGCGTGATCGGCCTGGTGCTCGGCACCCCGGAGGCCTCGCCAGGAAAGAGGGGTACAGGTTCCTGCGGGCAGGCCTCGCCCTGGGACCCCGGCCGGGCCGACGAGGCCCCCGCCCAGGCGACGGCAGCGCCAAGCTCGACGACGACGTACCCGCTCGGATCAGCTGCCCCGCGGGCGGTAGATCGCAGTGTGCGAGGTGCGGGCGACCGGTCGGTGGTTGGCGAGGTGGAGCACGTCGAGCGTCACGAAGCGGTGGCCCTTGCGCTCCCACTCCGCCGTGACGAGCGCCCGAGCGGAGACGAGGTCGCAATCCCGCACGAGCGCGTGGTGCTGCACAGTCGACTCCACGTGGATCCACGGGCCGAGCTGCACGTTGGCGGACAGCACGTAGTTGGCGTCGCGCAGGAGCCAGCCGGGGTGGGCCACGCTCTCGTCGCGATACAGCGGAAGCGTCTCCCGTACGTCGGCCAGATACTCCTGGGCCCTGGCGGCGTGGAAGCGGTGCGGCTCGAGGCCCAACGCAGTGCCCGGCACAAGCACCTCCGGCGCGGCCGGCGGAGGGTAGGAGGTCTGCGGCACGTCGGGCCAGGCCGTCGGATCCGGAAGGGCCGGCGCGGTGGGCGGCAGGCCGGCGGTCGCCCTGGCGCAGACGGCCCCGGCTTCGTCGCGCACCTCGAGGGCCCCGTCGCCGACCGGCATGACGTCGGTGCGGGTGCCGTCGTACACGGGCTGCACGAAGCGAGCGCTGATCGTGCCCCGTTCGAGCCAGGCACGCCCCCACGCTTCTGCCGGCGGATGGGTCAGGTAGGCGTAGACGTCGACGCCAGGCACGAGGCCGCCGCGGAACCCGAGCTGCCGGGCCACAGCGTCGTCGTGGATCCGGTTCTTCGACGCCGTCGCGGTGTTATACGCCACCAGCGAGTAGGCCTGCACGGGCACGGACCCTAGGTGCTCGACCTCGCTCGTGCGGCGAGGCGCCGACCCGCGACCAACCCGCGTTCCTGCGCTCCGCGGCACTCTTATACGTCGTCTGAGGGTGCACGAACGGCCGGTGGGCGACCAACCCGCTTTTTCCTGCGCTCCGAGGCGCTCTTGTACGTCGTCTGAGGGTGCACGAACGCGGCGGTGACGATGGGTCGACGGCCACGGCCGCCGAGGCAGCGGCCCGGCTGGCGCCGCCGGCCGTGCTCCGCGGCACGAGGGCCAGGACGTGGCGGCGCACGGCCCGCGACAGGATCAGCAGAACGCCGGCCAGCACGAGGAGGGCGCACCCGCCGCAGCGATGGGCCAGGACGTGTCGACGTCGGCCAGGTCGGCGCGCGGGGCCGCGGCGCCGACGAGCACGGGGCCGGACGCGGCGCCTACGCCGGCCTCCGCCTCCAGGACGCGCCGTAGGGAGGCCATCGACCACGGAGCGATCAACGTGCTGTGAGCAGCGGTACGGGGGGGCTGAGATGATGGTCATGGCCTCAGCCTGCGCTCGGGCGCCGAGGACGATTCCTGCGAGGTGAGGAGCCGTCGGTACACCGGAGGCTCCCGGCGTCAGTACGTGCGCAGCTCGACGCGGTTGCCGTCGGGATCGCTGACGTACACGCCGCGGCCGACGCCCTTTGCGCCGTACAGGTCGGCCGGCCCCATCTCGATCTCGAAGCGTCCAGACGTGGCGAGCTCGTCGAGGTCGACGCCCGCGACCGTCAGGGCGAGATGGTCGACGTTGCGCCCCGACCTCGCGCCCAGCATCACGTCGATCAGGAACGTGGGGCTCACACGCAGGGAGACGAACGGCACCTCGTTGCGACGCCACTCCTCGAGGCGAAGCACCTCCAGGCCGAGCGACGAGGCGTACCAGGACACGAGCCGCTCCGGGTCCTCGGAGACGAGCACGATGTGATCAGGGCCGACCAGCTGCATGCCCTCAGCCTGCCCGGACTTCCCCCGGCCCGGCCACCATGATGGGACCGTGCGCCTTCCTCGCTCCCGCCGCTGGCGCATCCTTGCCGGCGTCGCCTGCGTGCTGGTCCTGGTCACCGGCATCGCAGCCGTGGTGTTCCGGGAGGAGCTGGGCTTCGCCGCAAAGCTGGCCGTGCCCGGGCCCAGCTACGACGACGCCGACCGCCGCACCTCGGACGCGGTCGCGAGGAGCGATGCCGCCTGGCCCCTGCCCACCGTCAGTGCCGCGCCCCGACCGACCGGGACCGACCCTGGGCTGCGCCTCGGCGACCTCCTCGAGCTGGAGGCACCCTCGGCGGTGGCGGATCCGCCGGGCCAGGGGCCGGTGCTGGTGACGACGCTCGGGGGACGGGTGCACAGCGTGGACCTCGCGGCGGGCACGAGCCGGGTCGTGCTCGACGTTGCCGACCGGATCTCCACCGGCGGCGAGCGGGGCCTCCTGGGCATCGCTATTGACGCAGCGGCCGAGCGGATGTACCTCGACATGACGAACGACCAGGGCGACACCGAGGTCCGTTCGTGGCCGCTCGACGCCGACGGCCTCCCCGAGCCTGGCGACGGCGTGCTCCACCTGGAGATAGGGCAGCCCTTCGCCAACCACAACGGCGGGCACCTCGTGTTCGGGCCCGACGGCGCGCTCTGGATCGGCACCGGCGATGGCGGTGGCGCCGCCGATCCCGGCGAGGTGGCCCAGGACCCGTCGAGCCTCCTCGGCAAGATGCTCCGCGTCGTGCCGGATCCGGCGGGCGGGGTCATCGCCCCCACGACGAACCCGGCCTGGGGTCCGCGTCCCGAGGTGTGGGGCATAGGGCTCCGCAACCCCTGGCGGTACAGCTTCGACCGGGCGACGAACCGGCTCTGGATCGCCGACGTCGGCCAGAACACCATCGAGGAGGTGACGGTCGTCGACGCCACGGAGCCGAAGCCCAACTTCGGCTGGGACACCGTCGAAGGGGCCAACGACTACGAGGGGTCACCGTCCCCGGAGTTCACGCCGCCGGCGGTCACGTACGGCCACGACCGCGGCTGCTCCATCACCGGCGGGTACGTCTACCGCGGCGAAGCCAACCCCGGCCTCTACGGTTGGTACCTCTACAGCGACTACTGCACCGGCTTCATCGAGGCGGTGCCTGCGGACGACCCGACCCGCGACCCCGTGGAGCTGGCCGCCGACCTGGGCGGCGTGATCGCCTTCGGCGAGCTCGACGACGGCGAGCTCCTCCTCCTCACCACCGAAGGCATCCGCCCTGTGACGGCGATCGGGCAATAGCTGCCAGATTCGGTTCACAGAACGGGTTGATCAGGTGAAGATGCCAGCTCCGCGACCCTTGCTGGGAGAACCGGGACAGCGCCATCTAGGTCAGCCGCGCCGCGTCCGCATGGGCGGGCGATAGCGGGCCATGCCGCGATCGCTCGACCAAGCCGCGACGGGCGGCACGATGAGCGCGCACAGCATCAGCAGCACCTGGTCGTAGTTCACGCGCCAGCCTGCGAAGGCGCTCCATGCTGCGTCGCGGTCGGCGCGCACCGGCAGTCCGGCGGTGGCCAGCTGGTCGCAGCGTGCGTCGAACTCCTCCCGGGTGATCGAGATGGGATCGCCGGGGCGCGGGTCGGGGTCGTACGGGATCTCATAGAGGTGGGCGAGGCGGCGGAGGGTGAGGTACCCCGAGCGCAGGCAGAGCTCGGCACGGAAGTCTCTGGGCAGGTCGAGGATCGACGCGCGGAGCGCCGCTGTGTCGAGGATGCAGCCGGCGGCGGTGATCCAGGAGCGCTCCGGATGCTGGCTGCGGAAGAAGGCCAGCGCCGCGTTTGACGTGTGCGACTCCTCGACCTCCACGAACCAGCGCTCCCAGTCCATCCAGAGCTCCTCGAGCTGGTCGAGCCACCCGATGCGGTGGGCGCGGAGCAGCAGCTCGCCCGCATCCGGTGGGGTGCCGGCCCGCGTGTCGAGCTGGCCCACGAGGATTTCCCGCCTGGAGAACTGGGAGTAGATGGCCGGCAGGAAGGAGATGAGGAGGGCGACGAGGCCGAGGCCGATGGTGGCGGCGACGAAGCTCAGCACGGTCCCCGGCAGGTCTCGGGCGAAGGCAAAGCCGAGGGTCAGGAGGGACGACCCGCTCCTGGTGAACGCCTCGCGCGGAAAGGTGCTGCCCAAGGCCCAGAACATGGGCGTGAAGGCCAGGATCATCGTGCCGATCCAGACAGCCGGCAGGACGATCAGGGCCACCGGCGCGTAGCGGGCCATGATCCGGTCCGCGTCCTCCCACGACGACGTCCGGCGCACGCGGAGGTCGAAGAGGCGGCGCACGCCACCGAACACGACCCGGCTCAGGATGCTGGCCTCGGCGCGTGGCACCACGACGGTGCGCAGCGCCGAGCCCAGCACGGCGAGAGCCAGCGCCGCCCCCACGACGAAAGCCAGGCTGCGGGCGGCGACGTCCACCTAGTCGAGGTGCCCGCAGGTGAGCTGGCAGGCGACGTCGAGCTCCGCGGCCATCCAGGCCATGTCCCCCACGCCGTTCTTCCAGGCCACCAGGCAGGAAAACCAGACGTGGCCGAGCACCTTGGCGATGGCGGCCTCGGTGGCCGGGTCGACGTCGTCGGGGAAGGCCTGCAGCATCACCCGCGTCATGACGTCGGTCGTCGAGATGGAGGCCCGACCTGCGGCGGTATCGTCCGACGTCAAGGCGGTGATGACGGCTCCGGCCAGCTGCGGCTGGCGCTCCATCGTGGCCACCGCCCGGCGGAACACGTCGTAGACCCTCTCGGCGGTGGTGGCGCCCCGCGGACCGCGTTGGGTCACCCGCCGCTCGAGGTCCTCCATCCACTCGACCATCGCCGCCGCGAGCAGCGCGTCCTTCGACGGGAAGTACCGGTAGATCGTGCCGAGGGCGACACCGGCCGTGGTGGCGACGTCGCGCATCTGGACGGCCTCGTAGCCGCCCTCTGCGGCGAGCTCGAGGGCCGACACCAGCACGCGCCGCCGCCGCGCGGCCTGGGTCATCGTCAGGGCGTCGGCGGCTATCGCCATGCGCCGAACCTACCGCTCGACCCGAGGCTCCTGGGCAAGCCCAGGACCCGTTCGCGGAGTGTCGTCGACGGCCACCGATCAGTACTAGAACACGTTCTCGTTAGGATGGGCCGCGGGACTAATCCGTCGGCCAGTGTGACCTCCCAAGGGAGCTCGGGCGAAGCGGGCCGGATGAGACGGGTGCACGACGGAACGACCACCCCGCCGGCTCCGAGGTCATCGAGGTCATCTCGCCGCACACCGAAGAGGTCGTGGGACGCGTCCCCGACGGCACCGCCGTCGACATCGACCGCGCCGTGGCGGCCGCCCGCACGGCGTTCGACGAGGGCGAGTGGCCCCGCATGGAGCCGGCCGACCGCATCGCCGCCGTGCAGCGCTTCTCGCACCTCTACGCCGCCCGGATGATGGACATGGCGCAGGTCATCACCACGGAGATGGGCTCCCCCATCACGTTCTCGCAGCTGGCGCAGGCGCCCGCCGCCTGGATGATGCTCAACAACTTCATCGAGGTCGCCACCGCCCATCAGTGGGAGGAGGAGCGCATGGGCGTCCTCGGGTCCCCAGTGATCGTCCGCAGCGAGCCGGTCGGCGTGGTCGGGGCCATCGTGCCGTGGAACGTCCCGCAGTTCGTGACGATGTCGAAGCTGGCCCCGGCGCTCCTGTCGGGTTCCACCATCGTCATCAAACCGTCGCCCGAGACGCCCCTCGACGCCTTTTCATGGCCGAGCTCCTCGAGGAGGCCGGCATCCCGAAGGGTGTCGTCAGCGTCATCCCCGCCGGCCGTGAGGTCGTCCCGCAGTCCTAGCCCCGCGGTGCCCGAGTCCTCGGCCAGCGCGTCGATGACCTGACGTTCCGTGCCGAGGGCATGCACTGCCGGCTCTCGGACGGTCGCGCCCCGCCCGCGAAGCTCGATGCGCTACGCCGACGGGAGCGACGGCGGTAGAGCCAGCAGCCCGGTGACGGGACATGGTCGCGATCTCGGTCCGATCTCGACGAGTCATTGGGGGCCCGTCCGGGACGCCGAGTACCTTGGCCCGATGCCCCGGAGGATCGAGATCGAGCTCACCAGCTCCCGCGACGACGGCACGTGGACGTGGCGCGCCGCAGGGGCCAAGGAGCCCCGTGGCACCGTCCCCAGCACGCTGCTCGAGGGCTCGCCGAAGGTGGGCGACGTCCTGCGCGTCGACGCCGAGTTCTTCGTCGATGGCATCCAGATCATCGGCGTGCTGCCCGCGAAGGGCGCCCGCCGGGAGCCGGAGCGCATCGAGATCCTCGGGAGCGGCAAGGCCGACGAGCCGCTCGTCACCTCCACCCTCGCCACCCGAGGGCGCGACGACCGCGGCCCGCGACGCGACGGCCCTCGACGCGACGGCCCGAGGCGCGACGGGCCACGCCGCGACCGCCCGACCGGCGAGCGCGGCTCGGGCGATCGGGAACGCTCGCCCGGGGGTCGCAGCAGCGGCCCCCGTTCTGAGGCCGATCGCACGGGCGATCACTCCAGCGATCCCTCCGGTGAGCGCTCGGATGATCGCCGCGAGCGCCGGGCCCGGCCGCCCCGTCAGGAGGCGCCGCCGATCCCCGTCGTGGAGCGTCCCAAGGCCAAGCGCCTGCGCCCCGCCAAGGCCCACCGCACCGCCCTCCTGGAGACGCTGCCCGAAGAGCAGCGCCCGATCGCCGAGCAGGTCGTGCTCGGGGGGTTGCCCGCCGTCCGGCAGGCCATCGAGAAGCAGAACGCCGAACGGTCGGCCGCGGGCGAGCCGACCATCAGCGCCGGTCCGCTGGTGGAGCTGGCCGAGAAGCTCGTGCCGAAGGTGCGGGCCGCGGAGTGGCGCGACCGGGCCGAGGCGGCCCTGCGCGACCTCGACGTGCTCGACCTCCGAGACCTGCGCTCGGTGGTGTCGGCCGCCGACAACAGCTCGAAGGACGAAGCAGTCCGGGCTCTGGCCACCCAGCTCAAGGCCGGGCTCTCCTCCCGCGTCGACGCCGAGCACGCAGCCTGGCTCGCGGAGCTGACGGCCAACCTCGACGTCGGCCGCATCGTCCGCGCCCTGCGCCTGAGCTCCCGTCCCCCGAAGGCAGGCGCTCCCCTGCCCGCGGAGCTGGCGACGCGGCTCACCGACGGGGCGGGTGCTGCGCTCACCGCGGAGGCCGCCCCGGAGCGCTGGGTCGCCGTGCTCGATGCACTGGCCTTCGCCCCCGTTCGCGACAAGGTCATCCCAGCGTCGCTCCCGAAGGACCTGCACGCCGACGTCCAGGCCACCATCGCCCGCCTCGCCACCCGCATCCCGAAGATCGCCCACATCTTCGAGGTCACCCCCGACCCCACCGCCCCTCGCCCCAAGCTGGAGCGCCGCCGGCCCAACAAGCAGAAGGGCCCCAAGGCGCCGCCGAAGGCCGCCCCAACGCCCACCGACGCCGAGCAGCCGGTGGCGCCGGCCGCCGAAGCGGCCCCTCCTGCGGCGCTGGTCGCCGAACGCCCTCTCATCGCGGCACCCACCTCAGAGGCCGCCGCTCCCGTGGCGACGCCGGAGCAGGCCGCTCCCGAGGCGTGACGACCGACTCGGAGCCGGACCGTCCGATGGCCCCCGCTCGCCGGATCCTCGTCCCACCGGGCGCCGCACGACGAGCCGGCTAAGGCGTCCAGGTCGACCGTCGCCAGGTACGGGAGATCGACCTCGTAACCTCGCAGCACGGGGAGCGCAGATGGCCCGGCCGATCGCTCATCCCCACTCCTCCAGTCGTACGGCCGCGGATCGCCCCCCGGGGCGACCGGTCCAGCGCGGCGCAACTAGGGTGCCGCCCATGTCCGTCGACTTCGAACAGCGAGGACCCTTCGCGGTCATTAAGATCAACCGACCGGAGGCCCGCAACGCCGTGAACGGCGCAGTGGCCCAGGGCATCGAGGACGCCATCGATCGCATCGAGGCGGACGACGAGATCTGGGTGGGCATCCTCACGGGCGAGCCCCCGGTGTTCTGCGCCGGGGCCGACCTGAAGGAGATCAACTCCGGCAACGCCGGCGGCCTGGCCACCTCCCGAGGTGGCTTCGGCGGCATCGTCCAGCGCGAGCGGACCAAGCCGATCATCGCTGCCGTGGACGGCCCCGCGCTCGCGGGCGGCACGGAGATCGTCCTGTCGTGCGACCTCGTCGTCGCCTCCGGCACCGCCACCTTCGGCATCCCCGAGGTGAAGCGCTCGCTCGTCGCCGGGGCCGGCGGCCTGTTCCGCCTCGGGCGGAAGATCCCGCTGAACATCGCGATGGAGCTGGCCCTCACGGGTGACCCGATTGACGCCGCCCGGGCTCACCACTTCGGGCTCGTCAACCGGCTCGTCGAGCCGGGTCAGGCACTCGACCAGGCGATCGCGCTGGCCGAGCAGATCTGCGCCAACGCACCCGTGGCGGTGCGGGAGTCGCGCAAGATCGTCATCGAGGCGACCAACGCCCCCGACGACGTCGGCTGGAAGATGTCGGCCAACGGCATGGGCGTGGCCATGCAGTCCGAGGACTTCTCCGAAGGCCTCACGGCCTTCATCGAGAAGCGGCCACCGTCCTGGAAGGGCCGCTGACCGATCTGCGGGCCTCTAGGTGAAGGTGGCGATGATGCCGTGGTCGTGGAGGAACTCGGCCAGCCCCGGCGCCAGCTGACGCTCGCCGACCTCGTAGAGGTGAACCCAGGCCACCTCGGCGGCATCGTCTCCCGCCACCGGCGCGTCGTCGCCCACCAGCGTCACCTCGAAATCGAGGAGCACGTAGTGACCGTCGGGCTCCACCCGTTCGGCCCAGCCGATCAGCGGGCCGCACACACCCTCGAGCGCCGTCTCCTCCAGGAGCTCACGGGTGACCGCCTCGGCCAGGGTCTCCCCCAGCTCCACGCGGCCCCCGGGCACCGACCAATCGCCTTGGGCGGGGCCACGCCCCCGGCGCACGAGCAGCAGCCGATCGTGATCCAGCACCACGGCGCCGACCGCCACGACGGGGTGGTCGATCGGGTTCACGACAGGCTGCGGTGCACGACGATGGCCCGCGCCACGAGGCCGAAGGACTCGAAGAAGTTCTTCGTGTGGCGGTCGCCCGGCAGCGCCAGGCTGTCGACGCCGAAGCACCCGGCCTCCCGGCACCAGGCGATCAGCGCGTCCATGGCGGCCTCGCCGATCCCGACGCTGCGGCCACCGGGCTCGGTGTAGAGATCGGTGATGACGCCCAGCAGGCCGCCGTCGGGAAGCTGATCGATCCGGACCACGCCGTACCCGAGGACGTCGCCGTCCAGCGTGCCCACCACGACGTGGTGCCGAGCGGAGCGCACCTCGTCGGCCAGCCGATCCGCGTACGGCGGACGGCGCGCCGTCGCCCTGCTCCACACCTCACCGCCGCGCCCGACGCGAAGCTCCTCGACAGCCTGCGCCGCCAGCTCGGCCAGTCGTGGCAGGTCGGCCTCGGTGGCGGCGCGACATCCTTCGTCGGCCGCCCTCACGCGCGTCGTCATGGGGCCGCCAGTCGGTGGTCGGTCAGCTCGACTGGAGCTGGGCGATCTTCGACAGGATTGTCTTCCGCCCGCGGTTGGCGAGCTCGTAGAGGCGGACCGACTCGAGCTCGGGGACCGACAGGCCGGCGAGGCGGTTGACGACGTGCGAGGCCGAGAGGCCGTCGTAGTCCGGGATGGCGAGGCTGGCGACCTCGACGACCGCGCCCGCCACCTTGTCCGCTGCGTCCCGTCCGCTGGTGACGACCTGCCGGCCCGCCCGAGCCGCTGAGGCTGCGGCCGGTGCGACCGACGCCCCCGGGCCGGAGGAACCGGTGTCGCCGAGCCGTCCCAGCACGGTGGTGGCCTGATCCTGGAGGCGGCCCGCCAGCTTCTCGGCCTCCTGGCGCCCCTGCTCGGTGGCGAACTGTCCGATCATCCGGGCCATGGTCACTTGGTGTTTGCCCTTCTGGACGAGCTGCGGGAGCAACGATGCGCCCTCGAACAGTAGGCCGATAGGGGCGTAGACCAAGACGTCCAGCGCCTGTTCGACCGCTTGCTCGATCGGGGACTTGGCGGCGGCGGTGTCCGCCGGGTCGCTCTGCTGGTCGCTCACGTGGTCATCCTGACTTATCCCGCAGTGGTGTGTGCGACGAGGACGTCACAGGGGGCGTGGTGGGCGACCGAGGAGGCCACGCTCCCCATGATGAAGTGGGTGTGGCTGGTGAGGCCCTTCGAGCCGACGACGATCAGATCGGCGTCGAAGTCCTTGGCCGCCTCCAGGAGGACGCTCGAAGGGTCGCCGGAGATGGCCTGCACGACGACCTTCGGCGCGCCCGCCTCCTTTGCGATCGAACGGCCGCGCTGAGCCAGCTCCTCCGCCTGCACCCGGTCGGTGAGGGTGTGCCGGATGTCGGCGGGCACGGTGTCCATGACCGCCGACATGTCGGACGAACCAGGGGTGTAGGCGGTGACGATGATGACCCGTGCGCCGTCGATGGCGGAGAGCGCGCCGGCCCGGGCGACCGCTCGTTCGGCGGTCGGCGAGCCGTCGGTGCCGACCACGATGCTGGCGTAGGTCACGGGTTCCCCTGGGCTGGCTCGAGAGCACGGATGTCGTTCCGAATCACGTCGAGGAACGCTAGCGGACGATCCCGGAAGCGCCCGAGAACCGCATCGAGGGTGGCGAGCGCGCCCGCGGTGTTTCCCTCCGCTCGCTGAGCGGCGGCCACGGCGCGCTGCGCGAGCACCCAGGTGCGGGCGCTCTCCCACGATCCGCTCAGGGCCTCAGCGGCCAGCCGGTGGGCGCGGTCCACCGCCCCGGACTCGGCGGCGATGATCGCCGACCACGCGACGGCACGGCGCCAGATGCTCGTGCGCACGTCTCCTGCCGCCAGGGCGATCGCCTCCTCGAGGAGCCGGCCGGCGTCCGGGTCGTCGGCCAGGTCACGGGCCCGCTTGGCGAGGACCACGAGCGCGCGGATCTCGCTGTCCCTGTCGCCGCCGCCGCTCCGCACGAGGGTCAGGGTGCGTCGCGCTTCTCGGGCTCCCCCGGTCTCGTCGCCGGCGTCGAGCAGCGTGGCCGCCAGCTCCGCCCGCAGCCGCGCCTCGGCACCGAGCGAGACCACCTGCTGTGCGATGGCCAGGCCCCGCTCCAGCGCGACGCGCGCCGCGCCGAGGTCCCCGGAGACCCGCTCCGCCATCCCCTGCACGAGGCGAGCGTTCGCCTCGCCCCACAGGTCGTCCAGCTCGGCGAAGGTGCGCAGCGCCGCGGCGGTGCACTGCCGCGCCGCCTCGACGTCGCCGGCCTCGAGCTGGCATCCGGCGAGGAGCACCAGCGAGGACCCGCCGCCCCAGGGGTCGCCGAGCCCACGCCCTGCCGCGAGGAGATTCTCGGCCACGTGGCGGGCCTGGGCCACCCGCCCCTCCTGCCAGAGGCTGTTCCCAAGGATCTCGAAGCACCAGCTGAGGCCCACCCGGTCCTCGTCGGCCGAAAGCTCGCGCGCCGCCTCCCAGATGTGGCCTCTGGCGGCGGCGTGCTCGCCGACCAGGAACTCGCTCCAGGCGAGGCACTGGAGGGTGATCCCCCGGGGCCGGCCGGTCCGCTCGTCGAGCTCCCGCGCCCGCAGCAGCTTGGGCAGGGCGGCGCCCGGACGACCGGCCACCAGCTCGGCCCAGCCGTGGGTGCGCACCGAGCCCGCCTCGCCGGCGAGGTCGCCCGCCTCCTCCCATGCTTGTCGCCCGGCCTCGAAGCACGCGCTGGCCCGGTCGGTGTCGCCCAGCAGGCGGGCCACCAGACCGAGCCCCGTGTGGGCCTCGCCGGACGCCGCGGGGTCGGTGTTTCCCACCATCTGCAGGACCCCCGTCAGGACGGCGTGGGCATCGGCGAGCCGACGCAGGGCCAGCAGCGTGGCCCCGTGCTCGAGCGCCACCTCGACCTCGTCTCCATCGTCGACCAGGCGCAGCTCTCGGGCGCGCTGGTACCAGCGCGCCGCCTCGGCGGTCTCGTCCCGCTGGCGCGCCGCGCGGGCGGCGCGCACGAGGAAGCCGTTGGCAACGGGCGAGAGCGTCGGGCCCGGGTGGCCGAGCTCCCCACCGAGGGCCACGGCCCGCTCTACGTGGTGGGCGATCTCGGCGATGTGGGCGTCGTCGACGCGCCCGGCGGCTCCGTCGAGCAGCCACGTAGCGACGAGGGCGTGCTTCGTCGCCCGTTCGCCGAGCGGCACGGATGCGTACGCCGCGTCGCGCACCATCGCATGTCGGAAGGCGAGGGCAGGCTCGTCCGGTGCACCGTCCTCGGTCACCAGCAGCCCGCGGCGCGCGAGGTCCTCCAGGACGTCGTCGTCGACGGTCACGCCCAGCGCTCGCACCGCGGACGGCGTGAAGGACCGACCCACGATCGCCGCGCCGTGCAGCACCGCCCGCTCGCCCGATGGCAGCCCGTCGAGCCGGGCGCCGAGGAGGGCCCGGGCGTCGTCGGGCAGGCCCGCTTCGTGTAGGTCTCGCACCGCCCGCCACCCGCCCTCGACGACCTCCAGCGAGCCGGTCTCGCGGAGGAACCGGACGAGCTGGTCGAGGAGCAGTGGGTTGCCGCCGGCGGCGGCCAGGATCTGCGCCTCCGGACGGGGCGCCAACGTGCCCATGTGCTGGTCCATCCCCGCGAGCGTGCGGTAGAGCAGCTCGTGGCTGGACGCGGCGTCGAGGGGCTGCAGTCGCAGCACGGCGTGGCGCATCCCCTGGCGGGTCGTGAGCCGGGGTCGCAGGTCCATCAGCTCGTCGCGCCCGACCACGATCACGGCGAGCGGGCGGCGGTCGGACGAGGAGCCGAGGCGCTCCAGCACCTCCAGCACCGCGACGTCGGCGAAGTGCGCGTCGTCGAGGAGGACCACGAGGGGCTCGTGATCGGCAGCCGCCTCCAGGACGAGGCGGGCGGCCGTCGTCAGCTCGTTCGCCAGCCGGCTGCGCGCCGGCCCGGCGTCGATCGGAGGCGCGTCCGGCAGGTCGGTGAGGCCGAGCAGCTGCAGAGTCCGCTGGGTGAGGTACCGGCGGTCCCCCTGACCGGACGGACCGAGCTCGGCGATCCGGGCCTCGACGGCCGCTCGCTGTGCAGCCGCGGGGAGGTCGTCGTCCACGCCGAGGGTGGCACGCAGCACGGCCGAGAGCGGAGCGAGCGGCCCCTCCGACCCGTAGGGAGCGCAGTTCGCCACGACCAGCCGGGGCGCCAGGCCCCGCCGGCGCAGGGCGGGCCCCAGCTCGCTGACGAGGCGGGTCTTGCCCAGCCCCGCCTCCCCCACCACGGACACCAGCCAGGGCCCGTGCCCCGATGCGGCGTCGGCGACGGTCCCCACCAGCTCCGCCAGCTCCTCGTCGCGGCCGAGCATGGGGGTGAGGCGGCCAGGTGCGAGGCGCTCCCCCGGGCGGTGGCGGGTCCGGAGGGCCGGGTGGGCCACCACCGGCTCACGGCGGCCGCGAAGCACCCGGGAGGTCGGCGGCCCGAAGGCGATCGCGGCCCGGGTGGCGAGGTGGGTCCGCTCCCCCACCAGGACGGTGCCGCGCTCGGCCACGCCGACCAGGCGGTGGGCGGTGTTCACGGTGTCGCCCGTGACCGTATAGGCGCCGCCCGGGCCCACCGGCCCGGCCAGCACCTCGCCCGTGTTGATGCCGACGCGCATCTCGAGCGCGCCGTCCATGCGGTCCAGGGCCTCCAGGAGGGCCAGCGCGGCTCGCACGGCCCGCTCGGGATCGTCCTCGTGCGCGCGCGGCGCGCCCCAGACGGCCATGAGCTCGTCCCCGATGATCTTGTCGACGGTCCCGCCATGCGCCTCGATGACCGGGACGAGCACCCCGAAGCACGAGTCGAGGAGCTCCTTCACAGCCTCGGGGTCCCGCCCCTCGGCCATCGTGGTGAAGCCCGCCAGGTCCGCAAACGCGACCGTGACGACCCGGCGCTCGCCGGTGGCGACGGCGCCGAGGGAGACGCCGCAGGACGGGCAGAACCTGGCCGACGGGGGCGGGGTGGCCCCGCAGGCGGGACAGCCGTGCGCCGTCACCACGCGCTGCTCACACGCAGTCGGCGCAGAGCTGCTGCTTGGCGTCCGCCAGCTGGCTCGGGTGCTTCACGAGGAAGCACGACTGGCACACGAACTCACCGGGGCGCTTCGGGAGGATGCGACCGGTGCCGTCGCCGCGGTCCTCGGCCTCGGGCGCCTCCTCCTCCTCGTCCTCTTCTTCCTCGGCCGCCGCGATGCGGTCCTTGAGGATGGCGTCGAGATCCGCCTCGACGTCGTCGGGGTCGGCTTCCTCCTCGTCCTCCTCGTCGCTGTCGTCGTCGTCCCGCTTGGCCTTGACCGGCGCGACTGCGTCGTCCTCCTCTTCCTCCTCCGCGTCGGCCACGACGACGTCGTCGTCCCCGACCAGCTCGTCGGCGACGAGGAGGTCGTCGGCGACGAGGAGGTCGTCGTCCGCGAGGTCGGGGTCGATGATGTCGTCCTCGAGCTCCTCGGGCTCGTCTTCGAGGTCGGTCAGGTCGTCGTCGATCTCGACGTCCTCTTCGATGACATCCTCGTCATCAGCCATGCCAGTCCTCGCTGCGGGGGTCGGGGGGTTGGGGGGTTGCGGCGGGATCATAGGCCCGGGTCTCGACCAGCGGGCAACACCACTCGCCGCGCAGGGCGCTCAGGGTACCGGGCAGCTCGCGGAAGCGGTTACGGCGCCGCGGAGGTGCTGGGCGGGGTGGCGGCAGGCGCCGTCGTCGGCGTGGCCGTGGCCCCCGGGTCCGCCCCCGCCTCCGCGAAGTTGAGGTCGGTGACCTGGTCGACCTTCCACTCGCCGTCGACGCGCACGAACGTCAGCAGCACGTAGATGTCGAAGAGCGTGCGGGGGCCACCGGCGCCGTCGCGCTCGACGTCGGCCACGACGACGGCCTCGGCCCGCTCCTCGTCGATCTCGGAGACGTAGACCTCCTTGACGAACCCGCGCGAGGTGGCCTGCACCTCGGTGATGAGCTGCGCCAGGCCTTGGTCGAAGGCGTCTTCGTATTCCCCCCGGAACGAGCCGGTGGCGAGGGCCAGCACCCCGTCGCGGTGTGCGTCGGGGTCGTTGAAGTCGTAGGTGAGCAGCGCCTCGCCCACCGCTCCGGCGGCGCTGCGGAGCGAGTCCGAACCCCCGGCGCCGTCGTCGTTGCCCGCCGCGAGGACGCCGAGCACCGCCGCCGCGACACCGAACAGCACGGCCAGGCTGATCGCCAGGACGAGGAGGGGTGTGCGCGTGCCCGATCGCAGCTCGGCGTCCCCGGTGGAGACAGCGGGCGACGAAGACGCGTCGTCCGAGGGCGCGTCGGTCATCGTGGCCGCGATGCGGGCCGCTGGGTGCACCAGGCGGCCAGAGCGCTGGCCGCCAGGAACAGGGCCAGCGCCGCCATCGGCCTCCCGCCTGTGTTCGGAAGCTCTCCGTCGGCACCGAGAGCATCGGCCACGCCGGACGCGGGGCGAGGGGCGGGCCGCGGATTCGACGCGGCGCTCGAGCCCCCGGCGGGGGCGGCGGTCGCCGCGCCAGAGGGCGCTCCGGACGCCAACGCGGCGGGCTGGAGCGTCGAGGCGCACGGCGACACGGTGGGCACGACCGGCAGGCTCGGACGGGGGACGTAGATCTCGGCCGGTTCGCCGTCCAGCGGCATGATGAGGTTGACCCGGATCCACGGCCCGTCCGGCTCCTGGTCAACGGCGTTGAACACGTACCCGAACGCCGTGGGGGCGTTCAGGAGCAGCGCTTCCACGTCCTCCAGGGACTCGGCATCGCCTGTGGTGCGGATGGTGGGCGCCAGGTCGGTGAGCAGGCAGTCCAGGTTCTGCTTCTGGTCGGCGACGAGGTCGGCGGTGGTGCGGAGGAACCCGGGCCCGATCTCCAAGAGGTTGCGGAGGTCGCCCTGCGCGTTGCGCAACGACTCGGCCACGGCCCGGAGGTTGCTGATCGACCGACCGAGGCTGAGGCGGTGGTCGGCCAGCACGCGGGTGACCCGGGTGCTGTTCTCGGCGAGCCGATCCAGCTGGTCGGTGCGTTCCACGAAGGTCTGCGTCAGCGTGTCGAACGAGGTCGTGATGTCGCGGAGGGCCTGGCCTCGCCCGCTCAGGGCGAGCGACAGCTCGTGGAGGAGCCCGCCGGCCGCATCCGGGTCGATGCTCGAGATCAGGGCACTGGCCGACCGCAGGAGCTCGGAGAACTCGAGCGGCACGGTCGTGCGCTCGATCGGCACGTTGTCGCCGGGCTCGATGCTGTCGCCGTCTTCGTCGAATTCCTCCGGCGGGACGAAGTCGATGTACGGCTCACCGATGGCGGACTTCCGGAAGATGCGGGCGATGGAACCGGCGGGGATGTCCTTGCCGCGGTCGATCTTCATCGTGACCGAGACGCCCCCGTCGGTGCGCTCCACGCCGGACACGTTGCCGTAGTGGACGCCGAGGTAGGTCACCTCGGCGTTGGCCTTCACGCCCGCCGCCTGTGCGAACTCGCCGGAGATCTTGTACGGCCGCTCGACGGCATCGAGGCTGACGATGTTCCCCAGGGCCCAGAGGATCATCACGCCGAACACGACGTTGAAGAAGATGAGGTTGATCAGGACCCGACGGCTCATGCCCCGTCCTCCAGCGGCGGAAGCTCGAACCAGCCGTAGACCTGCGCGAAGTCGTCCGGGATGCCGAGCGGCGTTTTTCGCGTGAACTCCGCGAGCCAGTCCACGAGGATCCCCACCTCTTCCCGGCGCTCCGCCACGAGGGCGAGGATCGCATCGAGCTGCTGCACCTGTCGCTCCACGTCCGCCCGGTAGGGCTCGAACACGAGCTCGTTCTGAGCCTGGGTCATGCGCGTCAGGTCCCGGAGCGTCTGAAGGGTCAGCTCACGGTTGTCGGCCAGCACCTCGGTGGTGCGAGACAGGTTGACCAGGAGGGCGTCGATCCGCTCCGAGCCGCCGGCGAGGGTCGCGCTGGCCCGGTCGAGGCCGTCGATGATGCTGACGATGTTGCCCGTCTGGTCGGCGAGGGTGGAGCTCACCGCCGAGAGGCTGTCGATGAGGCTCCCCAGCTCGGCGGCCCGCCCGCCGAAGCCGACGCCACCGGTTTCGATCATCGTGGCCAGGTCCTCGTGGGCCACGCCCGCAAGCACGTTGACGGCCTCCTCGGCGACGAACTCCAGCTCGGGGGCCTCGGCCGTGCAGCTGATGCTCGACTCGTGGACGAGGATCGCCGGATCGGCGTCGCACGGACCTTCCTCGCCCTCGCGGGGCGCCCGGATCTCGACGAACTTCTCGCCCAAGAGCGAGGTGGTGCGGAGCACGGCGGTGGAGTTGCCCGGCAGCTCCAGCCCCTCCTTGACCTTCATGGTGACGGTGGCCTTGTAGTCGTCGGTCAGCTCGATCTTGTCGATCGAGCCCACCCGCACGTCCGCGACCTGCACGGAGTGGCCGGACACGAGGTCGCCGACGTCGTCGAACGTGGCCGTGAGCTGGACCGGCCCCTCCACCCGCCCGGGGAGGGTGCACCCCGCAGCGGCCAGGCCCACCGCGAGGACGGCCAGGCCGGCGGCGCGCAGGCGGGGCGAGCTCCTCACGAGCCGACCCCCAGCAGGGTGCCGACGGCGTCGCCGAGGAGGTCGGCACCGGACTCGACGACGCCCCGGCCATCCCGGGTAGCGGGCGGCGCCTGGTCGGGTGCGCCGAGCAGGGCGAGGAAAGAGGCAATGGGCGCCGAGGAGCCGGCGTCGGTGATGCGGGCGGGCGTGGCCTCCGAGGCGACGTCGCCGGCCACGCCGCACTCGGCCATGATCGGCAGGCAGATCGAGGGCAGCCCGAGCTGTCCGAGAAGGAGGTCGACGAGCTCCGGCACCAACGGCGAGAAGTTGTTGCGCAGGTTGAGCGAGTTGGTGGCGGGGTCGTACGCGTCCCGCAGGCCTGCGGTCAGAACACCGCCGGACTCGAGGAGCAGGTCGACCGACGCCAGGTTGGCGTCGATGATCGCGGCGGCATCGGTGAGGGTGCTGATGTCGGCGCGCAGCTCCGTAGCGTGCTCGCCGACCAGCCCGAGGCCCTCCTGCGAGAGCGTGGCGAGGCCGCTGACCAGCTCCTCGATGCTCTGCCGCTCATCGGCCAGCACCTGGCTGGCCGACGCGAACGCGTCGAGCACCTCGCCGAGCTGCTGCTCGCGGGTGACCAGGGTGGCGGTGAGCTGGTCGAAGCTGTCGACGATCCGGGCGAGTGCGTCGTCCTTCTCGGCGAAGGTGGAGACGAGGTCGGACAGCGAACCGAGCGTGCTGTTGAGCGCCGAGCCGTTGCCCCGCAGGTCCTCGTCGAGGTTGGTCACCAGGCGTCCGATGCCGTCGGGATCGAGGCTGTCGAGGAACTCCTTGATGGCGGCGAGGGCCTCGTCCGGCTCCACGGGGATGATGGTGTGGTCCTGGTCGATGACGTGCCCGTCCTCGGCGGCCTCCATCCCCTCCTTGAACGCGGGTGACAGCTGGATGTAGCGCTCGCCGATCAGCGACTGCGGCACGATCTGGGCAAAGCCGTCCGCGGGCACCTTGATGTCACCCGGGATCGACATCTCGACCCGCACGCGGTCGCCGTCGACGGCCACGTCGGTCACGGTGCCGGCGGGGAGGCCGAGCACGCGGACGTCGGAGCTGGCGAAGACCGAGACGGCGCGAGGGAAGTAGGCGGTGACCTCGTAGCTGTCGCCGCCCCCTCCCACGAAGGGCACGCTGCACGCGGGGAGCACGAGGCCGACGGCGAGGAGCGCCGCGAGGGCGAGGCGCGGACGCGTCACAGTCCCGCCGCCCCCTGCACGTCCTCGATGATCCCGATCAGGTCGGGGCCCAGCGCGGCCACGTAGATGTCCTGCCACGGGCCGTGCGTGCCGGCGAGGGACTGGCCGTAGAAGGCGGGGCCGGCGATGGCCAGCGCGCTGTTGAGATCAGGGAGGTTCTGGTCGACCGTGCGGAGCGTCGGGTGGAGATCGCTCAGGATCGCGTCGAGCTGGGCGCGGTTGTCGGAGATGAGCCGCGAGAGCGCCTTCACCGCCGCGCTCCCCTCGCCCAGGGCAGTCGACAGCTGATCGCGGCGCTGCACCAGGAAGTCGAGGATCGTGCGGGAGCTGTCGATGAGCTGGACCAGCGTCTGGTCCTTGGCCGCCAAGTTCGCCCCCAGCTCGTCGGCCTCGTCGAGCAGGGCCTCGAGCTCCCCTTCCCGCTCGGTCAGCGCGGCCGACACCTCGCCGATGCCGTTGATCAGGTCGGTCACCGTGGCCCGCTTGCCCTCGGTGACGTCCGCCAGCTGGTTCACGAGCTGGTTGAGGCGGTCGTTGTCGGTCTGCTCGATTCGCTCCGTCGCCTCCCGCGTGAGGTCGAAGACGTCCACGGCGGTGCGGGTCCGCTGCTCGCAGATCTCCTCCTCGCCGTTCGCGGCGGGTGTGCAGTCCTGGTACGGGATCGCCCGCTGCTCCCGCGGGAGGTCCTCCATCAGCTCCTCGCCGGTGGCGGCGTTCGTGATGCGGACGAACTTCGAGCCCAGGAGGGTCTCGAGGGCAAGGTCGGCGCCGGCGCCCTCGCGGATGTCGACCCCGCTGTTCACCACCCACTCCACCCGGACGAGCCCCTCGTCCCGGTCGGCGTGGATGCCGGTGACGCGACCGACCTTCACGCCCGCCACCTTCACGTCGTCGCCGCTGCGGAGCCCGGCGGCGTCGGTGAAGGTGCCCTCCATCTCGTAGGTGTCCTCGAGGAGGTGGAGCAGGCCGACCATGAAGGCGAAGCCGGTGATGGCCCCGATGATCAGCAGCGAGACGAGGCCCACGGCGTACGGGTTGCGGTCCCGGAAGGACCTCATCCGCCCACCGCCTTCTCCAGGAGGGAGGTGATGGCGGTGGCCCCGGTGGTGGGCGCCGGCGTGAACAGCTGCGCCGCCGTCGACAGGCCGGTGATCGGGTCACTGGTGGGGCACCCCGCCTCGGACGAGGTCGGTGGTCCGACGAACGCACAGAGGATCTTCTGGTTGAGGAACTCGCCCCGGTTGCCGGCGCGGAACACGGCTGCGTTGGCCTCGGCGAACCCGGCGAGGAAGACGTCGAGCTCGGGCAGGCGGCCCACGGCCGTCTCCGTCACCTGGGCCAGGCTGGCCAGGAGCTGATCGAGCTCGGTGGCGTTGTTGGTCAGGATCCCGTTGAGGTCCGTGCCGAACGCCCCGAGCTCGTTCAGAGCCGCATCGAGGGTGGCGGTGTTGTCCCCGAACGTGTCCGCCAGGCTCACGAGGTTCTGCAGCATCGCCTCGATCTGGGCGTCCCTGCGGTTGAGCGTGCTGGCGACGGTGTCGAGGTCGCCCACCAGCCGCTGGATCGCCTCGTCGCGGGTGGCCAGGCCTCGGGCCAGCACGGCGAGATCGTCGAGCGCCTGCCCTACCTTGTCCTCTCGACCGTCGAGCGCCTGGGTGAGCGTCTCGAGCAGCTGGTTGACCTGCGACGGATCGATGGCGCCGACGATCGGGCCGAGGCGGTTGAACAGCTGACCGAGGTCGACGACCTCGACGTTCTTGCAGACCTCGGCGCGAGGGCACACTTCGTCGCCGTCCTGGAACGCCTCGGGCGACTTGCCCGGGTACAGGTAGAGGTAGCGCTGGCCGATGAGGTTGCGCCACCGGATGGCGGCGTAGGAGTCCTTGGGGATGTTGTCATGGTCGTCGGCGACCTGGAACTCGACGACCGCCTTGCCGGCCTCGGTGCTCACGGCGGTCACCTTGCCGACCACGACGCCGGCGACCTTGACGTTGTCGTTGACGAGCAGCCCGGTGACGTCGTCGAACGTGGCGCTGAGGCGGTAGTTGTCGCGGTTCAGCGGGTCGCGCACGTCGAGGTTGCCGATGGTGAAGGCCAGGTAGCCCGTGAAGATGAGGCAGATGACCACGAAGGCGCCGAACTTCACGGCGACGCGGATCATGCGCCCAGCACCCGTCGGAGCAGGTCGCTGATGTCACCATCAGCGGTGGCGACCTCGGGCGTGTCGAGCAGCGGTGCCTCCGGCACGACCGGCGGAGGGCCTGTGGCGGGGAGCGCAGCTCCGGTGCCGTCGCGACCCGGCCCACCCGCGCACGGGAGGAGAGCACAGGCCTCCTTACCGACGAGTGCCTTCACGGCCGCCATCAGGGTGCCGTCACCCACCCGGATCCGGATGACCGAGGACAGCGACTGCAGGTACTGCCGGAGCCCGGTGACCACGGGCATGACCTGGTCGCGGTGCTCGAACAGCACCTCGACGGTGTCGCTGCCCTCGTTGAGCGCGGCGTCGATGAAGGGCTCGTTGCTCCGCAGCAGGTCGGCGACGTCGTTCGAGAGCCGTCCCGTCTGCTGGAGGAGGTCGATGAGCTCGTCCTCCCGCTCGTTGATCACCGGCAGGGCCGAGTTGGCGGCGTCGCCGAGGGCGAGGAGGTCGTCGGCGTCGTCCGCCAGCTCGTCGGAGAGGGCGGCGAAGTCCTGGAGGAACTGCCGGGTGTTGTCGACGTTGTCGGCGAACACCTCGCTGAGCTCCGCCCCGTTCACCAACGACCGGTTGATCGTGTCGCCCAGGCCGTCCCCGGCGTCGGCCAGGGCGCTCAGGACCGTCATCAGCTCGTCGGGATCGATGGCCTGCAGCAGCGGATGGGTGTCGGCCAGCACCTCTTCGAGCTCGAAGCCGCCCTCGGTCCGCTCCGGGTCGAGGTGGTCCCCCGCCTCGTAGAACGGTCCCTTCGCCTCGTCCGCGTCGGACAGATCGATGTCGACGAACTTCTCGCCGAACAGTGTCTTGGCACGGATGCGCGCGGTCGCCGCCTTCGGCACCTCCTCGCCATCCTTGATGGTCAGGGTGACCTGGGCCTGCCCGTCCACGAGGTCGATGCGCCGGACCTCGCCGATGTTCACCCCCCGCACCTTCACGTCCGAACCCGGAAGGAGCCCCTGCCCGGCGGCGGAGAACGTGCCGATCAGCCGGTAGCCGCCGTCGTAGGCGCCGAAGGCCGCCTTCACGCCGACGCTGATCGCGCAGAGGAGCAGCACGAGCGCGATTGCGCCCGTGAGCATGTTCTGGCGTCGCTGCGTGATCGTCACGTGCCCCTCACCCTGTGAGGCTCACCGTGTTGCCGCCGCCCCAGAAGATGAGCGACAGGACCAGGTTCAGAACCACCACGCTCACGATCGACAGCCGGATGGCTCGGCCCACCGCCACACCGACGCCCGCCGGGCCGCCCGTGGCGTAGTAGCCGTAGTAGCAGTGGATGAGGGCCACGACGATGGCGAAGATGCCGGCCTTGATCAGGCTGTACACGACGTCGATCAAAGGGAGGTACAGGCGGAAGTAGTAGTCGTACACGCCGTTGGAGAGGCCGAAGAACTGGGTGGAGACGACCTTCGTCGCGTAGAAGCTGGCGAAGAGCGAGATGAGGTAGAGCGGGATGATCGCCAGCAGGGCGGCCACCACCCGTGTGGCCACGAGGTAGGCCTTCGACGGCACCGACATGACCTCGAGGGCGTCGATCTCCTCGGAGATCCTCATGGCGCCCAGCTCCGCGGTGAAGCCGGCGCCCACCTGGGCGGCGAAGGCGACACCTGCGATGAGCGGGGTCACCTCGCGGGTGTTGGCGAAGCTGCCGATCAGGCCGGTGAAGGCCTCGGCACCGATCTGCTCGAGGCCCTTGAAGCCCTGGAGTCCGACCTCGGTGCCGGTGAAGAACGACATGGAGAAGATCACGAAGATCATGCCCCCGCCGACGATCATCGCCCCGGCGCCGATCGTGATGTCGGACACGAGGTTGAAGATCACGTTTCGGTACTTCAGGCGCACGATGATCTGCGTGAAGATCTCGTAGAACACCTGCGCGTAGAAGAGCAGCTGCTTGCCGACGTCCTCCAGCAGGTCGCCGATGGCGCGGCCGGTCTTGCGGACGGGGCGGGAGACGCGGGTGACGGCAGTCATCAGAACTTCTGCGGCACCAGCGCGAAGTACAGCGACGTCATCACGAAGTTGGCGAAGAAGATGAGGATGAAGGTGATGACGACGGCCTGGTTCACGGCGTCGCCGACGCCCTTCGGCCCACCCTTGGCGTAGATGCCCTTGTAGCAAGCGACCATCGCTGCGATGAAGCCGAACACCCAGGCCTTGGCCAGCGAGGAGTAGAGGTCGGGCAGTTGCACGAGCGAGGTGAAGCCCTGGAAGTAGGCCCCCGGGGTGACCTTCTGGATGACGACGTTGAAGAAGTACCCGCCGCCGATGCCGGCCACGGACACGAGCGACACGAGGAAGAGCCCCACGGTGCTGGCCGCCCACAGGCGGGGCGTGACCAGGCGGTGCACCGGGTTGACCGACATGACCTCCATGGCGGCGAGCTCGTCACGGATCTTCCGGGCGCCGAGATCCGCGGTCATGGCCGACCCGCCGGCCCCGGCGATGAGCAGCGCAGTGGCCACCGGGGACGCCTCTCGCACGATGGCGAGCACCATCGCGGCGCCCGTCGTCGACTCGGCGCCGAGCTGACGCGAGAAGGCGCCCACGTGGAGGGCGATGACCGCTCCGAACGGGATCGAGATGAGCACCGAGGGGATGCTCGTCACCTTCGCGATGAACCAGCACTGGCGTAGGTACTCCTTCCACCAGTGCCGCACGTCCGGCGTCCGGCGCAGCCCCTCCAGGGAGATCGCGAAGAGGTTCCCGGTCTCGCGGAGGACGAACTGGACCTTGCCGATCATCGCGGGCGCCCGCTCACACCGTGACGATGTCGCGGTCGGCGCCCTTGGGACCCTCGGACGTGAGGCGCTTCACCTCGCGCTCCACCAGATCCTTCTCGATGTCGCTCTGCTCGGTCGCCATCTCGTCATGCCGATGGGTCCGAGCGCCCGGCCGGACAGGAAATGCTTGATGATCGGATCCTTGGATGATCGGATCCTTGGATGCCCGCATACCGACCATGTCCGCCTTGCCGAGGACGATCTGGCGGATCTCCTTCCCCGTCTTCCGGGTGTGCTCCCGCAACGGGAAGGCCATGCTGTCGAACATGGTCATCGAACCGAACAGTGCGCCGTCCTGGAACAGGACGCCGAACTTCCGGCGCACGCGGTAGAGGTCCCGACCGCCCATGGCGACGGTCTCCTCGCCCTCGACCCAGATCTCGCCGGAGTCGGGCCGGAGCAGGCCGATGATGTTCTTCAGGAGGACCGACTTGCCCGTGCCGGACGGGCCCATGACCCCGGTGATCTTGCCGCGCGGAACGTCGAAGGTGATGTCCTTCAGGACGGTGTGGTTGCCAAACGGCTTCGTGACACTGCGAAGCGAGATGACTGCGTCCAGTGGTCCCCTCTTCCTTTCGAGCCCGGCGTGACGGTGGGCACATGGCCCAGGCCAGCAACCTAGCGGCTCTGTCGCCGGACCTCTGCGCGACGTTCGGCGTCGAGGCGCTCCAGGCTGGGCTCCGGCGAGTGGTCGACGTATCGCATCGCCTCGGCGACGGCCCGGTGGCCCGCCTTGTCGGCGATGAGCCGGTGCATCTCCTGGCCGACGACGCGGTAGGCGGGGTGGCCCTGCGGGGTCGTGCGCAGCTCCAGCATGTGCATCGCCTCGCGGGCGTTGAGGTGCAGGTAGAACCGCACCTTGTAGGCCAGCGACACGGCGTAGGCCGCCTGGGCCGGGAACCGGTCGACCAGAGCATCGTGGAGGGCGCTCGAGCGCTCCATGGCCTCGTCGAACCGCTCGCCGCACCCGGCCAGGTCGACGGCCTCGGGCCTCGTGAACCCGTGTCGGGGGCTGAGCTGCTGCCACTCGATGGACAGCATCCGGTGGCGCTGGAGGTCTCGGAAGGCGCCGTAGTCGGCCAGGACGTCGAACCGGTAGGTGAGCCGCTCGAAGGCCCGGCCGGGCTTGTGCCGGCGGTTGGCCCGATCGCCCACGTAGGCGTTGATGACGGCCAGCCGCTCCCCCACGGTCATCGACCGGACCCGCTGCTCGAGCGCGGCCTCGCTCACGTGCGTGTGGGCGTAGAGCATCGCCGTGACCAGCTTCACCTCGCCGTCCGGGTCCCAGTCGAGCAGGGCGACCGACGGCCCGTCGTCCGCCGGCGCGCCCTCGGGGAACAGGGCACCGGCGATCTCGTCCACCGCGGAGCGGGTCGATGCCAGGTAGGTGCTCCACGCCACGCCCCGGTCGTCCAGGTCGACCCGCTTGAGGAAGCTCGGGATGACCTTGCGCAGCTCGCCGAGCATGAGATCGGCGTAGGCCCGCGCCTCGGGCAAGGGGTGCGACCGCATGCGGAGGAGGAGGGCCTCGTAACCCTGCCCGGTGCCGTAGATGCCGACGTTGGACACCGAGGCGGCCGGCAGCACCCCCCGGACAGCGTCAAAGGCCTTGGCCCGGATCGCCTGGCGGTAGACGAAATCCGAGTCGGACGCGTCCTTCGGGAACTGGTCCCGGTAGAAGTCGGTCATCGTCGGCACGAGCTCGGCGTAGGAGTCGAACAGCCGGTCCATGTCGCCGATGTAGCGGAGGCCCAGGCTCGAGCCCAGGACCTCGGGGTCGCGGTAGTAGCGGTAGCGGCCGCCGAGCCGGGCGTCGTAGGCGATGTAGCGGGTGGACTGCTCCAGGTAGGCCATCAGGCGGCCCCACTCGAGCACCTTCGTGAGCAGGTTGGACGCTTGCTCGCACGCCAGGTGCACCCCCCCGAGCTGGGCGACGGAGTCGTCGCCGTACTCGAAGAACACCCGGTCGTAGAGCTCCTCGGCCCGGCGGAGCCCGACGGTGGCGTCGATGGTGGCGTCACCGGTGATGTCCAGATCGCCGACGAACTCGTCGAGGAACAGCCGGCGGAGGCTCTTCGAGCTGCGGGAGTAGCGGGCGAACAGGGCGCCCTTCACGACCTCCGGCAGATTCACCAGGGCGAACACCGGGCCGTCCAGGTTCGTGAAGTAGCGCCGCAGGATGTCCGCCTCGTCGGGCGTGAAGTCCTCGGCGATGTAGACGGTCATCCGGGGCGTGATGCTACGCGCCGACGCCCCCGTCGATCGCGGACCTCCGGGCGTCGGGCCCCACGGCGGCCATCGTGGCCGCGAACTCGGCCCGCACGGCGTCGAGCACCCCGTCGGCCAGCCACAGGTCGGCCACCGTCCAGGCCATGGCCAGGGCGCCGTCGACGACGGCCCGATCGCCGGTCTCGCTGCGGGCGTGGCCCGTGAACTCGGGGGTGTGGATGGGCACGCCCGGCGGGGCGGCCTGGATCATCGGGTGGATCGAGGGCACGACGTAGCTGATGTTGCCCATGTCGGTGCTGCCCACGACCGCCTGCTTGGGGTCGGGCTCCACGAGCGTGCGGCCGAGGGCCTCGCTGTTCGCCTTGTAGAGGTCGACCATCACCTCGTTGTCGAGCATGTCGGCGTAGACCACGGGCTTCCACTGCAGGCTGACGTCGCACCCGCTGGCCGTGGCCCCCGCCTCCAGGCACGCCGCCACCCGCTCCTTCAGCGGCCCGAGCGTGAGGATGCTGGACGAGCGGACCATCCAGTGCGTCTCCGCCCGCGCCGGGACGATGTTCGGCTTGTCCCCGCCGATCGTGAAGATCCCGTGGATGCGCTCGGTCGGGCGGATGTGCTGCCGCAGCGCGGCCACGTTGAGGTAGCCCAGGACGGCTCCGTCGAGCGCGTTGCGGCCCTTGTGGGGGAAGGCGGCAGCATGGGCCGCAGCCCCCCGGTAGGTGGCGGTGACCTCCTGCACGGCGATCACGTCCATCCGGGCCAGGTCGAACCCGGCGGGGTGGACCATCAGCGCGGCATCTACGCCGTCGAAGGCGCCTCGTCGGGCCATCAGGATCTTGCCCCCGCCGCCCTCCTCGGCCGGGGTACCCATGACCACGACTCGACCCCCGACCTCCTCGGCGATGGAGGCAGCCGCGAGACCGGCCCCCAGCCCAGCAGTGGCGATGATGTTGTGCCCGCAGGCGTGGCCGATGCCGGGGAGCGCGTCGTACTCGCAGAGGATGGCGATGGTGGGGCCCGTGTGCCCCGCCCGGGCCACGAAGGCGGTGTCGAGGCCGTGGGCCTGGCGCTCCACCTGCAGCCCCTCGCCGGCGAGGAGGTCGCTGAGCAGATCATGGGCGAAGCGCTCCTCGAAGTTCAACTCCGGATGCTCATGGATCTGATGGGAGGCCTCCACCAACACGTCGGACCGGGCCTCCACCGCTGCTCGGAGCCGCTCTTTGACCGCCGTGAGATCCACCTGGGGAGGGTACCCCCAGCCGGTTCGCCGCCCTCGACGACGCACGGGAGCACCGTCGAGGACTCCCGGCCAACCCGCGTTCTTGCGCTCCCAGACGCCGCCAGAGGGCGGCTCACAGCGCAAGAACGCGTGGATGGGGGGGATTTTGACGGATGCTGGGGGTTAGACGATGCAGAGGAGGGCGTCGGGCTCGACCCGGAGGGACAGGGAGGTGGCCTCGCCCAGCACGACGCCATCGAGGTGGATGGGCGTCGGACGGTCGAGCTCGACCTGCAGGGCGGTGACGTGGCGCTCGTGGATGTCGGGGTGGGGCACGTGCGTGCCGCTGGCGAGCCGCGAGCGGGCGGACCAGCGCTGGCCCAGCGGCAGGTCCGCGTCGAAGACGTCCAGGCGGCCGTCGCCGGGATGGCCCTTGGGGGCCACGTTCCAGGTCCCCAGGAACTGCGCGTTCATGGCCGCCACCACCTGCCCCCGCCACCAGCCGCGACGCGCTACCAGGTGGGCGACGAACCAGTGGAGGCGGCCGTCGAGGAGAACGGCGCCGAGGTCGACCGGCAGGCGGACGGCGTCCGGTCCACGGAGACGCTCCGGATCCCCGGTGCCGCCGAGCGTGCGACACAGGTCGCCGCCGAGCAGGCCCAGCGCCGGGACGGGCTCGCCGGCCCGGCGGGCGGCGGTGACGACGGCCCGGGCCTCGGCGTCGGAGTGGACCACCACCCCGTCGCCCGGCAGCGGCCCGGGGGTGCCCCAGGGCTCACCCTTCCGGATCGGCATCGAACGTCTCGAGGGCGGAGGTGGCGGTGATGACGCCGCGGTGCAGCGCCTCCGCCGCTTGGCGCGCCCGCGTTGCTGTGGCCGGCACCGGAGCCACGTCCGCGATGCCGCGCAGCAGGTCGATCAGCTGCTTCACGTTGCGGACGAAGTCACCGCCGGACAGGTCCTCGTCCTCGAGCAACGTGGCCAGGCCCGTGCCGGCCGCCCAGGCGTAGGCCAGGTGGACGAACCCGGCATCCGGTGGCCGTGTGGTCGGCAGCCCCGCCTCTTCCTCATCGGCGGCCAGCTCCTCGGCGAGCTTCGCCAGCCGTCGGAAGCGGTCGCTGATCTGCGACGACGGGAACTGCGGAGGGGGCGGGCGGTCACGCCCCCGGTGCTCGTAGGTGAGGCACGACACGACGGCGGCCAACGCCGGGGTGTCGAGGTCGTCGAGCAGACCGGAGGTCATGGCCTCGGCGACGAGCAGGTCGGCCTCGTGGTAGGTGCGGGCGAGGACCTCCCCGGCGTCGGTGAGCGCCCACCCTTCGAGGTAGCCCCACGCCTCGAGCAGCCGGAGCACGCGGTCGAACCGTCGGGCCAGCGACTCGGTGCGGCCGCGAACCCGCCGGTGGAGGTCCTCGAGGTCGCGAGCCACCCGGTCGGCCTGCGCCGCCGAGCGCAGGTGGGCATCCCGGTCGGGGCAGTCCGCCACCGGATGCGCCTCCGCGGCGGCGAAGGCCACGTCGACCGGGTCGATGGCGTGGGCCTCGTCGACCTCGACCTCCACCTGCTCGACCGCCCCCTTGCCGCGGGCCACCCGCGCCCGCCGCAGCGCCTCGCCGACCTGGTGCTGGAAGACCCGGTGGTTGGGGTGGTACGGGACCGGGAGCTCGACCGAGCCCACGGCCCGGGGCGGCTCCGTGAGGTCGTCGACGCCGATCATCCGTGGCTTGCTCCGCTCGTCGACGACGTGCATGCGGGGGTGGCCCTTGCGGAAGGCCACGCTCAGCACCGCCAGCTTCAGTCCGTCGATCACGATGACGTCACCGGGCGTGAGGCGGGTCAGCGCGGCGTTGGTGCGATCCGTGTCCGCCCGACCCGCCCGGGGCCTGGCCCGCCGGGCGTCGTCGGCCTCGGCGCGCAGCCGCCGGTACTCCTCGACGTCGCCGTGCTCGCAGCTGGCCTCGTGGCGGAGCCGGAGCAGGCGCTCCTGCTGCCGCTCGATGCGCGCCTCGATCCGAACGACCGCCTTGTCGGCCTGGAACTGGGCGAAGGAGAGGTTGAGGAGGTGGTGGGCCTGCTCCGGCTGGTACCGCCGGATGAGGTTCGCGGCCATGTTGTAGGTGGGCCGGAACGCCGACCTGAGCGCGTACGTCCGGCTGGAGGCCAGCGCCGCCACCTGCTCGAAGGGCACGAAGGGCGACCAGAGCACGATGGCGTGACCCACGTCGTCGATGCCCCGGCGGCCGGCCCGCCCCGTCAGCTGGGTGTACTCCCCCGGTGTGAGCAGCTCCCGGGTCTCCCCGTTGAACTTCGTCAGCCGCTCGATCACGACGGACCGAGCCGGCATGTTGACGCCCAGGGCGAGCGTCTCGGTGGCGAAGACGGCTTTCGTGAGGCCCTCGACGAAGCAGGCCTCCACCGCCTCCTTGAAGGGGGGCACCATGCCGGCGTGGTGGGCGGCGATCCCCGCTTCGAGGGCGGCCAGGAAGCGGTCGTAGCCGAGGATGTCCAGGTCGGCGTCGGTGAGGTTGGCGGTCCGCTCGTCGACGATGTGCCGGATGCGGGCCCGCTCGTCCGCCGTGGTGAGTCGCAGCCCGGCGTCGAGGCAGTGGTCGCGCGCCTCGTCACAGGCGATGCGGCTGAAGATGAAGGTGATCGCCGGCAGCATCTCCTCTTCGTCGAGGCGCTCGATGACCTCGAGCCGCCGAGGCGTGAAGAACCGACGGCGCGGTCGCCCGCGAGACGCGCCGCCGCGTGCGTGGAGCGCCTCGTCGTCGAGGCGGTCGGCCTCGGGGTTGGGGCGGCTGTCGACCAGCGTCGGCAGCAGGTGCAGGTCCTGCGTGCTCTTGTCGCCCACGCAGTAGAGGTTCTGCAGCTCCACCGGCCGGCGCTCCTCGATCACGGCCTCGGTGGGACCTCGCACCGTGGTGATCCAGTCGGCCAGCTCCTCGGCGTTCGACACCGTGGCGGAAAGGCACACGAGGTCGACCGTCGAAGCCAGGTGGATCATCACCTCCTCCCACACCGCGCCTCGGTACGCGTCCTGGAGGAAGTGGACCTCGTCGAGCACCACGTAGCGCAGGTCGTCGAGCGCCCGCGACCCGGCGTAGATCATGTTGCGG
>JAUXRW010000068.1 GCA_030681555.1 Acidimicrobiales bacterium
GCGCTCGACCTGTTCCCGCAGGCCCCGTCGCAGCTCGTCGTCGCGGAACGCCCGCTGCGCATTGCTCAGCTGAGCGGCGTCCTTCGCTCGGACGTCGGGAGACCATTCGTACAAGTGGTGCCAAGAACGCTCGTCGGTGACTTGCATCGACGGGGCCGGGCCGGCCGGGTTGACCCCGAGGGCGACGAGCCGGAGCTCGAGCCGTCCCGCCACGGACGTCAAGCTGGGGGCCGTCCCGGCGGCCCTCTCTGTCGCGAGCTGCTGCAGTTGCTCGGGCAATGCGAGGCCACGTCCTTCCAGCATCAGTGTCATGGCCAGTTGCGGGCGCTCTCGCTTCAACTGGTCGAATGCCGCCCGGGCCTCGTTGCTTCCATCCGTGCCAGCTAGGAACCCCTCTGCCAGTACAAGAGGCGAGGGCTCCTCGGCGCACGCGACGGTGAGCACGCGGGTGAGGTCCTGGAAGTGCGCTCGGGCAAGCTCAGGGGCCAGCTTGGCCGCGTCTTGGCGGCTGTCTGAGAACACGACCAGCTTCGCGGGGCTCGTGCCCATCTCGCGAAGTACGGCGTCCGAAAGGACTTGGTTGGCCTTCGAGAAACCTGTCCCGAGTATCCGTAGAGCCGAGCGGGTGCGGTCGGGGTCGGTCACCAGGCGTCCCGGCGGGTACATGGCCTCGCGGTTGTCGCCACAGTTCGGGCACTTGATCGGCAACGCCGGCACCTGCGCCCGCTCGCCGAGCGTGTCGCGGACCTGAAAGACCCACCCGTTCGCCTCCGTCGAGGACGCGACCGTACGCACGAGCCCGCGCTCTGGGTAGAGCATTGCCTTGTGGAACCGGAAGGTGTATCTGCCATTGTCTCGGGTCCACTGCTGGGACGGAGGTTGGGCTCCGGCTGGCGGGCGAGGCCAGAAGACGGTGAAGGTGCTGGCGTTCCGGCCGCGCGCCCGATCGGGCAGGTCGTCGATGTCCGCCATGAACGGAACCAGGTACTGGTGCTCGTCGCTGGAGTCGACGGAGCGGTACCCCCCCAAGAACGCATCGCCGCACGCCTGGCAATAGAGGAGCTCCAAGATCCTCGAGCCGCACTCGCACGTCACCTCAGCGTCGTGGTAGAGGCGCCCGACGGTACGCCCGGGCGAGCGATGCGTGACGGGGACCCTGTCGCACGCCGGATTGGAGCACGCCCAGAGGGACGGCAGGTTCCGGAAGAAGAAATGGGCCCGCAGCCGTAGCCCGCCGCCCGCCTGCCCTACGAGGACGCTAAGGCGGTCGAACGCCGCCTCGGCTTGTGCTGTTGGGAGGTCGGGGAACAGAGCCCGAGCCAAATCGCCGGACCCCAGGGGCCTCGGACGAGGCGCCCCTTCTGGGCCTGGGGCCGCAGTGTTTGGCTCCCCCGCCGGCGCGACCGCCCAGGTCGGTGGTTGTCGTCCCCCTGGACCCCGCAAGGCGGGCGTGGCACCGTCCCGCGGCTTGCTCAGGACAGCAGCAAGGGCGCCGGCCACCTGTGCGTCGACGAGGCGGGCTTGTGCGGCGGCGGCGTCATCGGGCAAAGGCTCGTCGACCACGTCGGCCGCGCCTCGCAGGTCCTCGGGCCCGGCCGGCCGCACCAAGCGGCCACGTACCACCGCGAACGGCCGAGGGGTTCCGAAGAACTGACGGAGGTAATCAAGGTCGCTCTGACGGTCGGCGTCGAGCGAGGCAGATGCGGCGATGACCGACAGCTGGTCCGGGTGGCGGTCGAGGCCGAGGCGGCGCAGGAGCCGTCGGAGGAGGTACGCGACCTCAGTCCCAGCGGTGCCGCGGTACATGTGGAGCTCGTCGACGACCAGAGTGAAGACATTCCTCTCGTCGGCGTCGAGCCACGCCCTGGTCGCGTCCCAGATGGCCTGCTCCCAGGACCTGAGCAACATGATGCTCAGCATCGTTACGTTCGTGATGAAGATGTCGGGTGGTGCCTCTTGCATGACCCACCGGCTCCTCATCTCGGCGGAGCCCGTGGGTCCAACCCGCGGGAGGAAATAGCGCTTGCGGTGGTCAAAAGGCTCCCCTGCCGCCATGGCGGCCGCCTGCTCTTGGAGCAGCCCCTCCCAGCGACGCTCGGCCTCCTGGAGGAACGCCCGCAACTCTCGAGCTCGTGGCGGGTGGTCCTTGCGCCCAGGCAACGGCGTCGCCGAGGTGTACCGGCCGAAGTAGAAGCGATTCCCACCCCGATGGCGCGCGGCCCAGCTACGGGCCTCATCGCTGTCGAGCAACTGACGGAGCCTGACCGTCTGGTCTTCCACTAGCGCGTTCATGGGGTAGAGCACCAGCGCCCGGACGGCCGCCGGACGGCCTCTCCCAGGTTGCCGTTGAGGCACCCGCGCGTTCGACCGTCGCCACCACGCCCCGCCCTCGTCCTCGGGGGCCAAGGGGTCCCAAGCAGCGGACTCCTGGGCGAGGCGAGCGAGCACGGGGAGAAGGAATGCCTCGGTCTTTCCCGAGCTTGTCCCAGACGTGACGACGACGTGGTCGCCCGCCAGCGACCGCACAAGCGACTCTTCCTGGTGGGCGTGCAGCGACGTCACCCCCGGCAGGAGCGCCGTAGCGACGAGCTCCGCCATGTCCGCTGGGGCGCTCGCACTGACGATCGACTCGCGAATGGTCCGCGGCGTCGCAG
>JAUXRW010000080.1 GCA_030681555.1 Acidimicrobiales bacterium
ACGCGGTCCGGCTCCTCGGCATCTCGATCCCAGGCTTGAGCTGGAGGACGACGTACTCGACGGCCACCTTCGGCCACTGATCGACCTCATGGGAGCGAACCTCTGCGCTGACCACATCGTCCCATGTGATCGACATCGCCCCGTCGTGAATGCCGACGGCGTCGAGCCACAGCGCAGGTCCACCCTGGCGCAGCTGTCGCATGCACACAACGAACCCCACGCCGAAGAGCGGCACGGCGAGCAGGCCCGCTAGCCGCTGGAACGCGTCGATCTCGGATACGGCTGTGGCAGCGCCTCCCACGCAAAAGGCCGCCGACCCCAGCGTGAGCCATCTCAGTCGTCGCCCGGCCCGCCCGAACGTCCAAAGCGGGTTGCCCTGTCCTGCGTTCCCCATCGCCCCTCGACTCTGGTGCCCCAGCGCCCGCGAGCCTACGGCACCAGGCCGATCAGCCCCTCGGGATCCCTTAGAGTCGCGGGAGTGGCGGGGTCACGTGGCGAGGCGGCGGACTCCGGCGTGGAGGTACTGGTCCTCGGACCCCTGGAGGTTCGGGTCGGCGGTGTCCCGCTCCACCTCGGCGGACCGAGGCCACGGGCCGTCCTGGCGGTCCTCGCCGCCGAGCCGAATCGGGTCGTGCCCATGAACCGCATCATCGATGTGATCTGGGGGGAGGGCGCCAGCGACGGAGCTGCGGCGACCGTGCAGGTGCATGTGTCGCACCTCCGGCGCGCACTCGCACCCGCTGCGGCCTGGCTAGGGAAGGACATGATCGTCACGCAGCGGCCTGGGTACCTGCTCTCGGTCCCCGAAGGGGCACACGACCTCCTGCGGGTCCGACGGCTCCTCGAGCGGGCCCGGGCGCTCATCCCTTCCGACCCGGCGGGAGCTGTGGCCGAGCTCGATGCCGCGCTGGCCTGCTGGCGCGGCGAGCCCCTCTCCGACATCGCCGGCGACGACCTGGCCCGGAACCTGGCTGCCGGGCTCGCCTCGCTGAGGGACACGGCCTTCGACGACCGGGCCGAGGTAGCCCTGGGGTTGGAGCGCCATGCCGAGGAGCTGGCTGCGCTGACGGCCGGAGTCTCTGTCGACCCCTTCAACGAGCGTCGCCGGGGTCTCCTGATGATGGCGCTCTACCGCTGCGGGCGGCAGGCTGAGGCACTCGAGGTGTACCAGGAAGGTCGCCGCGTGCTGGTCGACGAGCTCGGCATCAGCCCTTCACCGGCGCTCCGAGCCCTCGAGGCGGACATCCTCGATCACGCGCCCGGTTTGGCCCTCGCCGCGCCACCGAGGCTCGTCGCGGAGCGACCCACTGTCCGGACCGGAGGCATCGTCGTCCCCTCGGCGTGGCTGGAGGCGGGCGGCGAGCTGCTCGCGCTCGTGGAGGCGGTGACAACGATTGGGCGCAGCGCCGACCGGCACGTTGTCATCGAGGGGGACAAGGTGAGCCGTTCGCACGCCGAGATCCGCGTGGCCGGGGGCGAGCACGTCCTCGTCGACCAGGGTTCGACGAACGGTACGACCGTCAATGGCGAGCGGATCGTCCGGGCGCGCCTCGCTGACGGGGACGAGATCGGCATCGGCCCAGCGCGATTGCGCTTCGTCTCCCGCGGATGAGGGCCGGCCCCGCGGGGCCGGCCCTCATCTCGCCCGCTCGAGGGTCACCCGAGATAGGTGTCGGTGCACGCCTGGAAGTCGCCGTACGACCAACCGAGGGTGAATGCATCCATTCGCTCCTGCGAGGTGCCGTGGTGGTCGGGGTGCCCGAAGAGCGAGTCGCCGACGACGAACGCGGCGGCCAACCCCTCCTCGAGGTCACAGGATCCAGCAGGTACCGATCGATGGCATCCCGAGTCCACAGGCCGGCCAGGCAGTCGGCGTGCTTCTCCTGCGCCGGCACCGGGTAGTTGCCCAGGACGTTGAGCTCGGATTGGATGCTGTGGGCCATCTCGTGGGCGACGATGAACGCCGGGGCGAAGTCCCCGCCGTATCCGATCGTCTGCCCGTCCGGGCCGACGAGGTCGCCGTTCCAGAGGTCGCGCGCGACCGCCTGGGACACGATGATCTGGTCGTCGGCCGGGCAGTACGAGGCGGATCGGTCGCCACTCGCCCCGCACGTGCTGGGTACGGACTCGCCTGGCGCGGGAAAGACGTAGTTGACGAAAGGCTCGGGGAGCCCGGCCTCGCGAAAGGCGTTGCTCCACATGCCGTCCGCGTCTCGGATCACGAACTCGAGGAGCTCGTGGATCGACTGCCAGTTCGTCGCGCCGGCCGGGTTCGCCTGCTCGCCGTACCGGTGCAGAAGCTGATCGAAGTCCTCGAGCTGGGCAACCTCGGCCTCGACGTCTTCCAGCATCGCTCCGGGCTGGTCCTCGAGCCGGTCACCGACACGGCGGTCACGTTCGGCCGAACGAGTGCTAGTGGGGGATGCCGCCTCGTCATCGTCGTCGCCGCATGCCGCAAGGCCACCGAGGACCGTCGTCAGGACGACGACGCTCGCGAGGGCTAGCGGTCGAGTCCTCCAGGTGCTGCGCTTGATCATGGTCTCGTCTCCTGCTTGGGGTTCTCGCTCGTTGCGAGGACTCGAACGAGCATCCGATGGAGCCCTGAACGCCCGCTGAAGGTCTGCCAAAGACGGCGGCTGGTCGCGGGAGTGGCTCCGTTCAGAGCCGGGCGGCTGGGGTCTGGTGGTAGGGCTCGAAGGAGAGGGTCCGCTGACCGAGCTGGAGCATTGCCCCCGGCGGGACGTACATCGGCTCCGGGCCGACGCGCTCCCTCGACGTCTCATGAGGGTGGAGGAGGAAGGTGCCGTTGCTCGAGCCTCGGTCGAGCACGTAGAGGTCCCATCCCTCGATCCGGAGCTCAGCGTGGACGCGAGACACGGTGCGGTCCGCGTCGTCGATCGCCAACCCAGTCGCGCCACGCGCGACCGCAGGATCGTCGGACGGCTCGCGACCGATGATGTAGTCGGTGGCGACGGTGTACACC
>JAUXRW010000084.1 GCA_030681555.1 Acidimicrobiales bacterium
TCCAGTGCACGACGTGCCAGCCGCCGGTGCCGAGCCCGAGGTCGACGGCCGTGGTGTTGAGCACCACGCGGTGGCCCACCGCCACGGTGCCGGTGAGCTGGGTGAGCACGTAGGCCCGACCGAGGTCCGTGTCGACGCGCTGCAGGCCGGCTCGCTCCTCCAGCAGCGCGGTGACCGTCCCCGTGCGGAAGGTGGGCACTACAGGGAGGCGATGAGCTTCTCGACCCGCTCGTCGCGGGACCGGAACGGGTCCTTGCAGAGCACCGTGCGCTGGGCCTGGTCGTTGAGCTTCAGGTGCACCCAGTCGACGGTGTAGTCGCGCTTGCGCTCCTTGGCCCGCCGGATGAACTCCCCGCGCAGCCGGGCCCTCGTGGTCTGCGGGGGCAGCTCCACGGCCTCGTCGATGGCGGCGTCGGTGCACGTGCGCTCCACCAGGCCGGCGTCCTGCATCTTGTAGAACAGCCCGCGATCCCGGCTGATGTCGTGGTACTGCAGGTCGATCAGCGCCACCCTCGGATGGGTGAGCGGCAGGTCGTGCTTCGCCCGGTAGCCCTCGATGAGCTTGTGCTTGATCACCCAGTCGCACTCGCGATCGAGGTCCATCGGGTCTCGCTCGATCGTGGTGATGCAGTGCTCCCACATGCCGAGGGCTTGCTTCTCGAGCGGGCTCAGGTCCTTCGTCTCCGCGTACTTCAGCGCCTTCGCGAGGTACTCGGACTGGATGTCGAGGGCGGATAGCTCCCGCCCGTTGGCCAGGCGCACCTTCCGACGGCAGGTGGTGTCGTGGCTGATCTCGCGGATCGCCCGGATCGGGTTCTCCAGCGTGAGGTCGCGCAGCACCTGGCTCGGGTCTTCCAGCATCCGCAGAAGGATGGAGGTCGCCCCGACCTTGAGGAACGTGGCGTACTCGCTCATGTTCGAGTCGCCCACGATCACGTGGAGGCGGCGGTACTTCTCGGCGTCGGCATGGGGCTCGTCACGGGTGTTGATGATCGGACGGCTGCGCGTCGTGGCCGACGACACGCCCTCCCAGATGTGCTCGGCCCGCTGGGCGATGCAGTACATCGCACCCCGGGCGGTCTGGAGGACCTTGCCGGACCCGGCGTAGATCTGCCGGGACACGAAGAAAGGGATGAGGACCTCGGCGTAGTGTCCGAAGTCGTCCCGGCGCGACGTGAGGTAGTTCTCGTGGCAGCCGTAGCTGTTGCCCGCCGAGTCGGTGTTGTTCTTGAAGAGGTAGATGACACCGCGGATGCCCTCCTCCCGGAGCCGCTGCTCCGCGGAGGCGAGCAGCTGCTCGAGGATCCGCTCCCCCGCCTTGTCGTGCGTGACCAGGTCGAGGATGGAGTCGCACTCGGGCGTCGCGTACTCGGGGTGCGAGCCGACGTCGAGGTAGAGGCGCGCCCCGTTGGCCAGGAAGACGTTGCTGCTCCGCCCCCAGGAGACCACCCGGCGGAACAGGTACCGGGCGACCTCGTCCGGGCTGAGCCGGCGCTGGCCCCGCAACGTGCACGTCACGCCGTACTCGTTCTCGAGACCGAAGATCCGGCGCTCCATGGGTGCAACCTATCGTGGCGCCGATCACTCGTAGCGCAGCGCGTCGAGCACCTCGACCCTCGCTGCCCGGTGGCCCGGGTACAGCGCTGCGAGCAGGGCGACGCCGATGGCCACAACCGCGTACTGCACCAGCGCCAACGGGTCGATGATGAACGGATTCCGGTACCCGATCACCACCGGGGTGATCAGCAGGAGGGCGCCGTATTGGACGAGGCTGCCCAGGGCCGCCACCGCCGTGCCCACGACAGCCACGAGAGCCGCCTCGGTGATCACCATGCGGCGCAGCTCGTTCGGCGTCATCCCGACCGCAGCCAGCATGCCGAACTCGCGCCGCCGCTGGATCCCCACGAGCAGCAGGGTGGACAGCACCGCCACGAAGCTCATGATCAGCAAGCCACGCTGGATCGCCTCGAAGGACGCGAGCTGCTCCGCCACCTCGCCGGAGATCCGGTCGATCACCTCGTCGACGGTGCGCACCTGCAGGGCCGGGTCGAGGTCCGCATCGAGGACTGTGCGGGCGAGCACCTCGTCGTCCGTCCCCCGCTCCGGTTCGACGATGACGGTGAGCGGGGCGGACCGACCGAACAGCTCGCCCATCAGCTCCCACGAGATTTGGATGTTCCGCCCCCCGAAGTCGCCGTTGTAGTCGACGGCGAGCACCGGGAGCTCCACGGGGCCCTGCGGGGTGTCCAGGGTGAGCAGGTCGCCCGGTCGGAGCCCCTCGCTCCGGGCCAGGCCCGGACCGATGATCACCTCGCCGGCCTCGAACCGCGCGCGGTCGTGGCGGCCGGCCGCGATGTCCCCGGCCAGCCACGGGTCCGTGTAGGCGCTGACGCCCACGAGGTTGCCGGGCCGGTTGCCGGCGACGAGGTAGGCGCCGCGCTCCATGCGGTCGACGCCGGGGAGCTCCCCGAGCTCGCGCAGCACGTCGGGATCGAGGCGGGCCTCGCTGTTCAGCGAGAAGTCGGGCTCGATGCTCGACACCTCGACGCCGGTCATGTTGCGGCTCAGCTGCTCGGTGACGACCTCGGTCACCGACGCGTTGAAGCTCGCGGTGATGAAGCCGACCGCCGTGGCGAAGCCGAGGGCCACGGCCATGACGCCGGTGCGACGCGGCTCGCGACCGAGGTTGGCGAAGGCCAGCCGAGTGGACCCGCGCCGCCACCGGAACCGGCGTTCGACAAGCCGAAGGAGGATCGGCACCGCCGTGGCGAGGACATACACCATGGCGATGGTCGTGGAGAGGAACGCACCGGGGGCGAGGGTGGCCTGCCACGGCTCGAGCCCCCCGTCGGTTTGCGCGACATAGCAGAGGCCCAGCCCGGCGAACACGAGCACGACCGCCAGCAGCAGCCGCCGCAGGGACGTCCCCTGGGCGATCTCGTCCCGTCGCCCGCGCGACGCCAGCTCGGCGGCGACGTCGATCCGCACCGCTCGGCGGGCCGGCCCGACGGCCGCCAGGACCGAGACGCCGATCCCGACAACCAGCGCTACGACGAACGCGGTCGGCCCGGCGTGGACATCGATCGGGATACCCGCCAGCTTCTGGGTGAAGTCCTCCATGCTCGCCGAGACCGGTTCGGCCACCGCGATCCCGCCGAGCACGCCCAAGAGGCCACCCACCGCGCCGAGGACGGCCACCTCGGCGATCGTGCCCACCACCAAGAGCCGCGACGACCCGCCCAGCGCGCCGACGATGGCCGTCTGCCGACGGCGCTCCTCCAGCGAGAGCGTGATCGAGTTGCGCACCAGCACGGCTCCGACGCCGAGGGCCAACAGCGAGATGATCGACAGCAGCGGGAGGAAGTTGGCGAGCACGACGCCGATGAGCGGGGGCGGATCCAGTGCGTCGAGCACCCGTTGGTCCAGGTCGTCCTCGACCTCGAGCCGTCGCTCGAGACGCTGCTGCAGCTCCGCCACCGCCACGCCGTCCTCCGGCACCACGTAGACGAGGTCGACCCCGTCGCCCCGCCCCAGCAGGCGCTGGGCCTCGGCCAGCGGGAAGGCAACCACGGCGCCGTCGTTCAGGGCGTTCAGGTCGTCGACGCGAACCGCGTCGGCCAGCGGCACCCGCCCGAGGTTGGTGCGCACCTCGGCGTCCGGGCCGATGCGGTCGGCCAGGCCCCTGCCCACCGCCGCGACCGTCAGGGCCGCCGCTGCCTCCTGATCACAGCCGATCTCGCCGACGAGGCCCTCGATCCGGCAATCCGCGCCCAGGATCATCACGGAGATCTCCTCACCGTCGCCGGTGCCCCGCTCGCCCGGGTCGACGAGAGTGATCGACTGCACGAGGGGCACGGCCGACTCCACGCCCTCGGTGTCGGCGATGGCGCTGACCGCTTCCGGCGTGACCCCGCCGCGCGGCACCGGCCCGATCACCCGCAAGGGCGCGGGGCCGGCGAGGGAGCGGCCCGCCTCCTCGACGGACTGCGAGAGGCTCGTCGTGAGCACCACGAGCGACACGACGAGCGAGGCCCCCGCGCCCACAACCACCGCAGCCAGCACCGCCCGCAGCGGCTGCAGGCGGAGCCGGCGCAGGGAGAGAAGCCGGATCACGCGCACGATTTCGCGCCCTTCACGAGATGTGGCCGTCGGTCAGGGTGTGCGAGCGATCGGCCCGAACGGTGGCGTCGGCGTCGTGCGTCACCATCAGCAGGGCGGTGCCCTCCGTGCGCACCTCGTCACGGAGCAGCTGGAGCACCTCCTCGCCGTTGGCCGAATCGAGGTTGCCCGTGGGCTCGTCGGCCAGCAGGAGGCGCGGGCGCGCCACCAGCGCGCGAGCGATGGCGGCGCGCTGCAGCTCACCCCCGGAGAGCTCCCCCGGCAGGTGGTCCGCCCGGGGGCCGATGCCGACGCGCTCGATCAGCTCACGCCCCCGGTCTCCCCGCTTGGCCCCGTCGAGGAGCAGGGGCAGCTCCACGTTCTCCACCACCGTGAGCGTGGGAATCAGGTGGAAGAACTGGAAGACGAAGCCGATCTCACGGCGACGCAGCTTCGACCGCTCCGCGATGCTCAGCGACCCGACATCGCGCTTGTCGAGCAGCACCCGACCGGAGTCGGCGGTGTCGAGGCCCCCGGCGAGGTGGAGCAGGGTCGACTTCCCCGAACCGCTGCGGCCCACGAGGGCCACCAGCTCGCCGGCATCGATGGTGAGATCGACGCCGTCGAGGGCCACCACCTCACGCGCACCGGCCGAGTACCGCTTCGACACCCCTTCGAACCGGAGCAACGCCGCCACAGGGCGAACCTAGAGGAGCGAGGTGAGCTCGTCGTCCTCGATGCGGCGGAAGGCGCGACGCCCGTTCGACCGGGACAGCACGGCGACCTCCAGCTCTGGAGCCACCAGCTGCCGGTCGGAGCCGGCCAGCGCGCCCACCGCGGCCCGCAGCGCGCCGCCGAGATCGAGGCCCGGCTCGAAGGCGGCCTCCAGCCGCCCGCCGATGGCTTCGGCGTCGCCGCCGATGACGCTGTAGCGATCCTCGTCGACGACCGAGCCGTCGTAGAGGATGTGGAAGATCTGGTCCTCGGACTCGATGGTGCCCACCTCGGCCACGAGGATCTCGACCTCCATGGGCTTCATCTCGTGGGTGAAGATCTGGCCGAGCATCTGGGCGTAGGCGTTGGCGAGGCTGCGTGCGTCGACGTCCTCCCGGCTGTAGCTGAAGCCCTTGAGGTCGGCGTGACGCACGCCGGCGATGCGGAGCTGGTCGAACTCGTTGTACTTGCCCACACCCGCGAACGCGATGCGGTCGTAGATCTCGCTGACCTTGTGCAGGGTGGCGGACGAGTTCTCCGCCGCGATCAGGATGCCGTCGGTGTACAGGACCGCGGCGGCGCTGCGGCCCCGGGCGATTCCCTTACGGGCGTAGTCCGCCCGGTCCTTCATCACCTGCTCCGGTGCAACGTAGAACGGCATGCTCATGTGGTTAGTCCCCGGCTCGGTGCCTGGTCCCCACATGAGCACGCCGCCGCGGCGCGGCGGGCCTGTGCTGCCGATTCGCTCGCAAGCTCGCTCATGTGGTTAGTCCCCGGGTCGGTGCCTGGTCCCCACATGAGCACGCCGCCGCGGCGCGGCGACGTGGGCCCTGTGCTGCCGATTCGCTCGCAAGCTCGCTCATGTGGCGAGTCCTGTCTCGGTGCCACCGGTCTGCTGGGCGGTGAGGCGGCCGAGGAGCGCCTCGAAGCGGGAGCGCACCTCGGCATCGTCGACCCGGGTGAAGCCCTCGCGCGTGATCGTGGCGACCACCGGGAAGATGCCCCGGATGAGGTCGGGACCGCCCGTTGCCGAATCGGCGTCGGCCGCCTGCCACAGGGCGTGCAGCGCCAGGTCGACGACCTCCTCCTCAGCCATGCCATCGCGGAAGCCGAGCTTCACGACCGTGCCGGCGTGGAGACTGCCGGAGCCCGTGCTTGCATGGTCGGCCTCTTCATAGCGGCCGCCCGTGACGTCGTATTGGAACAGCCGTCCCTGACCCCGGCGCAGGTCGAAGCCCGCGAAGAGGGGCACGACGGCGAACCCCTGCATGGCGGCTGGCAGGTGCCCGCGCACCATGGTCGCCAGCTGGTTGGCCTTGCCCTCCAGGCTGAGCTGCACACCCTCGACCTTCTCGTAGTGCTCGAGCTGCAGCTGGAAGAGCTTGACCATCTCCATGGCCGGCCCGGCCGCGCCCGCGATGGCGACGCCGCTGTGCCGGTCGGCCGGGAAGACCTTCTCCATCGTGCGGTGCGAGATGAGGTTGCCGGAGGTGGCCCGGCGGTCGCCGGCCATCAGCACGCCGTCGGCGTAGCGCACCGCCACGACGGTGGTGGCGTGGCTGATGTCGAGGGCGACCCCGCCCGGCGGCAGCGTCTCGACGGGGCGCACCCGTCGGAGCAGCTCGGCGAAGCTCGGCCCGGGGTCGTCAGAGGCCGTGAAGATCGGAAGGGTCATACGAAGGCGAGGCTAGCGAGTGCCCTACTGCCCGCCCTTCTGGACGTACGACTTCACGAAGTCCTCTGCGTTCGACTCGAGCACCTCGTCGATCTCGTCGAGGAGATCGTCGAGCTCGGCCTTGATCTTCTCGCCCTGCTCGGACTTCGCAGGGACGTCCTCGACCGCCTCGTCGGACTTGGCGGGGGCTTGCTTCTTCTTCTGCTCACGCTCTGCCATGGTGACCCTCGATCTCCTATTGCCCGAGCTTGTCGAGCAGATCTGCGGCGCTCTCGCACCCATCGATGAGGCTACCCACATGGGCGCGGGTTCCACGTAGCGGTTCCATCATCGGTACGCGTCGCAGCGGATCGCCGCCGACGTCGAAGACGAGCGAGTCCCAGTTGGCGGCGACGATGCTGTCCGGCCAGCGCTGGAGGCAGCGGCCGCGGAAGAACGCACGGGTGTCGGGCGGCGGGTCGTGGACGGCCGCGTCGATCTCGTCGTCGCCTGCGATCTGCTCGAGCCCGGCGCGGGCGGCGAGCGACTTGTCCAGCCGGAGGTCGTGGTACTGGAGGTCCATCGCCGCGAGCCGAGCGTCGTCCCAGCCCAGGTCGTGGCGGGTGCGGTACCCGTCGATCAGGCGGCGCTTCGCCACCCAGTCGACCTGACCGGCCAGGCGGCCGGGGTCGGTCTCCAGACCGGTGAGCACCGCCTCCCACCGCTGCAGTACGTCGCGGCCGACCTCGTCGCCGCCGACGCACGCGAGACCGCGGTCCTCCGCGTACTTCCGCGCTCGGTCGAGGTACTCCCACTGCGCCTCGAGCGCGGTCATGGAGCTGCCGTCGGCCAGCTCGATGGGGCGGGCCAGGGTGAGGTCGTAGGACACCTGGCGGAGGGCCTGCACCGGACGGGCAGGCAGGAGATCGCGGCGGAGCCAGTCGTCCTCGATCATCGAGAGCACGAGCGCCGTCGTGCCCACCTTCAGGTAGGTGGCCACCTCGGCGAGGTTGGCGTCACCGACGATCACGTGGAGGCGGCGGTACTTCTGGGCATCGCAGTGAGGCTCGTCCCGGGTGTTGACGATCGGGCGCTTCAGCGTGGTCTCGAGCCCGACCTCCTCTTCGAAGAAGTCCGCTCGCTGCGTGAGCTGGAACGGCACCTCGTCGCTGCCGAGGCCCGCCACCTCCGACCCCACCTTGCCGGCCCCCGTGAAGATCTGGCGCGTGATGAAGTGCGGCATGACGTGGGCGACGATCTTCGAGAACGGCACCTGTCGGTCCATCAGGTAGTTCTCGTGGCAGCCGTAGCTGTTGCCCTTGCGGTCGGAGTTGTTCTTGTAGACGACCACCTCCTGGCCCTCCGGCAGGAGGGCAGTGGCCGCTCGCATCGACCGCTGCAGGATCCGCTCCGCCGCCCGGTCGTAGACCACGATCGACCGGGGGTCGGCGCACTCAGGGGTGCTCAGCTCGGGATGGGCGTGGTCGACGTAGTAGCGGGCCCCGTTGGTGAGCACGGCGTTGACGAGGTGCGTCTCCACCTCGGGAGGCATCGTGCCGTCTGCGCTGAACCCGCGGGCGTCGTTGCCCGGCTGCTCGTCCTCGAAGTCCCAGCCGATCCGACCGGCCGCCGGCCGGCTCTGCGCCCGGGCCAGCTCCTGGACGTAGGCGTTGATGAGGATGGACGACGCGGCGATCGGGTTCGATTCACCCCCGCGGACGAGGATCCCGTACTCCGTCTCGATCCCCAGGACCTTCCGCAGCGCCATCAGCGACGCACCACCTAGAGGTATTGCCCCGTCGTCACCCGCTCGATGGACCGGCCGCCCTGCGGGGTGGCGTCCGTCTCGCGCTGCACGATCGTGCGCACGTAGACGATCCGCTCCCCCTTCTTGCCCGAGATCTTCGCCCAGTCGTCGGGGTTGGTCGTGTTCGGCAGGTCCTCGTGCTCCTTGTACTCCTGGTGGATCGAGGCGATCAGGTCGTCGACCCTGATCCCTTTCGTCCCACCATCGAGGAGGCGCTTGATGGCCAGCTTCTTCGCCCGGCGCACGATGTTCTCGATCATCGCTCCCGAGGAGAAGTCCTTGAAGAACATGATCTCCTTGTCGCCGTTCTGATACGTGACCTCGAGGAACTGGTTCGCCTCGTCGGTGCGGTACATCTCGGCGGCGGTGGTCTCGATCATCGCCTGCACGGCCTTCGACGGATCGCCCCCGCCCAGGGTGGCCACGGTGTCGGCGTCGAGCGGCAGGTCCGGCGTGAGGTAGCGGGCGAAGATCTGGGCCGCCGCCTCCTCGGTCGGACGCTCGATCTTGATCTTCACATCGAGGCGACCGGGGCGCAGGATGGCCGGGTCGATCAGGTCCTCCCGGTTGGAGGCGCCGATCACGATGACGTTGCGGAGGGCCTCCACGCCGTCGATCTCGACGAGCAACTGGGGCACGATCGTCGACTCCATGTCGGACGAGATGCCGGTGCCGCGGGTGCGGAACATCGAGTCCATCTCGTCGAAGAAGATGATGACGGGCCAGCCCTCCTCGGACTTCTCCCGGGCCCGCTGGAAGACGAGCCGGATCTGCCGCTCGGTCTCGCCGACGTACTTGTTCAGGAGCTCGGGGCCCTTGATGTTGAAGAAGTAGGACTTCGCCGTGTCGCTGCCCGTCACCGCGGCGACCTTCTTCGCGAGGCTGTTGGCCACCGCCTTCGCGATGAGCGTCTTGCCGCAGCCCGGGGGGCCGTAGAGGAGGATGCCCTTCGGGGCCGGCAGCTTGTGCTCGAGGAACAGGTCCTGGTGCAGGTAGGGCAGCTCGACCGCGTCGGCGATGAGCTCGATCTGGACGTCCAGACCGCCGATGTCGGCATAGTCGATGTCGGGCACCTCTTCGAGGGACAGCTCCTCCACCTCGGGGCGGGGCAGCTTCTCCAGCACCAGGCCGGACCGGGGATCGAGCAGGACCGTGTCGCCGTTGCGGAGCTTCACGTCGAGCAGATCTGCGACGAGCTCCACGACGCGCTCCTCGTCGGCCCGCCCGACGATCAGCGCCCGGCCACCGTCCAGCCGCTCCTTGAAGGTGACGACCTCGCCGGTCATCTCGGCTGTGCGTGACAGCACGACGTTGAGGGATTCGTTGAGGACTACCTCGGAACCGCGCGGGATGGGCTCATCGCCGAGCTCGGGGTGGACGGCCACGCGGACCTTCCGCCCGCCGGTGAACACGTCGACGGTGCCGTCCTCGTTCGCGCCCACGAGCGTGCCGTAGGCCGATGGCGGCTGTGTGAGCTTGTCGACCTCCTCGCGCAGCGCTGCGATGTGATCGCGCGCCTCCCGCAGGGTGTACGTCAGCTTCTCGTTCTGGGACACCGCCTGAGCCAGCTGGCCCTTCGTCTCGAGCAGCCGCTCCTCCAGCGTGCGGACGCGCTTGGGGGCGTCCTGCAGCCGTCGCCGGAGGGACACGACCTCCTCTTCGAGGGTCCTCGCGTGCTCCTGGAGCTCGGCCAGCTCGGCCAGGTCGTCGAACGGCTCGTCGGACTCGTCGACGGGGACCACCTCCCTCGAAACGTCCCTCCGCGAGAACCTACACCCGTGTGCCGCGGCTTCCGCGCGGGGTTTCTTCAAGAGTTGCCGTGTTTATTCGCGGGTGGGGTAGGCTGGCGACAGCCCTCGTCACCACCACCCCCACATTGAGGTAGCCCCATCATGAAGGTCTGGATCGACCAGGATCTCTGCACCGGCGACGGACTCTGCGAAGAGATCGCGCCGTCCGTCTTCACGCTCCTCGACGACGGCCTCGCTTACGTGAAGGACGGCGAGAAGGTCCTCTCCGATCCTGGTGGCGCCGAGGCGATCGCCCCCGTCCCTGCGGGCCAGGAGGAAGCCACCATCGAGTCCGCCGAGGAGTGCCCCGGTGAGTGCATCTTCATCGAGGTGGAGTGACCTAGCCCGGTCCACGCCAGAGCATCTTTCGATGGGGCCCCGTGTGGCCCCATCGTCGTGTCCGGGTAGCCTCGCCGCCGTGTCGCGACCTGCGTCCTCCACCCGTGGGCGGCCTCCATGGCCGGCCGCCGCCTCCTGCCCGGGGCTGACGCCCGGCAGGGGCTCGTCGCGCTCCTCCTGAACTCCTCCACGAGCCTGCTCGCCGGTGCGGTGCTGGGCTCGCTCACCGCCACCTTCGAGCGGCGCCCCGGGCTGCTCGTCCTCGTGCCGGCGGCGATCGGGCTGCGCGGCAACGTGTTCGGGTCGCTCGGCAACCGCGTGTCGACGTCGATCCACGCCGGCGAGCTCCAGCTCCGGCTCCGGCGCTCCACCCTCCTCGGGCAGAACGTGCTGGCCGCCACGGCCCTGACCCTGGGCATGTCGCTCGTCCTCGTCGGCCTCGTCGCCCTGATCTCGATCGCGCTCGGGCTCGGGCCCACGATCGGCCTCGCCGACCTCGCCCTGGTGTCGATCGGGGGCGGAACGGTGGCGTCGGTGCCCGTGCTGGCTGCGACGCTGGGCCTGGCCGCAGGGGCCGTGCGCTTCGGCTGGGACCTCGACAACGTCACAGCGCCGCTCGTCTCGACCCTCGGCGACGTCCTGACGCTCCCCGCCCTGTGGGTGGCCACGGGGCTGCTCGGGTTCGGGATGGTGAGCAGCGGCGCCGGGTGGCTCCTCGCCGTGCTGGCCCTCGGGGTCCTCGTCGCCGGCGCCCTGTCGTCGCTGCCGCTGCTGCGGCGGATCGTGCGGACGTCGCTCCCGGTCCTGGTCGTCGCAGCCGGCATCAGCGGGCTGGCCGGCGTCGTGCTCGAGCGGCGCCTCGTCACGTTCAGCGCCCTGCCCGCGCTGCTCATTCTGGTGCCGGCCCAGCTCTCCAGCACCGGGGCCCTCGGCGGCATCCTCTCGGGTCGCCTCTCGAGCAAGCTGCTGCTGGGCCTGGCGCCACCCACCGCCGTCCCGTCCCGGGCGGCCCGGGAGGACCTTCTGTTCGTCGCCGCGCTCAGCCTGCCGGTGTTCGTGCTCAACGGGCTGGGCGCCGCGGGCGTCGCGCACCTGCTCGGCGAGAGCTCGCCCGGCACCGCGTACCTCGTGGGTGCGTCGGTCCTCGCCGGCGTGGCCGCGATGGTCGTCGTGGTGAGCATCGCCTACTACGGTTCGATCTTCGCGGTCCGCACCGGAATCGACCCCGACACGTACGGGATCCCGCTCGTCAGCTCGACGGTCGACCTCGTTGGCGCGCTCACGCTGATCGTCGCCATCACCGCCCTCGGCCTCGTCTAGCCCGCCGCCGTTTCGCAGTCCGTCTCAGCGGAGGCAGGGGCCGGTGTCGGCCGGCGCCGACAGGTCGGTGTCGAGGACGGCCTCGAGCTCGCTCATGTCGAGCGCGTACGCGACCCCGTCCTTGTCGGGGGCGATCGCGAACGCGACCCCGACCACCCGGCCTGCGGGGTCGATCAGGGCGGCGCCGGAGTCACCCGGCTGGAGGCCCACGGCCAGGATCAGCACCTGCCGCTCGGTGCGGGCGGCGTCGTAGATGTCCGTGCCGGTGGCCCGCACGGCGCGCGCGACCTGAAACGGCGCGGCCCGGAGGGGGCCTCCCCCCGGGTGCCCCAGCACCGCCCCCACGCCCCCGGTCTCGATGTCGGTTCGCTCGAGGGAGGGCCGATCGAGCCCCGGCGCCCGGAGGAGGGCGAGGTCGCGACGCGGGTCGAACGCCACCACCGCCGCATCGATCTCGGACCCGTCGCTGCGCTGCACCACCGTGTCGGACTCGCCGGCGACGACGTGGGCGTTGGTGACGACCAGCTCGTCCCCCACGACGAAGCCGCTCCCCTCCTGGATCCGGCGGCACGCCACCCCCTGCACCTTCACGGTGGACGGCACGACGGCGTCGACGACGGCCTGCGGGATCCCCGTGACCGACGGCGGCGGCCCGACGTCCGGTGCCGGCTCGAGCGGACCGAGCACGTTGGGGAGTTGGCCCTTGCCGACGTAGCGGCGCAGCGTCTCGAGCGTGTTCGGCGGGTCCGGCAGCCGGGCATCGACCGCCTCGGCCACCGACGACGTGCGGGACTGCAGGGCGAACCAGCCGTTGGAGTCGGCCATCACGGGCAGGAGCAGCCAGAAGGCGAGCACGACCCCGATGACGCCGGCTAGCGCGCCAGCCCCGCGGTCGGCCTGCCGCAGCCCGCCGAACGGCAGGGTACCGCGCAGCCGGTGACCGACCAGGAGGCCGATGGCCTGCCCCACGAACGCGCTGCCCAGGAGCACGCCGAACACGATGGCGAGGACCTGCCCCTGCGCCGGGTCGTCGATGCTCCGCAGGATCGGCGGTATCACGACCGCACCTGCGATGCCACCGAGCACCATCCCCACCCACGAGGTGACACGGGCCAGGAACCCGATGCGGTAGCCGCCCACGGCCGCCGCCAGCGCAGCCGCGACGACGAAGAGGTCGAGCGTGTTCACTGCGTGACGCCTCAGGCCGGTCCGGGCGTCACGGCTGCCCGAGGAGGCGGGCGTGCGTGAGGAAGCCGGTGTGGGCGACCATCCGATGGTCGGGTCGGACCGACTGGCCCTCGATGTGCCAGCTCCGGTGCAGCACCTCGATCGTCTCCGCCATGCCGAACCCGCTCTCGGCCAGCGCCTCCCGGAACTGCACGGCCTGTGTGATCTGCGGGGTGTAGCCCACGACGAGGCCACCGGGGTGCAGCGCCTTGGCCGCGTGCGGCGCCACCTGCCACGGCTCGGGCAGGTCGAGCACCACCCGGTCGAGGTCGGTCTCGTCGATGCCCTCGTAGCAGTCCCTCTGCTCGACGCGGTAGCGGTCGAGCACCGACTCGCCGAGGAACGCAGTGACGTTCTTCCGGGCGCGCGCGCCGAAGTCGTCGCGCAGCTCGTACCCGACGATGTGGGCACCGGCCCGGAGCATCGTCATGGAGAGCGCCCCCGACCCGACCCCGGACTCCAGCACGCGGGCGCCCGGGAAGATGTCGGCGAGGAGCAGGATCGCCCCGAGGTCCTTCGGGTAGATCACCTGGGCGCCGCGCGGCATCTTGAACACGAAGTCGGCCAGCGTCGGCCGGATCGCCGTGTAGTGCATCCCGTGGGACGACCGGAAGCTCGTGCCCTCCGCGGCGCCGATGACGGCGTCGTGCCCCACGATGCCGGAGTGGGAGTGGAACTCCTTGCCCGGTTCGAGGATCAGGAGGTAGCGGCGCTTCTTCGTGTCGATGAGGAGCACCTGCTCGCCGGCCCGGAAGACGCGGCTCACGCCCGCCCTCCCGAGGCCCGCTCGGCGAGGCGGCAGAAGGCGCACAGCTCGGTCGTCGTGGGCGCACCGCAGCGAGCGCACCTCAGCAGTAGGTCCTGCTCGGCCTCCGCCTCGGGGGTGAACCGGTCTGAGGCCCGGGCCAGGAACCCGAAGTAGAAGTCGTGCTTGGTGCCGGGCGAGGCCGCCTCGATGAGGTTCAGCGCCTCCTTGTACCCGAGGTGCTTGTTCCCCGCCGCCATGGGGCACTCCTCGACGATGTAGTCGATGCCGCGCAGCACGCAGTAGGCCGCCATCTCGCGCTCGCCGAGCCGCACCAGCGGCTTCACCTTCCGCGGGAAGCCGTGCCGCTCGGGGAGGACGGGCAGCTGACGCCCGAGGTACTCCGTCTGCCAGTGCAGCACGTTCCCGAACAGCACCGCCGCCTCGTCATCGAGGTTGTGGCCGGTGACGACGACGTCGTAGCCGTGCGTGCGAGCCGCCTCGTCGAACAGGTGGCGCTTCGAGAGCCCGCACGCCGAGCAGGGAACCCGCTTCGCCGCCTTCGCACCGGTGGGGATGTCGAAGCCGTGGTCGGCGGGCAGGTCCACCTCGAGCAGCTTCAGGCCCTGGTCGGCCGCGAACCGCCTGGCCATCTCGCCGGACGCGTCGCTGTAGTCGCCGATCCCCAGGCCGAGGTACAGCCCGTCGGCGTCGTAGCCGAGCCCGACGAGGATGTCCCACACGGCCAACGAGTCCTTCCCGCCGGACACGGCGACCAGCGCGCGGTCCGTGGGCTCGAGCATGCGGTGCTCCTTGATGGCCTTGGCCACCTGGTCCCGGCACAGCTTGAGGAAGTGCTCGGCGCAGAAGTTGGCATTGTGCCGCCGCACGTCCATGACCGCGGGGCCCCGGCACACCGTGCACTTCACGACGCGCCGCCGGAGATCACGGGGCGGATCTCGACGACGTCGTCGTCGCCGAGCACGGCGTCGCCCGGGACGATCGTGTCGCTGCGGATCACGAGCACCGTCTCGCGGTCGATCTCGAGCTGCGCGAGGAGAGCGTGCACCCGCATCGGGCCGGGGAGCTCGAGCTCGCGCCTCGGGTTGCGGAGCCGCACCTGCACCGTCAGCCCTGACGCTGCGCGGTGTGGGTGATGATCAGGGTCTCGCCGGGGCGGAGCTCCTCGCGGAGGGCGATGCTTTCCTTGACCTGCCGGCTCCGGAGCCGGCGCAGGAGGAAGGCGGCCAGCGCGACGGCGGTCCAGGCGGGGTGCGACCCCGGGCGGCGCCGGTGCAGGGCTAGCCGCTCGAGGAGGGAGAGGAGCATCAGATGCGGCGGACCTCGACCACCGTCGTGCGCCGCTTGCCCCGGCGGCGACCCACGAGGAAGGCGATGGCGACGACGCCGACCGCGACGATCGCACCCACGGTGACGGCGGTGGCGAGCACGGACTCGCGGGTGTCGGAGACCCCGCCCTGGAGCTCGCGGAGCTTCGCCTCGAGGTCCCCGCGATCGATCGGCTTGGCGGCGGGCGTCATGCGCCTGGTCCCTTTCGTCGGCTGACCCGGAGGAGGGCCAGGGCGATGAGCGCGGAGCCGACCACGGCGACGATGAGGTACGGCGCCCACGACCAGTTGCCGGTGAACGTCGTGCTCGTCTCGGTCTGCAGCGCCCGCAGCCCGCTCAGCAGCAGCAGGCAGACACCGATGCCGAGCAGTACGGAACCGAAAACGCCGTAGCCGAGGAAGCGACCCAGCCCCTTGAGCGGGTCGATCGTCTCCTGCTTCGCGTAGGCCGACGCCAGCTCCCAGAGCTCGGTGCCGATCTCGGGGATGGTCTTGCCCTGGCTCGGGGAGGAGCCCCCAGCGGGGTCGGCGTCGGATCGGGCGGCCACGGTCGGGTGAGACTACTACCCCGAGCCGGCGCTCCCGGCCTCCTCAGCCTCCGGCGATGCGGAGCTCGAGCACCTCGGCCGCATCGTCGAGCAGCGCGCCGAGGTCGAGCAGGCGGGCGGACGGGGACGCGGCGGCCAGAAGGCGCTGGCGGTCGAGCGCCCCCAGCGGCGCGACGGCCACGGCCTGGTACCCGGCCAGCACCGGATCGTCGCTGAGCTCGATCGTGGCGGGGGCGGAGGAATCACCGGCCTCGGCGGCCAGCCCCAGCACGCGACGTAGGCGGGCCACGACGTCGACGAGCAGCTCGGCGTGACGCTCGTCCACCGGGTCGTCGGTCCACTCCGCGACCTCCGCCTGCGAATACGGGTCGTCGGGCAGCCAGGCCTCCACGCGGATGCGGCGGGTGCCGACGACCAGCAGCCCCCAGCGTCCGTCGGGGAGCTGCTCGGCCTCGACGATGGTGGCCACGGTGCCGACGTCCGAGCGTATGTCCCCGCCCCCCACCTCGCTCCCCCGCTCGATCAGGACGACGCCGAACTCGCGGTCGCCGGCGAGGCAGTCCCGGACGAGGGCCCGGTAGCGAAGCTCGAAGACGTGGAGCGGGAGCCCGACCGAGGGCAGCAGCACCGAGCCCAGGGGGAACATCGGCAGCCGCACGAGGCCTACCGGGCTCGAACCTGCTGGTGGCGGGCCCGCTCCCACAGGTGCTCCAGCGCAGTGACCGCCCGGTTGGCCGACGGGTAGCAGAGGCGCCCGCTGGCCCGCACCGCGGCCGGCCCGGCGTTGCCGGGGTGGGTGACCGCGAGCTCGGTGGCGGTGAGGACCGGCTTGTCGTACCGCACCGACGCCTCGGCGGCTGCGTGCGCGAACCGCGCGTCCTGCCGCTCGTGATAGTCGACGATCCGCTCGAGGCCGTGGTCCGGGTAGAAGCGTCCGCCGCGCATCAGCTGGGCCTGGTTCGACTGGATGCCGAGACCCAGGTACACCACCGCGTCTACTCCGGGGTGCCCGACGATGAGGTCGAGCACGTCGGGGATGGTGTCGCGCGTCTCCGCGCCGGCGAGGTCGACCGGGTTGTTCCGGCTCCAGCGCGGCGGGAGCTTGCCGTCGAGGGCGGCCCGCAGATCGTCCGGGAGCTGGATGAGGTCGAGCGCCGTGCGGCTCAGCGCGTCCGCGGTCACCACGCCCCACCCTCCGGCAGTGGTCAGGACCACGACTCGATTGCCCTTCGGCAGCGGCTGCGTCGCGAACGTCGCGGCCGCCTCGTAGGCCGCCTCGATGGTGGCCGCCCGGGTGATCCCGGCCTGGCGGCACATGCCGTCGAACACCCGGTCGTCGCTGGCCAGCGAGCCCGTGTGGCTGGCGGCCGCCCGCTGGCCCCCGTCGGTGGCGCCACCCTTCACCAGCACGAGGGGCATGCGACGGGCCACCGAGAGGGCCCGTTCGAAGAAGGCCCGTCCGTCCTGCACGCCCTCGACGTACGCGAGGGCTACATCGGTGGCGTCGTCGTCCGCGTAGAAGTCGAGGAAGTCGGGGATCGTGACCGCCGCGGCGTTGCCGGCGCTCACGGCACGGCTGACACCGACACCTGTGTGCACGGCGTAGTTGAGGAACGACGAGATGAAGTTGCCGGACTGGCTGGCGATGCCGATACGCCCGGACGGCGGGTACGGGGCCACGATCTGGGCGCACAGGTGGGCCGGGGTGGAGACCACGCCCTGCCCGTTCGGGCCGGCCACCAGCATCCCCAGTTCCTCGGCCAAAGCGACGAGCTCGGCCTGCATGGCCTGACCCTCCACGCCGGCCTCGCCGTACCCGGCGGACGCGATGAACGCCGCCCGGATCCCCTTCTTCGCGCAGGCACGGAGGAGGTCGGGGTTGGCGGCGGCGGGCGTGCACACGAACACCAGGTCGATGGCGTCGTCAGGCAAAGCGTCGATGTCGCTCACGACGGGCGTGCCGAGCACCTCGCCGGCCTCGCGGCTCGTGCCGAAGACCGTCCCCTCGTACCCCGACGCCAGGATGTTGTGGAGGCTGACGAAGCCGAACTTGCCCGGGTGGGTGGACACGCCCGCCACCAGGACCCCGCGAGGCTCGAACAGGGCCCGGAAGTGCGCCGGCGTGAGGTGGGTGCTCACGACGCCAGCTCCACGAGCGCGTCGACCGCTACCGGCCGGCCGTCGACGACGATCAGCGGGTTGAGGTCGGCGCCGACGATCCGCTCGTCGGCCTCGGCGGCCCGGGACAGCCCGACGAGCAGTTCGACCAGGGCGGTGCGGTCGACCGCCGGCTCACCGCGGAAGTCCGCGAACAGCCGCTGCGTGGCGAGCTCGGCGATCATCTCCTCCCCGTCGACCGGCTCGATGGGGACGAGGCGAAAGGCGACGTCCGCCACGGCCTCGGCCAGGATCCCACCGACGCCGAGCATCACGGTCATCCCGAACTGCGGGTCGTGGTGGAGCCCGGCGATCAGCTCGCGGTTGCCGCGGAGCATCGGGGCCACGAGCAGGTGGACCTCCCCGTCCTCAGGGCGGGCAGCGGCCAGGAGCTCTTCGGCGGCGGCAGCCACGGCGGCATCGTCGCCCAAGGCGAGGCGCACCAGGCCCCGCTCGGTCTTGTGGGCGATGGCCGCGCCGCCCAGCTTGAGGACCACCGGATGCCCGATCTCGGCGGCCGCGCCGACGGCCCCCTGCCCGTCATGGGCCTGGCGCTCGTCGGGGAAGGCCACCCCGTGCGCGGCCAGGAGCGCCTTCGAATCCGCCTCGGAGAGTGTGGGCACGGCGGCGAGACTACGGCTCGAGGGTGGCGCGGAAGAACTCCCGGATGTGCTCCCGGCGAGCGCGCAGCGACGCCTCATCCAGCGGATCCCGGCCGAGCACGCCCTGGAGGAACGGGACGTCCGAAAAGTACCCGAGGATGGCCCCGAGGCCGGTGAGGATGAGCTGCTCGGGGTCGTGCTTGCGGAAGTGCCCCTCCCCCATCTCCCGCTGGAAGAACTCGACGGCCCGGTCGAACAGCGGCTTCAGCACGGCCCCCAGGTCGAAGCCGAGGTGGCCGTGACCGTCGAGCGCCTCGCGCCGCATGATCCGCACGAACTCGGGGTTGGCGCTGAACCAGTCGAACGCTGTGTCGAGGACGAACTCCATCTTCTCCCAGCCCGCCTGGGCCGGATCGTCCCCGGCGACCTCGATGCGGGTGATCCAGTCGGACAGCGAGGTCTCGAACACCTCCCGGTAGATGGCCTCCTTCGAGGCGAAGTGGTGCAGGAGGCTGGGCTTGCGGATGCCGACGCCGGCGGCGATGTCGTTCAGGGACGTGCCGTCGAACCCGTGCTCCGCGAAGCAGTGCCGGGCCTCCACCAGGATCGCCTCCCTCGTCGTGAGGGCTGGATCATGGTCGGCCACCTTGGGGAGGGTACCCGGCCCTGACGGCCGGCTGACCTCCACCCGGCCGACGGCGCCTGGCGCTCTTGTAGGGTGGCCGCGTGACCCCCCTGGAGCTCGAGCAGCGCGGCGTCAGCGTCATCCGGGGCCTGGCGATGGATGCCCCGCACGCCGCCCGGTCGGGCCACCAGGGCACCGCGATGGCGCTGGCGCCGCTGGCCCACGTGCTGTGGACGCGGATCATGCGCTACGACGCCACCGACCCGGAGTGGCCCGACCGTGACCGCTTCGTCCTCTCGGCGGGGCACGCCTCCATCCTCCTGTACTCGATGCTCCACCTGACCGGGTTCGGCCTCACGCTCGACGATCTGAAGGACTTCCGGCAGTGGGCGAGCCGCACGCCGGGCCACCCCGAGCGGGGGCACACCACCGGTGTCGAGGTCACCACCGGCCCGCTCGGCCAGGGCATCGGCAACGCCGTGGGGATGGCCATCGCCGAGCGCTCGATGCGGGCGCGGTTCGGCGCCGACGTCGTCGACCACCGCACCTTCTGCATCGTCGGCGACGGCGACCTCTCCGAGGGCCTTTCGCACGAGGCCGCGTCCCTCGCCGGCCACCTCGGCCTCGGCCACCTCGTGTGCGTCTACGACGACAACCACATCTCGATCGACGGCCCCACCGAGCTGGCCCTCACCGACGACGCCGCCCGACGGTTCGAGGCCTACGGCTGGCACGTCGAGGTCCTCGGCGAGGTGGCGGACGACCTCGATGCGCTGGAGGCCGGGCTGCGCCGCGCCGTCGACGTCGACGATCGCCCCTCGCTGCTGATCCTGCGCAGTCACATCGCCGCCCCCTCCCCGACCAAGACCGATGACCACGAAGCCCATGGCTACGCGCTGAAGGACGACGACATCCGGGCGACGAAGGAGGTGCTGGGCCTTCCCGTCGACGAGTCGTTCTACGTCCCCGACGACGTGCTGGAGCTCTATCGCACCGCCGGCGCTCGCGGCGCCGACGAGCGCGAGGCGTGGGCCAAGCGCTACGAGGCGTACGAGGGCGATCGGGTCGGCCTGGCGGCGTGCCTCGGCGTCGAGGGGCTCGACGGCTGGCGGGCCTGCCTCCCCAGCTGGGAGCCCGGCGAGGCCGTCGCCACCCGGAAGGCCAGCGGCGCGTGCCTCCAGGCGCTCGCCGAGGTCGTGCCGGCGCTCGTCGCCGGCGGCGCCGACCTCACGGGCAACACCGGCACGGCGCTCACGGGCTTCGGCACGCAGTCGCGCGACGAGCCCGGTGGGCGCCAGATCTACTTCGGAATCCGCGAGCACGCGATGGCCGCGGCGATGACCGGCATGGCGCTGCACGGCGGGGTCCTGCCGGTGGGCGGCACGTTCCTGGTCTTCAGCGACTATTGCCGGCCGTCGATCCGCCTGGCCGCGCTCTCCCGCGCCAAGGTCATCTACTCCTTCTCCCACGACTCGGTGGGCGTGGGCGAGGACGGTCCGACCCATCAGCCCATCGAGCACGTCGCGTCGCTCCGCACCATCCCCGGCCTCCGCGTGATCCGTCCCGCCGACGCCAACGAGACGGCGCTGGCCTGGCAGGTTGCAGTGGAGCTCGAGGGACCGACCGCACTGATCTTGTCCCGCCAGGACGTCCCCGTCCTCGCCGGCACCGCCGACGGCCTCGTAGCCCGGGGGGGCTACGCCGTCGTCCCTGAGCTCGAGCCCGACGTGGTCCTCGTCGGCACCGGAAGCGAGGTCGCGGTGTGCGTGTCCGCCGCCCAGCTGCTCACCGCCGAAGGCCTCCGCGTGCAGGTCAGCTCCCTGCCGTGCTGGGAGCTGTTCGCAGCCCAGGCCGAGGAGTACCAGGACGAGGTTCTGCCGCCTGAGGTGCCCACACTGGCCGTCGAGGCCGGTGCGTCATTCGGCTGGGACCGCTGGGCCGACGACACCGTCGCCATCGACCAGTTCGGCGCGTCCGCCCCGGGCGAGCAGGTCCTGGCCGAGCTGGGCTACACCCCAGAGAACGTGGCGGCGCGGGCCCGCCAGCTGCTCGACGAGCTGGAGGTCGGATGACCGCACCCAACCGTCTGAACGACCTTTGCGAGCTCGGGCAGAGCCCGTGGCTCGACAACCTGCGCCGCGGCTGGCTCACCGACGGCGAGCTCGCCCGGTGGGTCGACCGCGGCATCCGCGGTCTCACGTCCAACCCGTCGATCTTCCAGAAGGCCATCAGCTCGGGCACCGACTACGACGAGCAGTTCGGCGACCTGGTGGGCGGCGGCACCGATGTCACCGAGGCGTACTGGCGGCTGGTCACCGACGACATCGAGGGGGCCCTCCGCCTGCTGCGGCCGGTCTACGACAGCAGCGACGGCCTCGACGGCTTCGTGTCGGTCGAGGTGGCTCCCGAGCTGGCCAGGGACTCCGCCGGCACCGAGGCCGCGGCCCGCGCCCTGCACGAGGGCATCGCCGAGCCCAACCTCTACGTCAAGATCCCCGGCACCGCCGAGGGCCTCGATCCGATCCGCACGATGATCAGCGAGGGGCGGAGCATCAACGTGACGCTGATCTTCGGCCTCGATCGCTACGCCGAGGTGATGGAGGCATACGTGGCCGGGCTCGAGGCAGCCGAGGGCGACCTGTCCCGGATCTCGAGCGTGGCCAGCTTCTTCGTGTCGCGCGTCGACACGGAGGTGGATCGGCGGCTCGACGCCATCGGCACCGATGAGGCGCGGGCCCTGCGCGGGCGGGCCGCCGTGGCGCAGGCCCAGGTCGCGTACCAGCAGTTCCTCGACACGTTCAGCGGCTCCCGCTGGGAGGCCCTCGCCGCTCGCGGGGCGCGCGTGCAGCGGCCGCTCTGGGCGTCGACGTCAACCAAGGACCCGTCGTACCCCGACACCACCTACGTCGACCTGCTGATCGGGCCCAACACCATCAACACCATGCCGGAGGAGACGATCGAGGCCTTCCTGGACCACGGCACGGCGGCTCGCACCGTCGATGCAGATCCGGCCGTGGCGCGCCAGGTGCTCGACGACCTGGCCGAGGTCGGCGTCGACCTTGACGACGTGGGCAAGGTGCTCGAGGAGCAGGGGGTGGCCTCGTTCTCCAAGGCGTTCGACGAGCTCATCGGCGCGTTGACCACCAAAGCCGACGAGCTCGGCACGAGGCGATAGGCCCACGTGCAGGGAGATCTTGTCGTCGTCGACGACGTCCCAGGCGAGTTCGCCGAGCGCGTGATCGAGGCGTTCCACGCCCGGCCGCACGATGCCTTCTCCTTCGCCGTCTCCGGCGGCCCGACGGCGATGGCGTGCTACCAGCGCCTCGCCGACGATGCCGGCTCGCAGATCGACTGGTGGAAGGTCGACGTCTACTGGGGCGACGAGCGCTGCGTTCCGCACGACAGCCCGGACTCGAACTACCACCTCGTGCGGGAGGCCCTGCTCGAGCGCGTCGGAGCCGTGAACGCGAACTACCCGATGTTCTGCAGCGAGGGCCCCGATCCGTACCAGCTGCGCCTCGGTGAGCTGGGCCGGCTCGACGTGGTGCACCTCGGGCTCGGCACCGACGGCCACGTCGCATCGCTGTTCCCGGGCTCCGACGCCGTCGGCGCGGATCCGGGCCGGCTCGTCGTGATGAACGAGGACCCCAACGGCGTCAACCCGCATCCGCGCATGACGCTGACGCTCGGGGGGATCGCCCGCGCGCGCCTCGTGCTGGTCACGGTGAGCGGCGAGGAGAAGCGCGAGGCGCTGGCCCGGGTGCAGGCCGACGACCCGACCTGCCCGGGTTCGCTGGTGCGGGCCGACCGCGTGGTGTGGATCGTGGATCCGGCCGCTGCCGGCTGAGCCGACCGCCCGTCACCACGAGCGCCGATAGGTGCGGTGCACGGCCTCCGGCGGTGCCGCCGGGTCGGCCGACCACGGCGCGATCACGGTCCGGTAGCCGGCTGCCGCCGCCGCGTCGAGCAGCGAAGGGACGAGGCGGGCCGGGTCGCCGTCGCACCGCACCACCGTGCAGGTGTCCCAGTCCGCCGTTCGGGCGCGGCGGGCCAGCCCCCACGCCGAGCGCAGCCCGCTGGTCCGCAGGGCGTCGGCGATGTCGGGCACCGCTGCGATCCCGTCCAGGACGATGCGCCGGTCGACGTACGGCCCCGCCTGCCCCGGCAACCCGCCCCCACCCCCCGAACTGGTCGAAGTAGTACAGCGTTCCTGCTGTACTTCTTCGACCAGTTGGGAGGGGTGGACCGGTTCGAGGTGGTGGCGCCACGTGGGGTGGTCGGCGACGGGGTGGAGGCCGGCGGCTTCGAGGCACTGCGCGAGGTGCGGCGGGTGCCAAGGCCGACCGGTCAGCCCGGCGGCCTCGTACCCCGCCACGAGCAGGCCCGGCTCGTCGTCGGGCTCGAACGACCACGGCCCGGTCATCGACGTGCACCCCTGCTCGACGAGCCAGGCCTGGGCTGCGTCGACGAGCGGGGTCACAACCGCCGGCTCGTCGACCGTGGCCCAGAACCCGAACCGCCCCTCCCCTCCGGGCTCCGCTACGTGGGCGGTGATGCGTCCGGCCGGCCGACCCAGCGAGCGAGCCAGCAGGTACACGGCCTCCCCCGCATCGAAGAACGGGTTGCGGCGGGCGTCGAGGCGGTAGCGCTCCCAGGCCCGGACCGGGGGCGCCCACCTCGGATCGCCGCCGTAGAGGCTCTGGGGCAGGTCGATGAAGCGCACGAGGGGCTTCCCCCCCGTCACCTCCTCCACCGACACTTGGCTCGGGCGGACCCCCATCGTGACGGCACGCTACGACGCAGCGCGACGGTAGGGTGCCCGGATGGCCGGGTTCGGGGACCTCGCAGAGCGCTCGCTGCCGGAGCTGACGGCCCTCGCCCGCGAGATCCGCGACGACGCCCACGGGCGCCGCATCACCTTCTCGCCGAAGGTGTTCATCCCGCTCACGATGCTGTGCCGCGATCGGTGCGGCTACTGCACCTTCGCCCAGCCGCCGGCGCGGCTGGAGTCGCCCTACCTCCTGCCCGACCAGGTGCTGGCCATCGCCCGCGCCGGGGCAGCCGCCGGATGTCACGAGGCCCTCTTCACGCTCGGCGAGCGGCCAGAGGACCGGTACCCCGTGGCCGCAGCGTGGCTGGCGGAGCACGGCTACGCCTCGACGGTCGACTACCTCGCGGCGATGTGCCGGCTCGTGCTCACCGAGACGGGCCTGCTCCCCCACGCCAACGCCGGCGCCCTGTCGGCGGCGGAGCTGGCCACGCTGCGGGCCGTCGCCCCGAGCCAGGGGATGATGGTCGAGTCGCTCCGGGACGGCCTCGACTGCCACCGCGGGGCTCCGGACAAGACGTCGGCGCGCCGGCTCGCCACTCTCGACGCCGCCGGTGCGGAGTCCATCCCGTTCACCACGGGGATCCTCGTCGGCATCGGCGAGTCGGTGGCCGACCGGGTCGAGGCGCTGGAAGCGATCGCCGCGGCCCATCGTCGGCACGGGCACGTCCAGGAGGTGATCGTCCAGAACTTCCTCCCGAAGGGCGGCACCGCCATGCACGCCGCCGCCGCCTGCCCGCCGGACGACTTCCTGCAGGCCATCGCCCTCGCTCGGGTCATCCTTCCGCCGGAGGTCCACCTCCAAGCGCCGCCGAACCTCTCCGACGAGTTCGGCGAGCTGCTCGGCGCCGGCATCGACGACTGGGGCGGCGTGTCCCCCGTGACCGCCGACCACGTGAACCCCGAGCGCCCGTGGCCCGCCCTCGACCTCCTGCGCGAGGTCACCGAGGCTCGCGGCTTCGCCCTCGCGCCGCGACTCACGGTGTACCCCTCCTACGCCCTCGAGCCCGATCGCTGGCTCGATCCCGCCCTCCACTTCCCCGTCCTCGACCGCAGCGACGCCGAGGGCCTCGGCCGCGACGACCCGGGCGGCGTCTTCCCCGAGCAGATCGCGGCGGCGGTGGAGGCGGGCACCGGGGCCGAGGTCGTGCAGATCGGACGCCGCAACACGGCCTGGTACTCCGGCGCACCGAAGGACCCCGTCCACCTGGTCCCGGCCTCCGGGCGTCGGGGCTGGCACGGCCCGGTCGGCGAGGTACTCGAGGGCGTGCTCCTCGGCCAGGAGGTGGGCGAGGACGAGATCACCACGCTGTTCTCCGCCCGCGGTGCCGAGGTAGCGGCCGTGGCGCAGGTGGCCGACGAGCTGCGTCGGGCGGCCAAGGGCGACGCCGTCACCTACGTCCGCAACCGCAACATCAACTACACGAACGTCTGCACCTTCAAGTGCCGCTTCTGCGGGTTCTCGAAGGGGCCGCTCTCCCTCAACCTCCGCGGCACGCCGTACCTGCTCACGCTGGACGACATCCAGGAGCGGGTGCTGGAGGCCGTGGCCGCCGGAGCCACCGAGGTGTGCCTGCAGGGCGGCATCCACCCGGACTTCGACGGCGACTACTACATCGAGGTCGCGCGAGCCGTCCACGACGTCGCCCCGGAGATCCACATCCACGGCTTCACCGCGCTCGAGGTGACCGAGGGAGCGAAGCGCCTCGGCGAGCCGCTGGCCGTCTACCTGCGGCGCCTCCAGGACGCCGGTCTGCGAACCCTCCCGGGCACGGCCGCCGAGATCCTCGACGACCCGGTTCGCCAGATCCTGTGCCCCGACAAGATCACCACGGACGAGTGGCTGGAGGCGCACCGCACGGCGCACTCGGTGGGGCTCCGCTCCAACGTGACGATCATGTTCGGCGCGGTCGAGCAACCTCGCTCCTGGGCCCGGCACATCGTCCGCACCCGGTCGCTCCAGAAGGAGACCGGCGGCTTCACCGAGTTCGTGCCCCTCCCCTTCGTGCACATGGCGGCGCCGATCTACCTGCAGCACAAGGCGCGCCGCGGGCCCACGTTCCGCGAGGTCCTGCTGATGCACGCCGTCGGCCGGATCGCGTATCGCGGCTGGATCGACAACATCCAGGTGTCCTGGGTAAAGCTCGGACAGGGCGGGGCCACGCAGGTGCTGCAGGCCGGCGCCAACGACGTCGGTGGCACCCTCATGGACGAGAACATCTCCCGGGCCGCCGGCGCCTCCCACGGCACGATGATGGACGAGGCGTCGTTCCGCAGCTGGGTGGAGCCCCTCGCCCGCACGCTCGAGGAGCGCACGACGGTCTACGGCCGGCCCGTGCGCCTCGCTGCGCCCTGACCGGCGCGCCGCTGCCCGCCCTACTCCCACCACTCCTCGTCGAGCTTCGCCTCGATGTCCCGCACGTGGGCGCGGGTGCACGCCGGGCAGAGCCGCAGGACGCCCCGCTCGCTGGTGGCCAGGGACCACCCGGGGCTCATGTCATCGGCCGGATCCTCCGTGCCGCATCGGGCGCACCAGGTGGCCACGGCCCCAACGGTAGCCGTGCCAGGCTGACGCCCTGATGACCGACGATGTGATCCGCGGCCTGCTCGACGAGGCCGGCGCCGCCGTCAACCGCGACGTCCTGCGGGACATCCTCCGAACGGCGGTGGGCCTGGCCGGCGACGGCGCCGACCGGCTCGACCTCAAGGTCACGGCCGGCGCGCTCAAGGAGATGCGCGCCGCGTTCAAGATCTTCGCCCCCTTCGCCGGCGTCCCGAAGGTCACGATCTTCGGGTCGGCCCGGACCCAACCCCACGATCCGCTCTACGCCCAGGCGCGGGACCTGGCCCGTGAGCTCGCCCAACGGGAGTGGATGGTCATCACCGGTGCCGGACCGGGGATCATGGCTGCGGGCGCCGAGGGCGCCGGGCCCGACCGTGCGCTCGGCGTCAGCATCCGGCTGCCCTTCGAGGAGGCCCTGAGCGCCACGCTGGCGACCAACGAGCAGCACGTCGCGATGAAGTACTTCTTCACGAGGAAGCTGATGATGATCAAGGAGAGCTCGGCCTTCGTGTCGCTGCCGGGGGGCTTCGGCACGCTCGACGAGACCCTCGAGCTGTTCACCCTGCTGCAGACGGGCAAGGCCAGCCCGGCACCCGTCGTCCTCCTCGACATCCCCGGCGGCACGTACTGGTCCCGGTGGCAGGAGTACGTCGACGACGAGCTCATCGCCGCCGGCCTGGTCGGACCGCAGGACGACGACCTCTACCTCGTCACCGACGACGTCACCGAGGCGGTCGAGGAGATCGAGCGGTTCTGGCGCAACTACCACTCGATCCGCTGGGTGGGCGACCGGCTCGTCATCCGCCTCCGCAAGGTGCCCACCGACGCGGAGGTCGCCGGGCTCGGCGAGGCCTTCACCGACCTCCTGCTCGACGGCGCCATCGAGGTCACCGAGCCGCTGCCGGCGGAGCGGGGCGACCGCGACCACCTCGACCTGCCTCGCCTCGTGATGCGCTACGACCCGCGGCGCGCCGGCCGGCTGCGGGCCCTGATCAACGCTGTGAACCTGCTCCCCTCCGCCACCTGAGCGTCAGTCGAAGCCGTCCGGTTCCTGCAGGATGCCGACCGCCTTGTCCACCGCGCGGCGGGCCCGGGTCAGCCGGCGCTCGTCGACTGGGAGCTCGTTGCCGCCGGCGTCGATGGACTCGCGGAGGCGCACCATGGCGAGGTCGGCGAGCTCCTCGGAGATGGCCGCGAGGCGAGAGCGGAGGTCGTCGAACTCGCCGGCCATCCGTGCGATCGTAGGCGCGTCCCAACGCAGGGCGAGCACTACGCTGCGCCTTCCCCCCGACGAGGAGCAGCTGTGCCCGAAGACCTCCACGAGTGGGTGTCGTTCGAAGACCCCGACGAGGACCGCACCTGGGTGTTCGACCTGACGTACCTGACGAGCCCGTGGAAGTGCATCTTCGGTGAGGGCTGCCAGGGCGTGCTCACCGGCCCGGCGGAGGACCTGCAGCAGGGGTGCTGCAGCTACGGCGCCCACTTCGTCGACGAGGACGACGAGCTCACCACCCTCGCCTACGCCGCGCGCCTCACCCGCGAGCAGTGGCAGCACAAGGAGGTCGCCCGACGGAAGGGCGGGCCCACCAAGCGCAGCAAGGAGGGGGAGATCAAGACCCGCCTGGTCGACGGAGCCTGCATCTTCCTCAACCGCGTCGGCTTCGCCGGGGGCATCGGCTGCGCCCTGCACCGGGGCGCCCTGGAGGCGGGCGAGCGGCCCCTCGACTGGAAGCCCGACGTCTGCTGGCAGCTCCCGCTGCGGCTCGACGAGCACACGGACGACGACGGGCACGTCACCTCGACGCTGCGCGAGTGGAAGCGGCGCGACTGGGGTGTCGGCGGTTTCGAGTTCCACTGGTGGTGCACCGACGACCCGCAGGCGTTCGTCGACCACCGCCGGGTGTACGAGAGCAACCGCGACGAGATCGTCGAGCTGGTCGGACCCGTGGCCTACGCACTGCTCGTGGAGTACCTGGTCGCCCGGGGGACGGGGCAGCTGCTCCCCCACCCCGCCCTGCGACGGCGCTAGCCGAACCGCCGGTTCAGGCTTCCTCTTCCGCCTTCTCGTCGTCGTCGAAGGCGCCGTACTTCCGCGCCAAGGCGGCGTAGTCGTCCTCCGGCTCGACGTCGCCGTCGGTGGTGGTGTCGGCGTGATCGGTCCGGAGGGGCTCGTTGCTGAACAAGAACTCCGGGCCCGACTGCTTGAGCTTGCGCGCTTCTTCGAAGCGGCGATGACGTCCCTTCTTCACGGAACGCTCCCGAGGCTCGTGGGGCGGAAGGTGGACCGTCACCATAGCGCGGCACCAGGGCCGTGCACCTACGCAAGCCACCTACGCTCCCCGGTCGAAACGCTCCCGGTCCTGTGGTGGCGACCCAGCGTCGTCTACCAGGTGCATCCCCGCTCCTTCAGAGGTCGTCGACGCGAGGCACGCCGTCGTGCGCTTCTGGCTGAGCAGGCAGGCACGGTGGACGTGGCGAGCGACGGTCAGGGCGAGGGCGGGCGCTTCACGGGCACGCTCCCGGCGGACACCGCTGTGCTCCTCGCGCCATCGAGCTCGAGCTCGACCTCGACCCAGCGGCATTTCGCTACTCGACGAGCGGCTCGCCGGAGCGCGTCTCCAGCAGCAGCCGGCCGCCCGGGTCGACGGCCAGCGACGCCTCACCTGCGGCCAGCGCCCGGATCGGCTCGCCGGCGACGTCGTGCCGCCACCCCGAGGCCAGCCGCCCACCGTCGCCCATGAGCAGCGCCTCGATGTCGGAGCGGGTGGCGAGGATGGCGGGGTCGATCTCGAGGTCGCGGGCCCGCTGCGCGGCCCACGCGCTCACCAGCGAGGCAGCGGCCTTGCGGGAGCGGTCGACCCCTTCCGCGGGCGGGGCCTGCACCTCGCTGAGGGGCAGCTCCACGCCCGCCGCGACGACCTCGAGGAGCTCACGGGCGGCGCCGCCTTTGCGCTTGCCGTCGTCGAGTCCTCGGACGCGCTTCAGGTCCTCCTCGGACGACGGCGGGCGCTGCGCCATCGCCACCAACGCGAGGTCGGCCAGGAGGAAGCGCACCGGGCGATCGACCTCCGCCGCCCGGCGCTCGCGCCACGCCGCCAGGGCCTGGGCCACCGCCGCCGCCCGGCCCCGCAGCGAGCGCGCCTCCTTGATGCGCCACCAGGCCCGCTCGGGCACCGGCGGCGCGACGGCCCGCGTGCGGTGCATCTCGCACTCGTCCTCGGCCCACTGGCGCCGGCCCCGTGCCTCCAGCTTCTCGACGAGGCGCTCGTGGAGCTCGTGGAGGTGGGCGACGTCCGACGCGGCGTAGTCAGTCGCGCCCTCCGGCAGGGGACGCGTCAGCCAGTCGGTGAGGCGGTCGGCCTTGGGCAGCTTGATCCCCAGCTCGGCCTGGATGAGGGCCCCCAGGCCGACGCTGCTGTACCCGGCGAAGCCGGCAGCGACCTGGGTGTCGAACAGCCGGCGGGGCACGGTGCCGCACACGCGAGCGAGGATCTCGAGGTCCTGGCTGGCCGCGTGCATCACGCACAGGCCGGGCCCGTCGAGCACCTTGGCCAGGGGCTGCACGTCGACCGCCAACGGATCGACGACCGCGATGCCGTCGGGCCAGGACAGCTGCAGGAGGGCGAGGCGCGCGTGGTAGGTGCGCTCGCGGTGGAACTCGGTGTCGAGGCCGTAGACGTCGGCCCCGGCCAGCTTGCGAAGCACCTCGCCGAAGGCTCCGTCGTCACCGACCCAGCGGTAGGTGGGGGCCGGGCCCTCTCTGGCGTCCTGCCGTCGGCCGGTCACGGCCCCTTGGGTCCGCTGTCGGTGGGCAGGCCCGCATCTATCCATGCCAGGGTGCCCCCCGCGACGTTCACGGCGTCGATGCCCACCGAGCGGTAGTGCTCGACGGCCTTGGCGCTCCGGCCCCCGCGTGCGCAGATGACGTAGACGGTCCCCTCGGAGGACACCTCGTCGACGCGCTCGGCCACCTCGCCGAGGGGGATGTGCTGGGCCCCGGGCACGCGCGCCTCCGCGTACTCGTCGTCTTCCCGCACGTCGATCAGCGGCGCGCCGCCCGCCCGGCGGCTGGCCAGCTCGTTCACGTCGATCTCGGGCACGTCCATCGTCGGGAGGCTACCCCCGGGCCGCAGGCGTCCACGGGCACCGTCGAGGTCCGCTGGCGTGTCCGCGTCGGCTAGCGCGCCCGGGTCGAGGCCCTCGACCTCCACGAGCGGAAGGGCGGCGCCGGCGCGGACGAGGGATCTCGTGCCGGCTCGCAACGCTGCCTCCAGCCGGGGCAGCGCGGTGACGCGCCAGGCGGCGTGGGTCCACTGCCGGTGGCCGCCGCTCAGGGGGACGGCCAAGAGCGCGTCGGGAGCGGCGAGGAGCCGCGCCACGGTGGCCCGCACGGCGTCGGCGCTCGGGGCCACCAGGTCGCACGACGCCACGAAGACGACCGGCTCGCGGGCCGTGCGGAGCGCCTGGATCGTGGCGGGGAACGGGCCCGCGCCGGGCTCGTCGTCGGGGTGCACCACGAGCCCGAGGCGGGCCAGGGGTCGAGCGGCCCCGCCGATGGCGACCACCGACGTGGCTCCCGCCGCACGGAGCGCACCTGCGACCCGGAGCGCCATCGGCTCGCCGTCCACCTCGAGCAGCGCCTTGTCCGCGCCCATGCGCCGGCTCTCGCCTCCGCACAGCACGGCACCGTCGAACACCGACTAGCCGGCGACGCCGGCGTCCCCGTAGGTGGCCGCCACCCCGGCGCTCGGACCGTGGTCGGCGACCGCCGCCGCGAGGTCGCGCAGGAACTCGTCGGCCACCTCGAGGTGGTAGGGCGACAGCATCAGGTGCAGCCCTCCCTGCTGGCGGTCGAGGTGCCAGCCGCGATCGCCCATGACGTCGTTGACCGCGGCGAGGTCGTGGACCTCCGAGGCGACCTCCATGACGCCCATCACCGGGTCGCCGGTGATGTGCAGCCCGTCGATCGCCTCGATGCCCGCCCGGAACCGCACGGTGGCGTCCCGTACCTGCCCGGCCAGCCGGAGGTACCCCTCGGCGCCGAGGTGGTTGATCGTGGCCCAGGCCGCAGCGATCGGGGCGCCCGGACGGGTGCCGGCGGTGGTGGCGGAGCCGTACAGGCCACCCGGCCAGCCGTCGTAGAGGAAGTGCTGACGGCGCAGCTGCTCCTGGTCGCGGTGGAGCAGGAGCGAGACACCCTTGAACGACCACCCGTACTTGTGGATGTCGGCGGACAGCGAGGTCACGCCGGGCACCGAGAGGTCCCACGGCGGGACCGGCTCCCCGAGCCGCTCCCAAAACGGCAGCAGCCAACCGCCGAGGCACGCGTCGACGTGGCACAGGACGTCCCGGCCGGCGGCCAGTGCCGCCAGCTCCGGGATCGGGTCGATGACGCCGTACGGGTAGCAGGGGGCCGAGCCGACGAGCAGCGCCGTGCGGTCGGTCAGCGCGTTCGCCGCGGCGTCGGGCGCCAGGCGGCCGTCCGCGCCGACGGGCACGAGCACGTGCTCGACGTCGAGGTAGTGCGCCGCCTTCGCGAACGCCGGATGCGCGGTCGTCGCGGTGACCAGCTGCGGTTCGGCGATCCCGTTGGCGTCGCGCGCCCGCTCCCGGGCCACCTGGACGGCGAGGAAGATGCTCTCCGTGCCGCCGGAGGTGAGCTTGCCGGCCGCGTCGGGCAGCCCGAGGAGATCGGCCGCCATCGCAACGACCTCCTTCTCCATCTTCAGCAGGCTCGGGAAGGCGAACGGGTTGAGGTAGTTCTCGTGGAGGTACTCGACGGCAACGGCGCGGTGCAGCGCCTCCAGGTCTTCGTCCCCCGGGTTGTACACGAGGCTGAACGTGCGGCCCCCGCGCCAGTTCGCATCGCCGCCGCGTCCGTTCTCGATCTCCGCGACGATCCCGTCGACCGACCGACCGGCGGTCGGGAACCCGGGCGCGGGCGTACCGGAGCTCACCCCGGCTCCGTCGGCGGCCACGACGGGTCGAGCTGTCGCAGGAACAGGGCACAGCGATCGGCCTCGTCACCCTCGCCGATCTCGGCGGCGGTGCGCTGCAGCCCGGCGAGCGCTCGGAGGAACCCACGGTTCGGCTCGTGGACCCACCGGACGTAGCCGCTCCCCCGCCACCCGTTGGCGCGGAGCCGATCGAGCCCGCGGTGGTAGCCCACCCGGTAGGCGGCGTAGCTCTCGATCACGTCCCGCCCCTCGTCGCCTAACCGGGCCCAGCCGTCGAGGAACCGAGGCCACCGCGCGACGGCGGCGGCGATGGCGTCCCGGCGGGCCGCCCCCTCCTGCTCGAGGGCGCCGGCCAGCGCCGCCAGCGCCTCCGCCGGCTCGTGGTCGAGGACGGTCTCGGGCGGACCGGATGTGGTGAGCGTGACCTCGGACATGCGCCGAACCTACAGGCGGCGACGTCACGCGTCCTTGGTGGACGCGCCCGGTCGCGCGTCGGGCGGCAGCGGACCGTGGTCCTCGACCGTCCCGTCGAGGAACCGCTCGGTCGCCACGTGGGCGCTGCGGATCAGCTCCCCGCTCCGCGAGAAGTCGTTGTAGCGCATCGCGCTCGTCGCACCGGTCGGGAGCACGATCGCCTCCACACCAGGGGGGAGGGACTCGAGCGCCGTCTTGAACCGGTGTCGGCGGCCCGCCCAGTACGCCTGCACGACCACGTCCAGGGGCCGCTTGGGCTCGGGCCGGGGCCGGTCGATGGTGCCGCAGTGCAGGACGTACACGGTGGTGGCACCGAGGGCCACGGCCCGCAGGATCGGGACGTCGTTGACGATGGCGCCGTCGAGGTACCGCACCCCGTCGATCTCGACCGCCGGCAGGATGCCGGGCAGGGCGGCGGACGCCAGGAGCGGCTCGACCAGCGGTCCCGTGGAGAACCACACCTCCCGAGCCTCGAGCACGTCGGTGGCCACGCACTGGAAGCGGAGCGGCAGCTGCTCGAACAGGTCGGCCCGGAGTACGCCGTGCAGCACGCCCCGCAGCCGGTCGTTCCCGTGGATGGCCTCACCTCGCCGGGCAATGGCCAGGGCACTGGGGAGCAGGCCGCTGGGGAGCACCTCCTGCCCCGCCAGGCCCCGCCACAGGTCCTCGAGGCGGGCCAGCCCCGTGAGGGTGGGGTCCTGCGCGAACACCGCGCCGTTGATGGCGCCGATCGACGAGCCCAGAACCATCTGGGGGTGGATGTCGTGCTCGACGAGCGCGCGGAGCATCCCGACCTGCACCGCGCCGTGGTTGCCGCCGCCGGACAGCACGAAGGCCACGGGTCCGCTCCGGCGGCGCAGGAGGTCGCGGAGCTTGCCCACCTACGGCACGGCTCCCGCGGGGTCGCCGACCTCGTGCGCCTCGGCCATCGCCAGCGCCCGGCGCACGAGCTCCGCCATCTCCACCGGGTGGCTGAAGTGACAGCCGTGGTCCGAACCCTCGACCACCGCCAGCTGGGCGACCGGCGCGCCGCGGGCGAGCCGCTTCGCCGTCTCCTGGTGGTGCGGGCCCGACTCGGTGCCGTGGGCAGCGAGCACGGGCACCCGCACATCGTCG
>JAUXRW010000092.1 GCA_030681555.1 Acidimicrobiales bacterium
CGCTCGATGAGCGTGACGCGGTGACCGTCACGGGCGAGGAGGAGCGCGGTGGAGAGACCCGCCATGCCGCCGCCGAGCACTGCGACCATGCGTGCCACGGCTGCAAGATACAGGAGCGTGGCATCTCGCGCCGCGGTCAGCGTGCGCGAAGCGGCAGCATCGAAGCGCAGGTCGATCGCACCACGCGAGGTGGCGACTGATCATCGGACTCGCGTGAGAACTGCCGCTGTGCTCGGTGCTGCGCGCATCCGCAAACACGAGGCCGCGCACCGATTCGGCGCTCGGGGCGAGACCGTCATCGCCACCGGGTGTCACAGAACGCGCGGCTGCTGAGGCCGTGGGAGGTGCCCTCCAACGCCGGTTCGAGGGGACGTTCTCGTAGATCAGACTGTTCAATGTGGGGCGTGCCCTCGGCAGCTTCCGACCCGCCGCGCATGATCCTCGCTCATCGGCTCGAGGCGCTCGACGGCTTCTAGTTTTCGAACGTATACGAACGCGTACCGCTACACGCTGTGAAGAGCGGTCACAGACGTCGTCCAAGCGCCCGTGACGCGGATCGCGGCACCACGTTCGTGGATACCGACGCGTTCGCGAGCGCACGTCCTGGCGTGCCCTTCAACGGCACCTTGGAGATAGGCGAACCAACGAGCCGCCTGCGTGTTCTGGGGCAGTTCTGCATCCGCCGCCCTGAAACGTGATCTGCGAGCGGTGCAGATCCAAGCCACCTACCATCGTATGTTCGAGGGCGAATACCACCTCACCGCCCTAGCGGCGGCGCTTCGGCCTGTTGACGCTCCTCGACGTCAGCTCTTCGTCTTCCCGGTCCTGACTCAGTGGACGAGAATGGCAGCCGTGGACGGCGATGCGCAGCGAGCACGAGACGCGTTCGCCCGCCGGGCGTGGAGTGATGCCTACGACTTGTCCGTCGCGGCCGGTGAGGAACTCGATGCGGGCGGTCACGATCGCCTGGCCGTCGCCGCCTATCTGATCGGCCGAGAGCGCGAGAGCGCCGACGCCTTTGCGCGCGCCCACCAGGAGCACATGCGGATAGGGGAGCGAGGGCCGGCGGCACGCAGTGCGTTCTGGCTGGCGGTCACGCTCATGTTGCGCGGCGAGATGGCACCCGCGGGTGGGTGGCTGGCACGCGCCGAGCGCATCGCCACGGAAATCAACGACGTTGGACTTCAGTCGTTACTGATCATCCCGGCGGTCCTCGGCGCTCTTGGCGGCGGCGATGCCGCGGCCGCCGAGGCCCTTGCGATCCGCCAGATGGATGCGGCCGGCACATCGGGTGACGAAGACGTGCTCGCCATGGCCCGACTGAGCCGGGGCGAATCGCTGTTGGCGGCGGGTGACATCGGCTCGGCCATGAAACTCTTCGACGAAGTGATGATCGCGGTCACGACCGGCGACGTCTCGCCCATCGCGGCCGGCATCGTGTACTGCGCGGTGATCGACGCGTGCATGCGGGCGTGCGACATCCGGCGCGCCGCGCAGTGGACCGATGTGCTGCAGCGTTGGTGCGAGTCACAGCAAGGACTCGTGCCCTACCGCGGCCAGTGTTTCGTTCACCGGTCACAGGTGCTGCAGGCGAGTGGCGCGTGGCCGGAGGCGATGGCCGAGGTCGAGCGGGCGCAACGTCATCTTTCCGATCCGCCGCACCCTGCTCTTGGGATGGCCCTGTACCAGGAAGGTGAGTTGCACCGACTGCGAGGCGAGTTCGACAAAGCCGAGGCGGCGTACCGAGCGGGGAGTGAGCTCGGGCGCGATCCGAGACCGGGCTTCGCGCTCCTACGACTTGCGCAGGGCAATCGTGATGCCGCGGCCGCGGCTGTCCGCCGCATGCTCGAGGAGAGCCGCGGCCACTTCGACCGTCCCGCCGTCCTTGGCGCCGCGAGCGAGGTCTTGCTTGCCGCCGGAGACGTGGAGGCTGCGCGCGCCGCGGCGGACGAGCTCGAGAACCTGGCCGGCCGAAGCGGCGTCGCCCTATTGCGGGCGATGGCCGACTACGCCACCGGTTCCGTCTTGCTGCGCTCGGGGGAGCCTGCGCCCGCGCTCACCGGATTGCGGCGGGCCTGCACGGGTTGGCGCGACCTCGGCATGACCTATGACTCGGCTCGAGCGCGAGTGCGCGTCGCGCTGGCGTGTCGTGCCCTCGGGGACGAGGACACCGCCGTCCTCGAGCTCGATGGGGCGCGGGCTGCATTCGAGAGCCTCGGCGCCGGTCCCGATCTCGCCGTCGTCGGCGGGCTCCTCGGTTCCCCTCCGCTGTCGCCTGAGGTACCGCTCACTGACCGCGAGTGCGAAGTGCTCCGGCTCGTCGCCGCCGGCAAGACCAACCGCGACATCGCCGCCACCCTCGTGATCAGCGAGCACACCGTTGCTCGGCATCTGCAGAACATGTTCCTGAAGCTCGGTCTCTCGTCTCGAGCGGCGGCGACCGCTTACGCCTACGAGCACGGCCTGGTCTGACTGCCGGAGCCCACGCGTGGTCGGTTTCCACCACGCGTGCGCCGCCGGCGAAATGGTGGATCCGGTCGATGTGGGCAACGGGGTCCGATCCGTACCGTGCTCCACGAGGGCCGACGGCCCACGAGAGGACGGGCGATGCCAACCACAACTCACACGGTGGACGCGGTCGGAGCCGAGCAGCTGAGCGCGGCGTTCAACTCCTGCTTCGAGAACCTGGCGGCGCCAGACGGTCTGTTCGCGGCGGACGCGTTCTTCGATCTCCTGCCTCCCTTCTGGCGGTTCCAGCTGCAGGGCCCGGATGCCTTCATCGCCCAGTTGCGCGCCATCGCCGAGGGTGAGATCACGAGTCGGGTGGTGCGGGTGGTCCCGTCGGCCAACGGGTTCGTGATGGAACACGAGGAGACCATGCGGGGCGCCAAGACCGAAGTGGCCCGGAAGATCTGGCTCTGCGACGTCGCTGACGGTCGCATCACCGCGGCCACCTGCTACTGCAACGGCGGATGGGACGACGATCTCCGCGCCCGCCACGCCGCCGAAGCCCCGATGATCCGGCCCTGAGGAGAGCACGATGACCTTGACAGCAGACCCACGTATCGACGCCGTTGCCGGCATCCTCCCGACGATCGCGGCACGCGCTTCAGAGATCGAAGCGGCGCGCCGGCTTCCTCTCGACCTTTTGGACGAACTCGTCGGCGCCGGCTGCTTCGGCGTTGTTCTTCCTGTCAGCCACGGCGGCCGCGGCGGCGACCTGCCGGCGGCGCTGAACCTTTTCGAGTCCGTCGCCGTCGCCGACGGATCCGCGGGATGGACCGTGATGATCGGCGCCTCGGCGTGGTGTGATGTCGCCTCCTTGCCGAGGGCAACCTTCGACTCGCTCTACGCCGGGCGGGACCGGACGATTCTCGCGGGCGCGTTCAATCCGATGGGCGCGTCGATCACTCCGGGAGAGGGCGGATACCGAGTGACGGGCCGGTGGAGTTTCGCCAGCGGGTGCGAACATGCCGACTGGCTCTTCGGCAACTGCATCGAAGGTTTCGCCGACGGCGGTCCCAAGTTCCGGGCCGCGGTGTTCTCTCCCGACCAGGTGACCATCGAGGACACCTGGCATGTGTCGGGCCTCTGTGGCACCGGGAGCCACCACTTCTCCGTCGATGACCTCTTCGTGCCCGCGGAGCGGACCTTCGTCCCGATGGTCGACCATCCTGCCCTTGACGAGCCGATCGTGCGCGTCGCTCCGCCGGTGGTGTTTGGGCTGGGCATCGCGAGCGTGGCGATCGGAATTGCGCGCGGTGCCATCGAGGAAATCGTGGCGCTCGCGACGGGCAAGGTTCCGCTGCTCGCGCGCGAACCGCTCGCGGCCAACTCGATGTTCCAGCGGGAGTTCGCTGCCGCTGACACCGACCTGCGGGCGGCGCGCCTCCTGCTCCAGGAGGTCGCGGGCGAGGTGTGGCTCGCCGCCGTCGCCGGCGAGCCCCTCACCCTCGAGCAACGAGCTCGCACTCGTTCGGCGGCGGTGTGGGTGGTGGAACGAGCGGTTGCAATCGTCGAGACGGCGTACCGCAACGGCGGCGGCAGCTCGCTCTACCTCGAAAGCCCCCTCCAGCGGCGGCTCCGTGACATCCACGCCGTGAGCCAGCACTTTCTGGTGAAGCGCGACACCCTCACGACCGCGGGTGCCATCCTCGCCGGCCAGGAGGTCCAGCTCACCGTGTTCTAGAGAGCGGACCCTGGAGTCATCTACTGACGTTTTTCGTGGTTGTCCTCACCTTTCTGTGGGCAGCTGGACGGTGATGCCGCCGCAGCAGAGGTAGATCATGGCGATGAGCGCGGCGGCTGAGTGGTGGCCGTAGCCGCGGTGGTTGATCAAGCGGATCTTGCTGTTGAGGCCTTCGAGCTTGCTGTTGGACAGGCCGAGCTCGACGGCGGCGAGGAGCCGGTCGCGGTTGGCGCGGATCGTCTTTGACAGCGTGACGAACGCGGGGATGCGGCAGCGGCACGCCCACGCCAGCCACCAGTCGAGGTGCACGGCGGCGTCTTCGTGGCGGAGCCGGTAGAGGTCGCGTAGGCCCTCTTTGAGCTGCCAGCACCGGTAGAGGACCGACCGTTCGCGGCGGAGCGCGTCGAGCACGGCGAGCTGGTTGTCGTTCCACGCGTCGGGGTCCTTGAGCAGCGCCCATCGGGTGTGTTTGACCCACCGCGGCTTGGTCGGCGTCGGCGGCGATCCCTTCGGTGGTCGCCCTCGGGGCCGCTTTGGTGCCGGGTTGGCGCGGCGTTCGACGTTCCACGCCTGACGCCGCGCCTTGTCGATCGCTTCGTTGGCGAGCTTGATGACGTGGAACGGGTCGACGCACTGACGGGCATGGCCGGCGCGGTTGTCAGTGGCGGTCTTGTAGGCGCCACCCATGTCGAGCGACACCGCTTGGAGCTGGGTGCAGCCGTCGGGGCCGAGCAGGTCATAGAACTGTTCGAGCATGGTGTGGTCGCGGCCCTCGCCGGCCCAGATGACGGCGCCGTCGCGGTCGTGGTCGGCGACCACGGTCAAGTAGCGGTGCCCCTTGCGCCAGGACACCTCGTCGACGCCGATCCGGTCGATGCTCTCGAGCCGCCGGGTGTCGAGGTGCTCGGCCACGACCCGCCCGACGATCCCGGCCACCGTCTCCCAGCTCGTGCGCAGCAGCTTGGTGACGGTGGTCTTGTCGGTGTGCTGGCACAGCCAGGCGACGACGTCCTCGAAGTCGCGGGTGTGCCGAGCCGACGGCCGCGCCCACGGCACCGCCTCGGTCCGGACCCGGTCGCAGCGCCGGCAGCGCAGCCGACGGATCTCCGCTTCGAGGAACAGCTTCGATGAAGCGAGGTCGAGATGCCGCCACCGGCGTGTGGAGCGGTCATAGACCGCCCGGCCCTTCCACCCGCACGGGCAGATCGGCCGCCGCCGGCGGCGGCGCAACCCGACCACCACGCCTTCTGGCGTGAAGGTGACCGACGTGACGCTGGCCCCGACGATGGCCAACAACTTGTTGAATGCTGTGGTGACGCGCACGTGCTCGCTCCTCGCAGGCTCGGTTGGTGTCGCAACCCCGAACCTACGAAGCGACACGTGCGCGTCGCACTGACACCCTCCACAGACGCGAACGCCCCGGGATCTACGAGCCGATCACGCCCTCAAGCCCGGATCCCGACCCACGGAACCCGCGGAGTCCCTTTTTCGTCAGTAGATGATTCCAGGTCATGGGTGACAACTCGGTCGGATCGCCTCCGGCTTCACGCCGGCGACGCCGCCCTAGCTCCGCCTTGGTCAGCTGCAACTCTTCTCGACGCTCATCCAGGATCCGGATGACGGCATCGACCTCGTCGACGCGTTCGCACGCGCGCTCGTAGTCCGACCGATAGTCGGGATCTCGGCGACGCTCTGCCAAGTAGCGCTCGGCTCCTGTGCGCGGCTGGGCTCGCTGAGCGGCCATGCGGCGCAAGCCGCGCTTCATGCGTCTTCTTCGTCTCGAGGAGGTTGAACGGGCCCAGGCCGAACAGGCGCCGTGCGGTGCCACCTATCGACGCCTCCCTCGCGCGGCCTTGGACCGCCCCCAAACGCCTAATACACGGATGATCCATCTTGCATCCGCGTGTGTTTCGTCCAGCCCTGCGAGGTTCGGGGCATGACCTTGTTTCCGTGCCTCGTTCGTTCGTCGACCGCCGGCTTGCCCGTCGCGCCGCCTGGGGCTCCGGACCGGATGGCCGGGCATGCCAACATGGGCTCTCAGCGCTAACGGCGGTCTCCCCTAACAACGACGATACGGAGCGCCAGCACCGTCACGTAACGCCGGCTGAGCCGCGTTCGCGATCGCGGCCGAGCGGCACCTCGGAGCGATGCCCCCTTCGGATATGTCCGCACATTCGGGGACGGTCTAGCTGGCTTCGGCAGGCGCGATAACCGTCGTTCGGGCGCGGCTCTTGATCGCGCGCTATGTCGTGGCGGGTCGACGTGGCACGAAGCGCTGGAGCTTTCCGGTGGGCAGCCTCTCGATCGCGTCCACGTGCTCGACGGTCACGCGTGGTTCGGCAAGGCCGAGGCCGGCGAGCTTGTGCTCCAGCTCGTGCTGGAGGACGGACCGGTCGACCTGGGTTGCGACGATGCGGATGTGCGCGCCTCGGTCGGCCTGGCGTACCTGGTACTCGGTGATTCCGGGGTGGGCGAGCACGGACCGGAAGACGTGGGGATGGGCAACGATGCTGTCGCCGAAGGTGAAGACGTCATCTGTTCGGCCCAACGGGTCGGCGATGCGGGTCATGGCCGACCCGCATGGGCAGGTCCCGTCGAGGACGTTGAGCTCGTCAGAGACCTCGTATCGGATCGAGGGGAGCAGCGGGTTGTAGAGGTTTGTGATCAGCACGCCACATCCGGGTTCGTCTGGGCCGGCGGGCCGGCCGTTCGAGTCGATGGGTTCCACGATGCAGAGGTCGTCGGGGAGGTGCACCGACTGGCCGCAGGCGCCGGTGAACACGCCCTCGGACATGCCGTAGCCGTTCGCGACCGGAGCGCCCCAGGTCCGCTCGATCATGGCGCGGGCTTCCGGTAGGAGCGGCTCGGAGATGGCCACGACGCGACGCGGCGAGATGCGAAGTCGTCCGGCGTCAGCCTCCCTGGCGACCGTCGGAAGGAACGAGCTGTAGCCCATCAGGATCGTCGGGTTGAGCTCGTTCAACCGCGCCACGATCGCCTCGATCGGCTGGTCCACTGGCACGGCATGGCGAGGGTTGTCGTCGCTCGTGAACGTTCGCCCCAGCGCGGCGGACATGTGCGCCCCGCCGGCGGCGCCGAGCACAGCCGTCACTCTGGCAACGTCGGCAAGCGTTGGGTCACTGTTCCAGTCGCGCTGTTGGAACCGAACGATCGACGCGTAGCACATCGCCCACGCATCCCATCCGTACACGAAGAGACCTCGACGACCGCTCGACCCGCCGGAAGCGACGACGCGGTACTCACCAAGCAGGTAGTCACCACCATGTCGACCATCGACGACGGCCTCGCACATGTCGAGCGTGACCCGGGGGTCGGTGACGATCTCGTCGAAGTTGTCCATCAGGTCCGACTTCGTCATCGTCGGCAACCGGACGATGTCGGCTTCCGTCAAGGAGTCGACGTCGATGCCGGACAAGCGACGCCGGTGCCACGGCGACCGTTCGACAGCGGTTGCGACCAGCGCGCGCAGGGCACGGGTTCGCTCGTCGCGCAGCCGCTGAGCCGGCCAGTCGATCCGCGCCCGGAGCTCCGCTGCGATTTCTTGGAACCGAGCCACGTGACGGGCGCGCGTCTCCGCGCCTTCGGCAACACTCCCGTCAGCCTGCACGTCCCAGATCCTCGCGCCGACTGACACCCCTTGGCTGATACGTGGAGTCTCGCTGCGCGTCCGATTCGGGGTGTGGGGTTCATCGCGGGACGAGCGAGCTGCGGCGTCAGAGCACTCGATGAGAATGACCACTCCCCATCGGTCTGTCATCTGGCGGCGCCGCCGAGACCAGCCCTGCGAAGATTGCGTCGTGGAGGCGAAGCGGATGCTGTTCACGTGCCGACCGCTCGCCGGTCACTTCGAACCGCTGCTACTGCTGGCCAGGGAGGCAGCGGCCGCGGGCCACGCCGTCGCGTTCGCGACCGGCGAGCCGTATGCCACCCGAGCGAAGGCGGCTGGCTTCGAGGCGTTCGTCGCCGGGCCGGACGAGGGTTTCAGGGCCGAGTGGGCACCGCGGTTCCCTGGCTTCGAGGACCTGGTTGGGAACGAACAGCGCCACTTCTTCCTGACCGAGATCTTCGCCAACCTCGAGTTGGTGCCCCGAGCCCACGATCTCGAGTCGATTGTTGACTCTTGGTCGCCTCATCTCCTTGTCCACGAGGTGGCCGAGCTGGCCGCACCACTTGTTGGTTCCGCCCGGGGGATCCCGTACGTGGATGTCAGCTACGGCGCCCTCATCGACTCGTCGCTGCTCCACGCCACCGGTGAGGCAGCGAGTCCTCATTGGCGGGCCCGAGGCCTCGCACCCCACCCCCAGGCGGGGCTCTTCCGCCATCTCTATGTCGATACGTGTCCACCGTCGCTGCAGAACCCGGAGATCGCCTCACTCGCTCCTGTCCAGCTGCTTCGGCCCGCGGCCGCCCACGTCCCCGACGTCGACCCACCCGACTGGCTCGATCGAATCGACGCGGCGGCAACCGTCTACCTGACGATGGGCACAGTCTGGAACCGAAACCTCGACATCTTCCGGACCGTGATCGAGGCGGTGCGTGATGAAGACCTCGCCCTCATCATCACCGTCGGTCGACAGAACGACCCCGCCGCCCTTGGCCCGCAGCCACACAACGTCTTCGTTCACCAATACATCCCGCAGGGTGTGCTGCTGTCGCGCTGCGACGCCATCGTCACGCACGGAGGGGCAGGAACGACACTCGGGGCGCTCGCGTTTGGTGTCCCTCTGTTGGTACTCCCGCAGGGCGCCGACCAGTACGCCAACGCCGATCGAGTCGTCGCCGCGGGGGCGGGCCGGCAACTCCTCAAGCACGAGCTGTCGGCCGCGGCTGCTCGAGACGCACTTCTTGCTCTGCTCCACGATCGGAGCTACCGACGCGCAGCCGAGCGCATCAAGACAGAGATCCGTGACATGCCGGACCCGCTCGAGGCGATCAGGCGGATCGAAGGGCTCTGGCGCCACGACAAGGCCTGACGCACGCCAACATCGCCTGCCAACGACCAGTCCTCATCACGACGCATACGACCGCTCGCCGCGATACCCCGGGCCCCACCGAATCGGCGATCTGCTCGCCGGTGCTCGCTGCTGATGCGTGCCCCAGAACGCGCGGCCCTACCGAGGCGATCGACGTAGCACCGAACGCCGGCTGAGCCGCGTTCGCGATCGCGGCCGAGCGGCACCTCGGGGCGATGCCCCACGTCGATATGTCCGCGCGTTCGGGGACAGTCCAGCCACTCTCCAACAGACGCGAGAACGATCTGTCGCGTTCGCTCCTGACCGCGCAGGACGGGGCGTCACGCGGGCTTGATGTTCTGGTTCCCCCGGAACACGTTCGTGGGATCCCACTCGCCCTTGATACCAGCGAGCCGCGTGTACTTCGCCTCGCCGTAGGCGGCCCGCACGCGATCCTCGCCCTCGTCGCCGATGAAGTTGAGGTACACGCCACCGGTCGCGTAGTGGGCGATGTCGCGTCGGAACGACTTCGCCCACTCGATGTTCTCGGCGTCGGCGGCCGCGCCCTCCCACACAGCGAAGGGATGCGTGATCCATGTGGTGGCGCGCTTGGTCATCGGTGTCGCGTCCTCGCCGACGCGGGCGACGGCACCGCCCCAAGGGATCAGCAGCTGCTGCGACAACGGCGACTGCTTGGAGAAGCCGTACTTCACGAAGACGTCGAGCGCGTCGTCGGGGAAGCTGTCGTGGTAGTCGGCCGACCAGTAGTTCCGCATGCCGGGCGGGTCGTCGATCATGCACTGGAAGTCGGCGTAGGGCATCGGGCCGACGAGGTCGACCTCGGGCGCGAGGTCCTTGAACGGCCGCATCGCCTCGGCACCCTCGTCGACGTCCCCGACCCAGAGGCCAGCGATGCCGAGCACCGTCGTGCCCTGAAGGTGGGCCGGCACGAACTCCTCCGGTGGACCGGTCAGGAACACCAGGGCCGTGCCGAGCTCGTCGGGGGCATCGGCGGCGAAGTCGCGGTACTGGCGCGCCACATCGGCGGCGGCATCCCCTGGCCACAGCATCAGGCCGGCGGTCACCAGCGGGCCCAGGTCGTGCAGCTCGAACACGAACGACGTTGCGACACCGAAGTTGCCGCCCCCGCCGTGGAGCGCCCAGAAGAGATCGGCGTTCTCGTCCTCGCTCGCCGTGACCTCGCGGCCATCGGCCGTGACGAGATCGACCGAGACGAGGTTGTCGCAGCTGAGGCCCCACGCCCGCTCCGCCCACCCCGACCCGCCGCCCAGGGTCAGGCCGGCGACACCGGTCGTCGACACCCGTCCACCGGTCGTGGCGAGGCCGTGCTCCTGCGTCGCCCGGTCGAACTCGCCCCACGTGACGCCGGCACCCACGCGCACCTGACGCGCGTCAGCGTCCACCTGAATGTCCTTCATTGGTCGCACGTCGATGACGAGGCCACCATCGTTGAGGCAGACCCCCGCGACCGAGTGCCCGCCGGCGCGCACCGCGACGTCGTAGCGCGGGCTCGCGGCGAGCTGCAACGCCTCGCGCACGTCCGTCGGCGTCGCGCACTGCGCGATGATCGCTGGCCGCTTGTCGATCATCGAGTTGAACACGGTCCGCGCCTCGTCGAAGCGCGCATCGTCGGGCTTGATCAGATCCATCGCCTACCTCCGTTCCTTGGTGTGCTGCGTGCGCTCAGCGTCCAGCGCGGGGTATGCCTGCGCAGTCCACCAGGTCAGCTCGTGTCGAGCCCGCGCCCGTTGTGTCTCGTCGGGGTGGGTCGTTGCGTCGAGTGCCTTGTTCCACCCGAGTTCGCAGAGTGCCCAGAACATGGTGGCGTTCCACACGGTGTCGTCGACGAGGTCGCGGCAGGCGTCACGGGCCGACGCCAGGATGGCATCGATGGGTAGGTCGACATGTGACGCGCAGCCGACGGCGAAGTCGATGAGATCGATCGAGGCGGGGCCTCGGGTCGCCAGGTTCCAGTCGAGGAGGACAACGTCGCCGGGCGTGATGGCGATGTTCACGAGCCACGCATCGCCGTGGCACATCGTCGTCGTTCCGGAACCGAGGACCTCCGCGAGCGGGTCTGGGTGCTCCAGCGCCGACAGCACGGCGCCAGCGATCTCGGCCGGTACGAGGTCGATGAAGTGTTGCCAACCCTCGAGGACTGCTCGCGCGAGCTGGTGGGTGGCGGCGAGGGGCTGTAGCCGATCGGGTGCGAATAGTGACACTCGGGTGCGGAGGTCGCATAGGCCGCCCGGCGCCTGGTCAGCGAAGTGATGATGCACGGCGGCGAGCGCGCCGAGCAGCCGATCCAGGTCGGATGGGCTGAGGGCACGGTTCCAGGAGAGCACCGAGTCGCCGAGGTCGCGCATCACCGTGACCAGCCGCTCGTCGACCCAGTCGGCGGCGATGACCGCGTGGCCGGTGCCGGCTGGCAGCTCGTCCAGCACGCCATTGGCCCAGAGCCTGCGCTCCCGGCCGGTCGGGTCGTTACCGAGCGCGAAGGTCAGGTCGCGCTCGGGGACGACCGTCTTGATGACGACGGGATGGTGATCGTCGAGCAGGCCCCGTTCCAGAGTCGCGCCGGACCGTCCGTCGTGGTCACCGAGCGGGGTGCGGCCGGTGACTCTTGTGAGGAGGTCGATGACGTCGGCGGCGATGGTCATGGCCGGACGAGGTTCGCCTCGACGCCGTGTCGGGCGATGGTGGCGGCGTCCCAGTGACCGGTGCAGTACACGAGGTGCTCGACGACCTTGGCGTCGCGGCAGCGCAGGACGTGCAGGTCGCGCCACAGCCTCGTCTCGGTCCCGTGGCGGAAGCGCACCTCGATCTCGACGACACAGCCGTCGACCGTGGGGAAGGCACGAAGCGAGTGCAGCCGCTGCTCGTCGAGGCCGAACTCTTCTCGGTCGAGGAGCCGCTCGAGATCGTCCCGTCCCCGGACCTGGAACCGCCAGGAGGGGACGCAGGCGTCGGCGATGACCTGGTCGTGGTAGTGCGGGCGCAGGGACGCGAACGATCGGTCGAGGTAGGCGCGGCACATGGCGTCGACGAGGGGTCGCGCCGGGCCGAGCCCGTCGGCCTCGGTGAAGGTTCTGCGGTTGGACGTGGGCGCTGATCCGAGCAGGACGAGCTCGAGCGCACCGTCGTCCAGGGCTTCCTGGAGGTGCACGTCGCCGGGCGGGTCGTGCCACCAAACGATGTCGCCGGACTCGAGCCACAGGGTCGCGTCGAGCACGGCGGCACTGCCCGTGGACTCGAACCGTTCGTAGCGGTCGCGGCCCTCCACGAGGAGCGCCGCACCCCAGGAGCCGTGGTCGTGGATCGTGGTGGGCGTGCCGGGTGCGAACCACCGCAGGGCCAGGGCCGCACCGGAGGCGTCGGTGGCGATGATGACGGTTTGGCCTTCGCCGACGGTTGCGTCGCGCGCGTGGCGCAGGTCGAGTCGCGGTGCCAGCTCCCGGAGGCGCCGGGCCGCGTCGTACGGCGTCCCAGCGGTGAGCGCCGCGGTCAGGACGTCGTCGGCCCCGGTGACGGCGACGACCGTCCGATCTTGGTAGGCCGTCGTCACCGTCAGGCCTCCTGCATGGCGGCGAGGTTGCGGAGCACGACCTCCATCGTCTGGCCGAGCTCGTCGGTGGGGCTGAACTCGACGATGCGGGTGTCGGCGAAGAACAGCGGGGTGTGGCCCGGCCGGGCGTAGTAGGCGTCACCGGTGCCGATCACGTCCTCGGTGCCGTCGGTGTAGCGGTACACGAGCTTGCCTTCGAGGACGACGCCCCAGTGTGGGCACTGGCAGGCGTCGTCGGGAAGTCCCGCGAACAGCGGGGCCGGGTCGTCGTCGGCGGTGTAGGTCTCGAAGCCGACGGTGTAGCCGTCGAGGTCCTCGTAGCGGCCCTCGAAGCCGTCCATCGTCTCCACCTGCGACGCCTGCTGCGGCGCGATCTTGGCCATGTCTGCCTCATGTGTTGATGCGGTCAACACGAAGGCGTCAGGTTGGGGCTGACGATGTCAGGAGGTGGTGACTCGGACCTGCCAGACGAGCGCCGGGTCGGGGTCATAGACGCAGAACGTGCCGGTCCTGATCGCCCGGCGGAGGTGACGGGCCGCTTCCGGATGGACCGCATCGAGGCGCCGGAGGGCGTCCTTCACGCGGGTCGTCACCGCGGTGCGGGCCCGCTCGCCGCTCGACCCCGCCTGCCGGGCCCGACCGCCGAGGCCGTACGCGCCGGCGAGCTCCGCCGCCAGCATGTCCCGCTCGGCGGCAAGCTCCGCAGACCGCGCGACGGCGCCGTCACGGTCAGCGTCGTCGAGCGCTTCCTCGAGCTCCGCCAGCCGGCGCCGGTACTGCGCGCGGGCCGTCGCGTCGAGCGCCGGTCCGCTGCCCGGCTGAGCCACCGTCGGAGAGCCCGCGGTGACGAGCTCCAACGCGGCGACGGCCCGACCGGGCTGCGTGAGCAGCTCGGCGATGTCGCGCATGCCCTTGCTGTCCCGCACCCGAGCGGACACGCCGCCGAAGTCGACGACCCACACGTCACCTTCCTTGACGAACCTCGCGGCGTGATGACCGGTCGCCCCGACGGTTGCCCACGCGAACGCGCCGGCCTTCGCGGCCAGCTGCTCACTGAGTGCCGACCACCGCGCCGACTCCGCATCGTCGCCCGCCGAGTTCGCCAGCGCCGCGAGGGCGCGAGCTGCAGGACCGCGGATGGCGGCACCGATGCCCTCGACCGCCCACACCGCCGCGTGCAGTTCGAGGCGCTCGCGGGCCCAATCCACGAGTGCGTGCTCGCCCGTCATGGTCGCCGTGTCGGCCAGCTGCACGACCGCCGGCAGCCACTCGGCGTCCTCGGGCATGGCCCGGATCTCCGCCGCCCACTCCTCCAGCTCGACGCGGGCGCCGTCGATGTGACCCTCGACGGCCCGGACCAGCGCGTCGGTGACCGCGACCTGCGGCGGCAACCCGGCGCGCACCGACCCGGCGAGGGAGGCGAAGACTGCCCGAGCGCGAGCGGGATTGTCCTCCCTGTCTATGCAATGGAACAGCTCCTGCACCGCGGCCAGGACGCGACCGTCGCTGTTCTCGGGGAGGTTGGTGAGGAGGTCGTGCAGCACCTCGCGTTCGCGCCGATAGCCGGCCTCATCACCGGAGGCCGTCGCCAGCGCGGCTCGCCACAACGGGGCGAAGTGGTCGTAGCGCGGGTCACGGACCAACCGGGCCCTCGCCTCGTACGCGGCGACCTCGCCGCGCGCGTCGACAAGCCGGCCCGCTTCCAGCAGCGCTTCGACCCGGAGCCGACGACCCAGCAGCTCGAGACGAACCTGCCCGACGGCCGCCGCCTCGCTCACCACCGTGGCCGCTTCGCCGAGCCGCAGACCGACCGCCTCGGGCCCCGCGTGCAGGTGACAGCGGGCCACGGCCACGTCAGCGAGCGCGAGCGGGTCATCGCAGGACGCAGCCAACGAGCGTGCCTCGTCGAGCAGTCCCTCTCGATCGGCGGCGCCAACCGTCGGCGCACACACGATCGACAGCCGAGCCAGGAGGCGAGCTCGCAACTCCGCCTGATCGTCGCCCATCTGGGCGACCGCACGTTCGAGGATCGTGCGCGCCGCCTCGTCCGCCACGACCTCCATGCCAACGCCGCCGCTTCGTCCAAGCGCGGCCTGCGCGAGGTCGACCCCGCGTCCCTTGCGAGCGGCGAGGTCAGCGGCGGACTCGTACCCCGCCGCAGCGTCCGCATGCCGTCCGCAGGCGGCGTCGGCGTCGGCGCGGGCGAGGAGAATGGCGACACGGTCCCCGGCGTCGGATTCGAGGTCGAGCGTGGCGAGTGCTTGGGTGTAACGACGGCTGGCCGTCTCGTAGGCGAGCGCCGCGAACGCTTCGTCGCCGGCGGCAACCGCATACCTGGACGCTTTGGCCGCGTTGCCGAGCGGTGCGCTCCTCCCGTAGTGATGCGCGAGCGCGGCGACCTCGACCGAGGCGCCGTCAACCCGGGCGGCCTCGAGCGCGTCGGCAATCCGCGCGTGCACGTCGGCCCGTCCTGCGGTGCCCAGGCCGTCATAGACCGCGGAGCGAAACAGTGGATGCCTGAAGTCGAAGCGCCCCTCCAACTCGACGAGCACGGCGGCAGCGACGGCGTCACCCAGGCGGGACAACACCTCTGCGGGCTTGGCACCCGCAGCGCGGGCGACGATCGGGAGCTCGGCGTCGGCCCCCATGGCCGACAGCAACGCCACCACCTCCCGGGACCCTTGAGAGAGTTGGTCGATCCGCTCGTTCACAATGGCCGAGATCGCGGGCGACGCCGGGAGCTGATCGAACGATGCAGGAAACCGGTCGCCCAGGAGGCGCACGACCTCACACACAAACAGCGGGTTCCCACCGCTCGCCCTGACCAGCTCGTCGACGATTGCGTCGCTCATCGATGCGCCACCAGCGACCTCGGCCGCGAGCGCGGCCACGTCGCCACGGCCGAGCCCCGTCAGCCCGATCTCGGTGCTGAGGCGGCGCAGCCGCGGTAAGACCACGCCCAGCGCCGTGCCCGGCCCAGCATCCTCCGGCCGATACGTCACCACCAGGCAGCCGCGCACCGAGCGCGACGCCACCGCGAAGTGCAGGACCATCGCCAGCGTGGCCGGATCAGCCCAATGGGCGTCGTCGAGAACCGCAAGGACGGGAGCGCGCTCAGCCGCGCCAGTGACGCGCTGCAGGATGGCGTCGAACTGCGAGACTCGTGCGGCACTTAGGTCGCCCTCTCCCGACGGCGCCGGCGGTAGATCCCCGCCGTCGAGTGCGCCGAGCAGCTGGCGCCACGGCCACAGTCCGGGCACGGTGGACATCGAGGACGCCGCAACCCACGCGGTGGTCCACCCATCGCGCTTTGCCTCGACGACTACCGCGTCGCTCAACGCGGTCTTGCCGATGCCAGCCTCGCCAGAGACGAGCACGACACCGCCGATACCGCCCGCGGCCCGATCCAGCACCGTCGACAGCCGGCGCACCGCGTCTCTCCGCCCGAACAGGCCAGGGCCAGCGATGTCCATCACCGCAACGAGTCTGCCCTCACGCCCTCCGCCAAGGTCGGAGCCGTGGAGCGATCCCAGGCGTCTCGCGACCTCGTGGTCCCATCACCCCGTTGCCACGCACGTGGTGAGCCAACTCGAGCTCGACCCGAACGACGGCTAGACGTGCGGTGCACCTTGAGTCCGCACACCGAACCTGCGCCCATAACGCTCGGCCCTTGCCGCCGCAGAGAGTGCCCACAACGCCGGCTCGGTGTCGGCGCGCGCCTGAGGCAACGTGTGTATAGTTAGGCGCATGCCGAGAATGCAGGTGTACCTTCCGGACGAGCTCTATGCGGCCGTGAAGGAGCGCAAGCTCCCAGCGTCCGAACTGCTCCAGGAGGCCGTCGAAGCCGAGCTCCGCCGCCAGCGTCTCAACGAGCAGGCGGACGCCTATCTGGCGGAGCTCGTCGCGGAGGTTGGCGAGCCCTCCGCTCGCGAGCGCGCGAGAGCGGATGCGATCGCACGCCGCATCCGAGATCGCGCGGTCGTGCGCCAGGCGGGTTGAACCTCGGTGCTGGTCCTCGACTCGGGTGGGCTCAGCCGCCTCAGCCAGCGCAACCGCCGGGCTGCGGCGCTGATCGCGGCGCTACGGGCGGAGGGCCTGTGGCCACCTGTCGTACCGACCGTCGTTCTTGCCGAGTCGACGGCAGGTACGGCGCGCACGGACGCGAACATCAACCGCCTGCTGAAGAGCTGCGAAGTCGATCCAGTCGTTGCCGAGGCCAAAGCGCGACGGGCAGGACAACTTCGGGCACGCGCTCGGCGAGGCTCCGCCATCGACTCGCTGGTTGTCGCCCTGGCCGAGCCGGGCTCGACGGTCATGACCTCCGATCCGGATGATCTCCGCGCGCTCGCCGCGTACGCGGATCAAGTGGTCATTGAGGCGGTGTAGCCACGGATGCTGCGAGGCCGGCGCGATTTCTAGTTTCGGAAGGTAGACGAACGTGTACAGATTTGATCTGAGCACGTAGCTGGACCTGCGTCTTCGCGGAGCGGGTCCCTGGCTGCGTATCGCGTTACGGGAAGTGCACTTGCCGCTGCTTGCGCGCTCGCGATGCGTAGATATGCCGGCGATCCTTCTGGCATTTCGTAGTTCGTCATCCGGACGGGCTCGATGCTGATCGGAGCCCGACTTGTTGACCAGAGATCCCTGTCTTCTTCACGCACGTCTGCGGCCTGACGAGCTCGTCTCGTTGGGTGATCCGGTGCTGGATCGCTATGTCGCGTTCGTGGCGTCGCGGTGCCGGCCGAACACGGTGCGGGCGACGGTGTCGGACCTGCGCGCGTTCTTCGCCGTGATCACCAAGGACGCGTTGGCGGTGACGACCGCGGACGTGTTCGCGTTCATCCCCGCCCAGCGCGAACCGAAGCCGGGACGGTCGAACGTGATCCGCTTGGGCGACGGTGGCCAAGGCTTGTCGTCGCGGACGATCCAACGCCGGCTGGCGACGATGTCGGGCTTCTTCGGTCATCTCGTGATGCTCGATGAGCTCGCGGTGAGCCCGGTCCCGCAAGGGCTGTCCACGCGTCGGTCGCGGAGCCGGCGGGGCGGGACGGTCGCGTTGGTGCGCTCACCGCGGACGCTCCCGAAGATCGTCGAGCCCGACGAGGTCACCGCCGTGTTCGCGGCGCTGCGCAAGCACCGGGACCGGGCGATGGTCGAAGCGATGGTGCTCGGCGGCCTGCGCCGCTGCGAGGTTCTCGGGTTGCGGTTCGAGGATCTCCGCCCGGGCGAGGGCCGGGTGTTCATCGCGGAGGGCAAGGGCGGCCATCAGCGGCTGATCCCGATGTCGCAACGCTTCTTCCGCAGCGTTGCCCGCTATCTCGACGCGGAGCGCCCGGCCGACGCGTCGAGCGATCGGGTGTTCTCGGTGTTGAAGGGCCCGACCCGCGGCCAACCGTTGAGCGAGGACGGCCTCGACCGGATCGTCGGCGATGCCCGCCGCCGCGCCGGTCTCGTGCACGGGTCCTGTCACGAGCTGCGCCACACCTGTCTCACCCGGCTGCGGGAGGCGGGGATGGCGCTCGAGGCCGTGCAGGCACAGGCCGGTCACCGGTCGATCGAGTCGACCCATCTACCTGCACCTCGCCAACGACTGGCTCGCCGGCGAGTATCTCCGCGCTGTTGCGTTGATCGACGCCGACCGTCAGGCGGCGAGCCTGTGACCGCCGTCGAGGTCGACGTCGTCGACGAACCGGAACGAGCGTCGGGCCGAGGGTGGGCGGCGATCGCGATGCGGGCGCCGCAGCTGGCCGTGACCGGACGCCGCTATCTCGCCCAGATCGGCGTCTCGTTGCAGCGGCGCAGCGTCGAAGCCGCCGACAACACCCTCCGGCTGTTCGTCGCGTTCCTCACCGATGAACACCCTGACGTCCGCGCGTTCGCGAAGTGCGGCGGATCCACATCGAGGACTTCAAGACCTGGCTGCGTGCTCGTCGCGCACCCAGCGGCAAGACGTTGACGGCGAACACCATCCGCCAACGGCTCGGGACACTCCGAGCGTTCTTCGACCGCATCATCGAGTGGGACTGGCCCGACACCCGGCCCGCACACCAATCTTCGGCAACGACGCCACCGTGCGAGCGCTCGCACCGTCAGCCGATTGACGGCGTCGCTGGCACCCACGCCGCCGCAGCGATGATCGGGTTACCCGCAGGCGCCGCTGGCGAGGAGGCGGGTGACCTCCTCGATGTCCAGCCCGAGCACCTCGTGGAGCACCTGGAAGGTGTGCTCGCCGAGGCACGGGGCGGGGAACCGGGGTCCGTTGTCGTAGCCGCGGATCCGGTACTGGTGGCCCTCGTAGGGCACCTCGCCCATCTCCGGGTGCACGAGCCGGCGGAAGAACGACCGGTGGGCGAGCTGCGGGTCCTCCATGTGGTCGCTCGATCGCTGCACCATGCCGGCTGGGACGCCGGCTGCCTGGAGCAGCACCATCAGCTCGCGTGGGTCGTGGCGCTCGGTGAAGGCGCCCAGCTCGCGGTCGATGACCGCCCGGGCGGCCTGGCGGCCGGCGAGGGTCTCCAGCGCAGGGTCCATCGCCCACGCCGGCTGGCCGAGGATGTCACGCAGGTTGCGCCACTGGTCGTCGGTCTCGATCGCGATCGCGCACCACTCGTCGACGCCGGCGCAGGGATAGGCGTCGTGCGGCGAGCGGTGCGAGTCGTGGTTGCCGTTGCGACGGGCGCTGACGCCGGTCTCTTGCACGTCGAGCAGCTCGGGCGCGAGGAAGTGCAGCGCCGACTCCATCTGGGCCTGGTCGATGAACTGGCCCTCGCCGGTGCGGCGACGGTGGTCGAGGGCAGCGAGCAGCGCTGTCGTGAGGAACCGCGGCGCGATGGTGTCGGTGTAGGCGTTGAACGGACCGGCCGGCGGGCGGTCGTCCCAACCGGTGATCTCGTAGAAGCCGCTGACTGCGGCGGCGTGGTAGCCGTAGCCGGCGAGCCGGGCCGCCGGGCCGGTCTGCCCGAGCAGGCACGTCGTCGCCATGATGATGCTCGGGTTGAGCTGGCGGGCGACGTCGTAACCGAGGCCGAGCTTGGCCATGGTGCCGGCGGTGAACGAGTCGAGAGCGATGTCGCACCACGCGAGCAGCCGCTTGGCGAGCTCAACGCCGTCTGGCTGCTTGAGGTCGAGATGGAGCGAGAGCTTCGAGGTGTTGAACGACCCGAAGAACTGGCACCGGTCGATGCCCGGGATGTCGTCCTTGAACGGGCCGACGAGCCGCAGCCGGTCGGGCGGCGAGTCGCTCTCGATGTGCACGACGGTGGCGCCGTGGTCGGCCAGCGCCTTGGCCGTGATCGGCCCGACGCCGATCCACGAGAAGTCGGCGACCTTGACGCCCTCCAAGGGAAGTCGCGGGCTCGCGGGTTCGGCGGCCCGGGTGCGGGGCGTGACGATCCGCGGATCGAGCGAGCCGAGCACCTCGTCGGTGTGCTCACCGACCGCCGGCGCCGACCCGGTCCACGCCACCGGGGTGGCCGTCGCCTTGACGAACGCACCGGGGGCCCGCAGCGTCCGGCCGCTCGGGAGCGTGAGGGTGTCCCAGTAGTCGCGCACGTGCAGGTGCTCCATGGCCAGCACGTCAGCCACGGTGTTGACGGGCGCGATCGTCACGCCTCGAGCGATGCCCCCCTCGAAGAGCTCCTGCTTCGAGTGCTTCTGCAGGAACTCGACGATCTTCTCGCGGACCTCCTCGAGCGGCACGACCAGGTCGTCGGTCGTGAGCATCCGCCCCTCGTAGGTCGTCCAGTCCTCCTGAGCGGCCCACTCGGCGGTGACTGCACCGGTCTCGACCATCCACGGCACCATGCCCGTCAACGTCGCCGAGGTGGCGATCAGCACGACGTCGCCGTCGGCGCACGGGTAGCACAGCGGCGTCGTCAGCGTGCTCAGCTGCAGCACGGTGCCGTTGCGCTCGATGTCGCGGCCCTGGATGGGGTGGGCCACCATGGCGTTGAGGCCGGTCCAGAACACCGCCGCCTGCACGGAGACGTCGACGAACTGTGCCTCGCCGGTGGCCAGTCGACGGTGGTGGGCGACGAGCGCGCCGAGCGCGCTCTCGGCCGCGGCGTGATGCCATGTCTGGGGGACGGTGATCCGCACCGGACGGCGATCCGGCTCACCGTTGAGCGCCATCGCCCCGCCCATGGCCGAAAGCGTGAGGTCGGTAGCGAGGTGGTGGGCGTAGGGGCCGTCCTGGCCGAACGGCGAGATGGCGACGTACACCACGTCTGGTCGGGCTTCACGGAGGGCGGTGAAACCGAGGGCCCGCTCCTCCATGACGCCGGGCCCGGCGTTCTCGAACACGAAGTCGGCGGTGGCGACGAGGTCGCGTAACGTGCGGCCATCGGCGTCGTCGTCAAGGTCGAGGACGACACTGCGCTTGCCCCGGTTGAACGCGTGGAAGCGAAGGCTCCCGAGTCCAGCCGGCTCGCCCGCGACGCGCTGGCCCTCGTGTCGTGAGGAGGCTCCCCCGGGCGGCTCCACCTTGATCACGTCCGCCCCGAGCCCGCAGAGGATCGCCGTCGCCATCTCGGCGCGCCCGTCGGTCAGGTCGAGGACGCGGTACGGGGCCAGCATCGTCGCTTCCGTCGGCACGCCGGGCATGTTCGCACGGTCGTCGCTCGGCTGCCCGCACGCGCCTCGCGTGCGGAGCTCGTCCTTCACCGCCGGGGACGTGCGTTCCCTTCCGGCGACGGGTTCGGAGCAGAGAGGCGACTGGATGCGACACGGTTCGACGGACGAGTCGGGTCGCGACGGGTCGATCAGCCTAGGGTGGTTCGCCGAGCCCGGTGCCCGGACCTGGGGAAAGGCCGGGCGATGAGATGGCCACGGGTCCCGGACGACGGAGCAACACATGACCGAGAGCATCCTCGAGCCGGATCTACCGATCATCGATCCGCACCACCACCTGTGGGACTTCGAGCCGCTCCTCGGGTCGTTCCCCGAGAGCGCACATCCCTTTGCGGCAATTCCGCGGCTCGTCCCTCGTTACCTGTTCGAAGAGTTGCGCGCCGACATGAGCGCCGGGCACAACGTCGTGGGCACCGTCTACGTCGAGTGCGGCATGTTCTACCGAGCCGACGCGTCGCCCGAGATGTCGCCGGTCGGTGAGGTCGAGTTCGTCAACGGCACCGCCGCCCGGTTCGCCAGCGGGATCTACGGGAACGCGCGCGGCTGCGCCGGCATCGTGGGCCACGTCGACCTCACCATCGGCGACCGCGCCGCCGCCGTACTCGAAGCCGAGATCGCAGCGGGCAATGGCCGCTTTCGCGGTATCCGCCACATCGGCGCGCACGATCCTGACGACAACGTGCTCGGGGCGCTCGTCCACGCGCCCGCCACGCTGTACACGGACGACGCGTTCCGCGCCGGCTTCGAACACCTCGGACGGCTCGGCTTGACCTTCGACGCCTGGGTGCTCGAACCGCAGATCAGCGAGGTGGCCGACCTGGCCCGGACGTTCACCGACACGCCGATCGTGCTCGACCACGTCGGGACGCCGCTCGGGATCGGCGCCTATAGCGGCCGGCTCGACGAGCGCTTCGACGTGTGGCGCGACGCGATCCGCGAGCTCGCCTCCTGCCCCAACGTCATGGTCAAGCTCGGAGGTCTTGCGATGCCGTTCCCGGGGTTTCCCGGACTCGCCCCAGACGCCCGGCCGACATCGGAGACGCTCGCCCAGCTGTGGCGGCCCTACGTCGAGACGTGCATCGAGGCGTTCACGCCCGCCCGGGCGATGTTCGAGAGCAACTTCCCCGTCGACCGGTGGGGCGCCGACTACGTGACGGTCTGGAACGCCTTCAAGCGCATCGCCGCCGGAGCCTCCCCAGACGACAAGCGCGACCTGTTCAGCGCCAGCGCCGCACGCTTCTACAACGTTCAGGGCCTC
>JAUXRW010000093.1 GCA_030681555.1 Acidimicrobiales bacterium
CGCTCGATGAGCGTGACGCGGTGACCGTCACGGGCGAGGAGGAGCGCGGTGGAGAGACCCGCCATGCCGCCGCCGAGCACTGCGACCATGCGTGCCACGGCTGCAAGATACAGGAGCGTGGCATCTCGCGCCGCGGTCAGCATGCGCGAAGCGGCAGCATCGAAGCGCAGGTCGATCGCACCACGCGAGGTGGCGACTGATCATCGGACTCGCGTAAGAACTGCCGTTATACGGGTGCTCGGTGCTGCGCGCATCCGCAAACACGAGGCCGCGCACCGATTCGGCGTTGTTCCGGCCGCGAGCAGATCGCCGAATCGGTCGCGGGTGAACGTCCGGCGCCGTTGTCACCCGTGCTCCTCGAGCATCTCCTGATTTGAGTCGCATAGGAGCGAGGGCCACGTCCTCACCTTCCGGAATACTGAGGCCGTGAGCGAGACCACCGAGGTGCTCTCGCCGGCAGCTGTGGCCGCCGCTGTGGCCCCCGTCATCGACAGGCTCCGCCTGGCGGTCGCGAGCCGCGTGCCGGAGCGGGCGCGGGATTTGGCCGTCCGCCTCAACTTGAGCCCGCAGGGGCTGCAGACGTTGGCGGTGCTCCGCAACGCGATGCCGGATCGTGTCGTGGACCGGGCGGGGATTGACGCCGTGTTCGTCTACACGCTGCACCAGCAGGTCGAGGCGGCGGTGGCGGAGTTGGTGGGCGAGTCGCTCATCGCGGCCCACGAGAGCGGGACGGTGGCCTTGAACGACCGGGGTCGCGAGGTCGTCGCGGAGCTGTACGCGGTTACCGGCCTGCTCGTCGATGAGCTCTGGGCGGATCACGAGGACCTCAGCAACAAGCTGGCTGCGCTCGTGCACCGGGCGGTCGCCGCGCGGCGGGCACCGGGGGGCCGGCCTTCGCGGTCAAGGCTCCGCCGTGGGAACCCCCCGGTGCCTCCGCCGCGATGCTCTTGGCCGAACGGCTGACGCCGCTTCGCTTCCACCGTTTCGACGCGCATGTCGCTGCTGGGCGGTCCGTTGGGCTGACCGCTGAGACGGTGCAGGACTTGCCACCCGGAGACCAGCGAGACGTCATCGAGGCCGAGACGAACGCGCGCGCCGGCGCACCGTACGAGGTGCTGACCCCGAGCGAACGTTTCGAGCTGTGCGCCGGGCTGGGCGCCCTCCCGAACTGAGTCGGTAGCGCCGCCACCCACGTGACGCAGGATCGCTCAGCGGGCGAGCACCCGCTCCGCCTGGGCGCGCAGCCCGTCGTAGCCGCGCTCGTGGCACTCCCGCACGACCTGCGCCACCAGCTCCTCGGCTCGGCGCCGGTCGCCGACGCGCGCCGCCTGCTGGGCCCACGCCGTCTTGACCACCAGGGCGAGGCGGGGTGATCCCGCGGCCTCGACCAGCTCCAGCGCCACCCGCAGATGGTGCTCGGCGACCTCGGCCCGCCCCGCCGCCCCCGCAGCCAGCCCGGTGTAGAGGTGCCCGGGGCCGAGGCAGTCAGAGATCATGCCGACGCACACCCAGGCGCCGCTGTGGGGCGCGAGCAGCTCGTAGAGCCGCTCGCCGGCACCGACGTCGCCGACGGCGTGGGCGGCGAGGCCGCACAGGGCCACACCGACGTGCCAATTGCCGTCGAGGGGGAGCCGGAAGCCGTCGGCGCCGAGGACGTCGAGCTCACGGCGCGCCCGCTCGAGGTCACCTATGGCCCAGCCGATGAAGACGACCGCGGTCCGCCATGCGGGGACGTTGGGGTACGTCTCGATCATCGCCTCACAGAGGGGGAGCAGCTCCTCCATGCCGCCGCAGAGGTGGCGGACGGCCAGGTCCTGGATGCCGTAGAGCTGCTGGGCGTTGCCGGGAGCGACCCGCCCCCACCACTTGGTCTGCTCGGCCATGTGGCGGCGGACCGAGGCGACGTCGCCCTCGAAAAGGGAGAGGGCGCCTTGTGCGAGCGAGGTGATCCAGCGTCCCTCCGGCGTGCCGAGCTGCTCGTTCACCGCCATCAGGCGCTGGAGCCCGCCGCGGGCACCGGCGACGTCGCCCAGCTCCCACCGGTCGCCCGTCTCGTACTGGAGGGCGATCGCCTCCATGTCACGGTTGCCGAGCCGCCGGGCGAGGCCGAGCAGCTCCTGGGCGACGTCGAGACGCTCGGCGGCGTTCCCGGGCTGCCAGATGCCCCAGTGGAAGCAGATCAGCACGAAGGCCAGGGCCTCGGGGTCGTCGCAGCGGCTGGCCATGGCCAGCGAGGCGTGGCTGAGCTCGATGCGCTCGTCGTGGCTCGTCGCCCGGAAGTAGAGGGCACCGGCGATACGGGCCATGGCCATGGCCCGCAGCGGCGAGTCGCCCGGCGGGAGCCGGTCGAGCGCCTCGTACAGGCCGGCGAGGAGGTCGTCGTCGACGACCCCCACCTCCACCCACGGGCGGCGGCCCCCACGGCCGATGGCGGCGCGGGCGAACAGCTCGCCGTCGCCGGCGGCGCGGGCTTCGTCCATGGCTTCGGCCATGGGTGCCAGCCAGCGGTGCTCGCCGGCGAACCACAGGGCGTAGCCGAGCTCGATGAGCAGCTCGGCGCGCAAGGCATGGTCGCCATCGTCGGGGTCGAGCACGCCGAGGACGCGCTCGTACCAGCCGACCGCCTCCTCGTAGGCGAGCCGCTCGAGCGCCCGCGCTGCCGCCTGCCGGGCGTAGCTGACCGCCCGCACCTGACCGTCGAGCACGGCCGCCTCGCACCAGTGGTGGGCGAGCTCGTCGGCGTGGCGCTCGGGGTGGCGTGCCTCGAGCACCTCACCCACGCGCTTGTGCAGCCGCAGCCGGCGGGTCGTCGCCAGCTCCTCGTACAGGGTCGAGCGGACCAGGGCGTGGACGAAGCTGTAGCGGCCGGGACGGCCCCGGGTGCCGGTGACCAGCCGCGCCTGCTCGGCCTGCTCCAGGGCGTCGAAGACGAGCTCGGCGTGGCCGTCGCTGGCCGCGACCAGGGTCTCGGCGTCGAACTCGCGGCCGAGCACGGCGGCCAGCGCGAGCACCTCGTTCGTGGCGTCGTCGAGGCGGCTCAGGCGGTGCCCGATGACCTCGCGGACGCCCTCCGGCAGCCCCAGCTCGCCGGCCCGGCGCACCCACCGCCCGTCTTCCTGCACGACGGCGCCGGTCTCGACGAGGTGGCGGAGGATCTGCCCGACGAAGAAAGGGTTGCCCTCCGTCTCGCCCCACACCTCCTCGGCGAGGGAGGCGATCTCGGCGTCGAGGTCCTGGCCGGCAGCGGCTCCGATGAGCTCGGCGACGCCGTCGGCGGGGAGGCCGCGCAGGTCGACGCGCTCGACGTGGGGCTGGCGCCGCAGGTCGGCCAAGAGCTCGGCCAGGGGGTGGCCGCGGCCAAGGTCGGTGTCGCGGTAGGTGCCGATCACGAGCACGGGGACTGCATCCTCGCCCCGCAGGAGGTGGC
>JAUXRW010000126.1 GCA_030681555.1 Acidimicrobiales bacterium
GAGACGGTCCGGCGCTTCTTCGACACCAGCGGGCCGCACGGTGAGGTGATGAGGGCGGCCAACGTGCCCCCGGCGTTCGTGGTCATCCAACGGATCAACCTCGGGCTCTACGCGATCTTCGGGCAGCTCCACGCCACCGCCAACTGGCGCCGGATCTCCGAGGAGCTGTGGCCCATCGTCGATGGGCCGCCCAGCACCGACCTCGGGAGGCGCGCCGCCGAGTGGGCGGCCTCGCGGTGATCGAGGTCGTGGCCCTCGACGGCGACGACACGCTCTGGCACAGCGAGCAGATGTTCGTCGACACGCAGGCCCGCTTCCGCGACCTGCTCGCCCCCCACGTCGACCTCGACCACGCCGCCCTCGACGCACGGCTCCTCGAGGTCGAGCGCCGCAACCTCTCCACGCTCGGGTACGGCGTGAAGGCCTTCACGCTGTCGCTCATCGAGACGGCCATCGAGGTGACGGAGGGGCGGGTGCTGGGCCGCGACGTCCAGGCCATCGTCGACCTCGGCAAGGCGCTCCTCGACCACCCCGTGCAGCTCCTCGACGGCGTACCGGAGGCGGTGGACGCCCTGACCGGCCGCTACCGCGTGATGATCATCACGAAGGGCGATCTCCTGCACCAGGAGTCGAAGGTGGCCCGGTCCGGCCTCGCCGAGGACCTGTGGGCGGTCGAGATCGTGTCGGAGAAGGACGCCCCGACCTACGAGCGCGTGCTGCGTCGCCACCGCATCGATCCGGCCAGCTTCGTGATGGTGGGCAACTCCGTGCGTAGCGACGTGCTCCCGGTGCTGGCCCTGGGCGGCCGGGCGGTGCACGTGCCGTACCACGTGACGTGGGAGCTGGAGCAGCCCGACCACGACCCGGCCGACGGCGACTTCCCGGTACTGGCCGGCCTCACACACCTCCCGGCCTGCCTGGAGGCCATGGGCGCCGAGGCCGCGTGACCACGGTTGCGGACCCCGTGGTGCTGCTGTGCACGGGCAACGCCGCCCGATCGGTCATGGCCGGCGCCGCGCTCTCTGCGCTGCTGCCCGAGTGGCCCGTGGCCACCGCCGGCACGCTCGTGGTCGAAGGCCAGCCGATGAGCTGGCGCACGCGAGCGGCGTTGGAGTCCGTCGGCCTCGTGATCCCCGACCACCGGAGCCGACAGGCCACCCTCGCCGACCTGCGCCATGCTGGCGTGGTGATCGCTCTCGCCCCGGAGCACGTCCACTGGGTGCGGCGGACCCACGCAGAGGCGGCCGATCGCACCGGCACGCTGCGGCGTCTGGCGCGCGACCTTCCCCGCGGCGACGCTCCGCTGGTGGAACGCGTGCGCTCGCTCGGCCTTGCCGACGTAGAGCTCGAGCCCTGGGAAGAGGTCATCGATCCCGGCGGCGGCGACGCGGCGGCGTTCGCGGCCTGTGCCAGGGAGGTCACGGAGCTGATCGACCAGCTGGCACCGAGGTTGACCGGGCGATGAGGACGCCGCGATGAGGCTCGCTTCCGCGGACGAGGCCGCCGGCGACCTCCGACCGGTCGACACCCTCGGCAGGCCCGTCCACCAGCGCGGCGAGGCGCTGGCCTCCACCGCCCAGCCGGCTTTTCGCGACCGGTTGCGGGATGCGGCAGCCCGGGCCGGTGGCGGGCGATCCCCCTTCCTGCCCCCGGGGTGACGTGGCCCGGTACGAGCGGATCACGAGCGAGTCGGCCGACCTGCAGGTGCTGGAGGCGCTGCTGCACAACCGCCGCAAGCGCACGCAGCGCGGCGAGTTCCTGATCGAAGGTGTGCAAGCGGTGAATCGCGCCCTGGCCCACGGCTGGCCGGTGCGGGCCGTGCTGGTGCCGGCGGGAGCCACCCCCTCGTCGTGGGCCGCGGAGACGACGGCCGCTGCGCTCGACGCCCACCCGGCGGCCCGCCACGTAGCGGTGCGGGCGGACCTGTTCGCGCGCTTGACCGATCGGCAAGAGGCGCCCGAGCTGCTCCTGGTCGGCGAGATCGTGGGGCGGCCCCTGGCTGAGCTGCACCCTCCGGCGGGCGCCGTGGTGGTCGTGGTCGACCGACCGTCGAGCCCCGGCAACCTCGGCACCATACTCCGTACGAGCGATGCCCTCGGCGCCGCCGCGGTCGTCACGGTGGGGCACGGCGCCCACCTGTTCGACCCGCGCGTCGTGCGGGCGAGCGTCGGGTCGCTGTTCGCCCTGCCGGCGACCGCGGCCAGCGGGCCCGCCGAGGTGGCGACCTGGCTCGCCGCCTGGCGCGAGCGGGCCGCCGTGACGGTGTACGCGACCGACGAGCACGGCGACCGGGACGTGCTCGACGGCCCGCTGCGACGACCTGCCGTGCTGCTGCTCGGCACGGAGCGCACGGGGCTGGCGCGCGGGCTGCGGGACCTCGCCGACGTGACCTTGCGCATCCCGATGGCCGGCAGCGCCAGCTCGCTCAATGTCGCAGTGGCCCACGGGATCGCCCTGCACGCCCTCACCCGCTGAACGCGCCGGTGGGTACGGCGCAGGTGGCGCAGCGTCTATCGCACCTGCTAGCGATGGCACCACCGCTACCGAACGAGGGGGGCTCGTGGCTGCCGTTCCGATCGTCGACTACCTGGTGCTGGGGGACGAACCGCACCTCGTGGCCAAGCAGTGCACGAGCTGTGGAGCTCGCTTCTTCGACCGACGTAACGCCTGCGCTTCGTGCAGCGGCACCTCCTTCGAGGACGCTGTCATCGCGACGTCCGGCGAGCTGAAGGCGTTCACCATCGTCGCTTTCGCCGCCCCGGGGGTGCCCGTCCCGTTCGTCGCCGGCGTCGTCGACTGCGACGGCACGAGCGTGCGGGGCAACGTGATCAACACCGAGCCAGATGCCGACCACGTGTCGCTCGGGATGAAGGTACGTCTGGCCACTTACGCGGTGGGCACCGACGACGACGGCAACGAGGCCATCGGCTTCGGCTTCGAACCGATCGAGAACTGAGGGGGACCACGAATGGCTGACGACATCTTCATCCTCGGCATCAACATGACGAAGTTCGGCAAGCACCCGGACAAGGACACAATCGACCTCGCGGCCGAGGCCGCGATGGCGGCGCTGGCCGATGGCGGCGTCACCATGCAGGACATGGGCGTGCTGGCGGCCGGCAACCTGATGGAGGCCGCAGCCGGCATCGGCCAGCAGCTCCAGAAGCAGATCGGCCAGACCGGGATCCCCGTCTACAACGTGGCCAACGCCTGCGCCACGGGCGCCACGGCGCTGCGCACGGCGATCATGGCGGTGAAGTCCGGCGAGTGCGAGATGGGGCTGGCCGTAGGCGTGGAGAAGCTCTCCGGCGCCGGCCTCCTCGGCGGGGGCGGTTCGGCGAAGTCCGACAAGAAGGTCTTCGAGCCGAAGGGCCGCTACGGGGCCGTCACCTCCACCGACGGGCGGATCGGCACGAACACCATGCCCGGCGTCTTCGCGCAGATCGGCATGGAGTACGGCCACAAGTACGGCGGCACCAGCTTCGAGCTCTTCGCCAAGATCAGCGAGAAGAACCACGCCCACTCCACGCTGAACCCGCTGGCGGCCTACACGAAGAAGATGACCCTCGAAGAGATCATGGGCGACATGATGATCGCCTATCCGAACACGCGGCCCATGTGCTCGGCCAACTGCGACGGCGCGGCCGCTGCGGTTGTGGTGTCGGGGGCCAAGCTCAAGACCCTCTCGCTCGAGCAGCAGCGCCGCGCGGTGAAGGTGTCCGCCTCGGTCCTCACCAGCGACCCGTGGCAGGAGAGCTGCCAGGTGCTGCCCGACGTCAACACGCTGACGAAGATGGCAGCCAAGCAGGCCTACGAGCAGGCCGGCGTGTCGCCGGAGGACCTCGACCTGGTCGAGCTCCACGACTGCTTCGCCACCGCCGAGCTCGTGCACTACGACAACCTCGGCCTCTGCGAAGAGGGCGGCGCGGCGGACTTCTTCAACAGCGGCGCGACGTGGCGGGACGGCAAGACCCCCGTCAACGTGTCGGGCGGCCTGGAGTCCAAGGGCCACCCCATCGCCGCCACCGGCATCGCCAACATCTGGGAGGTGTGCCATCACCTCCGCGGTGAGGCCGGCGACCGCCAGATCGAGGGCGCGAAGGTGGGCCTGGCCCACGTCATCGGGCTCGGCTCGGCCTGCGGCGTCCACATCCTCGAGAAGTCGGCGGCCTAGCCGTGGGCGGGCCCGGCCCGTTCGAGTACGGCGGGATCAACCACCTGGCGCTCGTGTGCCGGGACATGGCCCGCACGGTCGACTTCTACACCAACGTGCTCGGCATGCCGCTCGTGAAGACGATCGAGCTCCCGATGGGGTTGGGCCAGCACTTCTTCTTCGACTGCGGCGGCGGCGACACGCTCGCCTTCTTCTGGTTCCCGGACGCCCCCGAGCCGGCCCCGGGCATCTCCGCGCCGAAGGGCCGCCCCGACACGGCCAAGCTCACCAGCGCCATCGGCTCCATGAACCACGTGGCCTTCAGCGTGGCCCAGGAGCACATCGAGGCCTACCGCGAGCGGCTGATCTCGGCCGGCGTCCCGTGCAGCGAGATCGCCAACCACGACGAGAGCGAGTTCGGCATCAGCGAGGACCTGCACCCGGGCGTCTTCGTCCGCTCCGTGTACTTCCAGGACCCCGACGGGATCCTCCTGGAACTGGCCTGCTGGATGCGCCCGCTCGGCGGCCCTGGCGACGTGGCGCACGAGCCTCGCCGCGCCCTCGTGCCCGTCGACTCCTGACGCCACCGCCCCCTCGTGCTGCGGCTCCGACAGGTCAGCAAGGCCGAGGCCAGCGCTCGACCGTCACGACGCCCGACGTCGACGGCTCAGCGCGCGTCGGCGAGGGCCCGGTACGGATCCAGCGCCCGCGGGTCGGCCAGCGCGTCCTCGGAGGCGACGGCATCGGCCGGCTGGCCGAGGAGGATCCGCTTCACCGGCACCTCCAGCTTCTTGCCGGACAGGGTGCGCGGAACGGCGGCGACCGCGTGCAGCTCGTCGGGCACGTGGCGCGGGGACAGCTGCGTTCGCAACGCGCCACCCAGTCGGGCCCGGAGGTCGTCGTCCACCTCGGCGCCCGGCGCCGGCACGACGAACAGCAGGAGCCGTCCGGGGCCCCCGTCGGGATCGTCGAGGTGCACCACCAGGCTGTCGACCACCTCGTCGAACGCCTCCACCACCGTGTAGAAGTCCGAGGTGCCGAGCCGCACGCCACCGCGGTTCAACGTCGCGTCGGACCGCCCGGTGATCACGGAGGAGCCGTCCGCTGCGATCGTGATCCAGTCGCCATGGTGCCACGCGCCCGGGAAGCGCTCGAAGTAGGCGCTGCGGTAGCGGCTGCTGTCGTCGTCGCCCCAGAACGCTACCGGCATGGAGGGGAGCGGCTGCGTGATGACCAGCTCCCCCTGCTCGCCGATCAGCGATTCGCCGGATGGCGAGAACGCCTCAACGGCGGCGCCAAGGCACCGCGCGGCGATGACGCCCGAGCGCACCGGGAGCAGCACGCTGCCGCCGACGAAGGCGGAGCAGACGTCCGTGCCGCCGGAGATGGACGAGAGGACGACGTCGCCCCGCACCGCTTCGTAGACCCACTCGAAGCCTTCGGCGGGCAGCGGCGCGCCGGTGGACCCCACGGAGCGGAGGGCCGAGAGGTCGACGTCCGAGCCCGGGGCGACTCCGGCCTTCCGGCAGGCCATCAGGAACGGCGCGCTCGTGCCGAAGCTCGTCACGCCCTGTTCGGCGGCCATCCGCCAGGTGGCCCCGAGGTCGGGCCAGCCGGGGTCGCCGTCGAAGCACACCACAGCGGCACCGGCGACGAGGCCTGACACGAGGAAGTTCCACATCATCCAGCCCGTGGTCGAGTACCAGAAGAACCGGTCCGCCGCGCCGATGTCTTTGTGCAGCCCCAGCGCCTTCGCGTGCTCGACGAGGATCCCGCCGTGCCCGTGGACGATCGGCTTCGGGAGGCCTGTGGTGCCCGACGAGTAGAGGATGTAGAGCGGGTGGTCGAAGGGCACCTGCTCGAACGCCAGCGGGCCCGGCTCCGAGACCAGCTCGGCCCATGTGGTGGCGCCGGGCACCGAGGCGGCGTCGAGGTACGGGACCACCACGGTCGCGGCGAGGCCGGGGAGGGCGGCGCGGATCTCCGCCACCTCATTGTGACGATCGATCGCCTTCGCCCCGTAGCGGTAGCCGTCGATGGTGAGGAGCACCTTCGGCTCGATCTGCTGGAAGCGGGCGACCACGCTGGCGGTGCCGAACTCCGGTGCGCACGATGCCCAGATCGCTCCCAGGCTGGCCGTCGCCAGGAACGCCGTGATCGTCTCCGCGATGTTCGGCAGGTACGCGACGACGCGGTCCCCGCGGCCGACGCCCAGGCGCTGCAGGCCGGTCCGGGCCCGCGCCACCTGGTCCCGCAGCTCACCCAGCGTCAGGCGCACGTCGTGACGCGTGTGCGACACCGAGACAACGGCGAGCCGCTCGTCAGGGCCGCGCAGCGCCCGATCCGGGTAGCTGAGCACCACGTCGGGGAACCAGGTCGCCCCGGGCATCGTCCGTGCCGTCAGCACGCGATCGGGGTCGACCGGGTCGCCGAGCCCGAAGTGCTCCCAGACCGAGCACCAGAACCCGGGGAGGTCGTCGACCGACCAGCGCCAGAGGTCGTTGTAGCCGTCGAACGAGCGCCCGTCCTCCCGTTCGAGCCAGGCGAGGTAACGCCCGACTTCGGAGCGCTCCCGGATGTCGGACGGGGGCGTCCAGAGCACGTCGCCGAAGGTCATCACGCGATGATGGCCGCACCCCGGGGGGCACGGCCATCTTCGCGCTCATGTGGTGGATCAGCGGCCGTGGAGCTTGTCCTTCACCGCATCGACGGCACCCTCGGCGCGATCCTTCAGGTCGTCGACAGCACCCTTGACCTTGCCGCCGGCCTCGTCGACCTTGCCCTCGCGCTTGAGGCGATCGTCGTCCGTGAGGTCGCCGGCAGCCTGCTTGACGCGGCCCTTTGCCTGATCACTGATCTCTCCCATGACGGGGGTCCTTCCGCATTTGTAGATGGTGCATTCGGTCGCCTACCCCCGGTCCGGCGGGAGCAAACTCGTGGTTGCGCCGAGTAGCGTTGCGCGAGGCGCGGACAGCTGCCAGGCGTGGAGACATCAGGAACGAGGTCCGAGAACAGAGCCATGTCCGCCGAGCGGGAGGCCGAACGAGAACGGTTCATCGAGCTACGCCGTACGGGGGATCCCGCCCTGCGGCAGCAGCTCATCGCGGACCACCTGTGGCTCGCGCGCCACGCCACCCGCCGGTTCGCCGGTCGGGGCGAGCCGTCCGACGACCTGCTGCAGGTCGCGAGCCTCGGTTTGGTGCATGCGGTCGACCGGTTCGACCCCGCGCACAACGTCCGGTTCTCCACGTTTGCCATGCCGACCGTCGTCGGCGAGCTGCGCCGCCACTTCCGGGACCGCACGTGGTCCATGCGTGTGAGCCGCCGCATCAAGGATCTGCACCTGGAGCTGCGCAACGCCACCGAGGAGCTGTCGCAGCTGCTGAACCGCACCCCGACGGTCGACGAGCTGGCGGACTTCCTCGACACGACCGTCGACGACGTCCTCGAAGCCCTCGAGGCCGGCGCCTCCTACCGGGCGGCCAGCCTCGACGTCGGACCGGTGGGCACGGATGTGGAAGAGCCCTCGGCGCTCGGTGGCGAGCACGCCGAGCTCGTCGAGGCCACTCAGCGGGTGGTGCTGCAAGAGGCGCTCAGCGGGCTGCCCGAACGCGATCGACGCGTCGTGTACCTCCGCTTCTACTTAGGAATGACGCAGGCCGAGATCGCGGAGGAGGTCGGGGTCAGTCAGGTGCACGTGTCGCGCATCCTGCGGTCGAGCCTCGCCAAGCTGGGCGACGAGCTCGACGAAGAGTCACTGAGCGGGCCGGTCTGACATCGTCCGGGCCCGGGTACTCACCGGGAGTGACGCGCGACAGCTACTCCAGCGCGCAGAGGGTCCCGTGTAGCCTCGGCGCCGACCGAGTCGGATCCGAACTGTCACCCGCGGAGGGGCACGTTGTCCACGTCACAGGACTTCGCCATCGAGACGGCTGCCGACGGCAGCGTCGTGGCCGTGAAGGTCCGCGGTGACCTCGACATGAGCACGGCCCCCGCGCTGGCCGAGGCGCTCGCCGGCACCGATGGCAACACCGTCACGCTCGACCTCGGGGGTGTCACCTTCCTGGACTCCTCCGCCTTGGTCGTGCTCATCTCCTCGGGGCGCGACATGGTCGGGCGAGGCGGCCGCCTCCGCATCGGCCCCCGCTCCGACGTGGTGGCCAAGGTCCTCGCGATGACGGGCCTCGATCAGGAGGCCGAGGCCTTCGATGTGCTCCCCGACCCCCCCGACGGCGGACCTGAACAGAACCGAACCACCACATGACCGCCACCAGCTCACCCGCAACCGCCGAGTCCGTGATCAGCCTGCAGCTCGTCCTCCAGCCCGATCCGCGCCTGCTGCGCGTCGTCCGGTTGGTCGCCAGTGGGCTGGCGTCGCTGGGCGAGTTCGACCTCGACGCCGTCGAAGAGGTGCGAGTCGCCTCCGACGAGCTCGTCTCAACCCTCATCGAGGCGAGCGGGGGCGGCAACGTCACCGTGACGTTCGAGCTGGCCAGCGACTCGCTCTGCGTCGACGGCACCACCACTCTCCCCGCCTCCGGCGAGCTGTCCGTCGACCCGCTCACCGACCGGATCCTCGACGCGGTGACCAGCAACCATGCATGGACCACCACCAACGGTCAGGTCCACGGTCACCTCGAGCGCGAGTTCACGTTCCCCTCGTAGGGCCGCTAGGTGCGCTGGCGGCGGTTCCGCTCCGACCGGCGGATCAGCCTGATCACCTCGGCCTCCAGCTCCTCGGGCTCCTCCACGTCCTCCAGGCCCCGCAACGTGTCGGCGGCCTCGAACCGCTCCACCACCCGCGGATCGATGTAGGCGGAGCGGGCGACGGCCGGCGTGTTGCCGAGGTGCTGGGCGACGTCCGACACGGCCTTGGCGACGGTCCGCTGCGTGGCCGCCTCCGAGGGTGCAGGGCCCGCCTCGGCGAGGTCCACTGCGGCCACGAGGGTGCCCACCCACGTGCGGAAGTCCTTCGCGCTGAACTCGTCGCCCAACGTGTCCTGGATGTAGGAGTTGATGTCCACGGATCGGATGTCGACCCAGCGGCCCCCGTCGTCGCGGCAAGCCAGGAGCTCCGCCTCGGCCGGGCTGCGACGGCGCCGCAGCCGCACCAGCACCTCCCGCACGTCGGGGTCGACCACCTGGCAGCGCCGATGCTGGCCGCTCTTCGCGTCGAAGTCGAACTCCACCGACTCGGCCCGCACCCGCACGTGGCGCTTCTGCAGGGTTGCGAGCCCGTAGCTGCCGTTGTCCTCGGCATAGGACTCGCCACCGACGCGGAAGAAGCCGAGCTCCAACATGCGAACCGCGCAGGCCAGCACCCGCTCTCGGGGCATGCCCTCGAGCGCGAGGTCACGATCGACCCGCTCGCGGAGCACCGGCAGCTGCTCGGCGAACCGGAGGATCCGGTCGTGCTTCTCACGGGACCGCTGCGACTGCCACTCCGTGTGGTACCGGTACTGGCGCCGACCCTTCGCGTCGACGCCCGTCGCCTGGATGTGCCCGTCGGGGTCCGAGCAGATCCAGACGTCGCGCCACGCCGGCGGGATGGCCAGCGCCCGGATGCGCTCGAGCACGTCCCGATCGTCGATCCGCGTGCCGTCGGCCGTCCGGTATGTGAAGCCACGGCCGGCCCCTCGACGCACGATGCCGGGGCCGTTGCAGTCGACCTCGCGCACCGTCACGTGGACCGTCCGCTCATGCCGACAGGCCTACCCCGCCGGAGCGCCCCCGAGACGACGTAGGAGGGCGCGCCGATGGTTCGGCCCTCCCCCCGGTGGGTACCAGGCCCCTGTCCCGACGCCGTCCCAGGAGGTCCCCGTGAACGCCCTCGATCTGCTCATCGCTGACCACAACCGCGTGCGGGGGCTGTTCACCCGCTTCAAGGACGCCCACCAGCAGGACGATGACACGATGGCCATCGAGCTCGCGGGGAAGATCTTCGACGAGCTGCAGGTGCACACGACGATCGAGGAGGAGATCTTCTACCCGGCGGTGCACGACACCGACGACGAGATCAAGGAGACGGTCGACGAGGGAGTGCAGGAGCACCACGTCGTGAAGGTGCTGCTGGAGGAGCTCGGCCAGGTGGCGCCGGCGGGCGACGAGTGGGCGGCCAAGATGATGGTGCTCATCGAGAACGTCGAGCACCATGCCGAGGAGGAGGAGAAGGAGATGTTCCCGCCCCTCCGCTCCCAGCTCGACGCCGCCACCCTCGACGGCCTCGCGGAACAGCTGGAGCAGCGCAAGCGGGATCTCGGCGCACCCGTCCTGGCCGACAAGGCCGATCTCGCCAAGGAGCAGCTCCTCCAGCTGGCCAAGGAGCAGGAGATCCCCGGCCGGTCCAGCATGAGCCACGACGAGTTGGCGGCCACGGTCGCCCCGGCCTGAGGGACGACCGATGACCGAGTACGGGTACTTCCTGTCGTCGGAAGAGCACGGCCCCCGCGAGATCGTCGAGCAGGCGCAGCGCGCTGAGGCGGCGGGGTTCGCCGCCGTGAGCATCTCGGACCACTTCCACCCCTGGATGGACAGCCAGGGCGAGTCGCCCTTCGTCTGGACGACCATCGGCGGCATCGCCGCGACCACGAACCTCGAGGTCACAACCGGCGTCACCTGCCCCACGATGCGGATCCACCCGGCGATCCTCGCCCAGGCCACCGCCACCGCCTCCGCAGCGCTCAACGGCCGCTTCCGCTTCGGCGTCGGCACCGGTGAGCGCCTGAACGAGCACGTCCTCGGGCAGCACTGGCCCCCGGCCGGAGTGCGCCTCGACATGCTGACCGAAGCCGTGGAGCTCATGCGCGAGCTCTGGAAGGGTGACACCGTCACGCGGCACGGCACCCACTTCACGACCGAGAACGCCCAGATCTACACCACGCCAGCCGCCGACATCCCCGTCCTGGTCTCCGCCTTCGGGCCGAAGGCCGCGGAGACGGCGGCGGGCATCGGCGACGGGTTCGTGTCCACCAGCCCGGCCAAGGACGTGCTCGATGAGTACCGGAAGCACGGCGGCAAGGGCATCGCCCTGGCGACGGTCAAGGTCTGCTGGGCGGCCGACGAGGACTCGGCGGCCAAGACGGCCCACCGCCTCTGGGCGTCCGCAGGAGTGCCCGGCGAATCGGCGCAGGAGCTGTCGATGCCGGCGCACTTCGAGCAGGCCGCCGATCTCGTCAGCCCGGAGCAGCTGACGGAGAAGATGCCGTGCGGGCCCGACCCCGACCGGTACGTCGACGCCATCCTCGAGTACATCGACGCGGGCTTCGACGAGATCCATCTCGGACAGATCGGCCACGACCTTGACGGGTTCCTCCGCTTCTGGCAGGAGGAGCTCGCCCCCCGCCTCTGATTGGGGCGACGGGAACGAGGGCGCTCTATCGTGACCCCCTTGCGTGACGAGACGACGGCCGCCGCCACGCGCCTCGATGCCGTCGACGGTCTTCGAGGGGCAGCCGCACTGGCCGTCGTCGTTTACCACCTCACCTGGCGATCCACCGTCCTGCGCGACGCGGTGCGCCCGGTCGCGGGCCACCTCGATGTCGGCGTCGAGGTGTTCTTCGTACTCTCGGGCTTCCTCATCTTCGGACCCTTCGCGAAGGCCCTGCTGCACGGCGAGGAGAGGCCTGCTCCGCTCGGCTACGTCGCTCGCCGGGCGGCGCGCATCTGGCCGGCCTACTTGGTGGTGCTCGTATCGATCACCGTCGCCGGTTTTGCCGAGCTCGACGGCATCCGCGGCTTCTTGAAGCACGCCACGTTGACCTACAACTACTTCGACGACCGAGGTGGCGTCGGGCTGACGCCAGCGTGGACCCTCGTGGTGGAAGTGTCGTTCTACGCCTTCGTGCCCCTGGTCGCCCTGGCCATCGCCTGGACCGGTCGTCGGGTCGTCGGAGCGGCCGTCATCTGCATCGCCATCGGGGTCGTCATGCAGTACCACCTTGCTTATGACCTCGACACCGCCGCGTGGGTCCGCGTCCTCCCGCCCCGGATGACACTGGGGGTGGGCATGCTGCTCGCAGCGGTCCACCACCAGCGCGATCGGACACGGCCGCTGACCCGGGCGCTGCGTCGGGCGGCGGCTCGCCCTGCCGCCGTCCTGACGGTCGCGGTCGCGACCTACGCAGCCTTGGTGGCCTTCGTGCCGGCCACCGATCCAGCCCTCGGTCTTGATCCGGGCACCAGGGTCGTGAAGGAGCTCGCCCAGGCGATGATCGCCGGCTGCATCGCCCTGACGGTGCTGTTCCCGTCCGACGCAGGGCAACCGTGGACCCGGCTCCTTCGGCATCGGACGACCGCCTACCTCGGCGCCATCAGCTACGGCGTCTACCTGTGGCACGTCCCTGTCATGCGGCTCCTGCGGACCCCCCTCGTCAGTGAGAACGTGCTCTTGGCCGCAGCGGGGTGGACGGCGGCCCTCGCCGGCACGCTGGGCCTGGCCGCGCTCTCCTGGCACCTGGTCGAGCGCCCGATCACGGACGCGGTCGCCCGCCGGCTCCGGCCGCCGAACCCGGCCGACCGCAAGCAGACCTCGCCGGCGTACTGACTCGCCGTGAGTGAGTGCTCACTCATAAGCTGGCGAGGTGACCAAGGTCGGGGCCCCCGCCTCCTCTCGCGCCGCCGCTCTCCCCCCCGAGGAGCGACGGTCGATGATCGTGGAGGCCACGCTGCCCCTGCTCATCGAGCACGGCGAGATGGTCACCACCCGCCAGATAGCTGACGCCGCCGGAATCGCGGAGGGCACGATCTTCCGGGTCTTCCCCGACAAGGACTCGCTGATCGAGGCCGTCGTGGAAGCGGCCTTCGACACCGGCCCGCTCGAGCTGGCGCTGCGCGGACTGGAACGCGGCCGGCCGCTGCGCGCGGAGGTCGAGGCGGCCGTCGTGGTGCTCCAGCACCGGGTCGTGCACCTCTGGCGCCTGGCGTCGAGCATCGGGCCCCGCTTCCGTGACACCACCCGCCGGAGCCTCGCGATCAGCCCGCAGCTGGTCGAGCTGTTCGGGGCGCACGTCGACGAGCTCCGTGTGGAGCCGCCGGAAGCCGCCCGGCTGCTCCAAGCCATCACTCTGGCCGTCACCCACCCCGTCCTCACCGAGGAGCCGATGACCGCCGTCGAGGTCGCCCGGCTGTTGCTCGAGGGCGTGGGCGGTGGGGATCCGCGGTGCTGAGACAGCTCCTCCGCAGCCATCTCGCGCCGTACCGCAAGGTGCTCTGGCTGGTCGTCGGGCTGCAGGCGGTGCAGACCGTCGCAGCCCTCCTGCTGCCCGCCCTGAACGCCAGCATCATCGACCGGGGCGTCCTCGTCGGCGATCAGGGCTACATCCGCTCGACCGGTGCGGTGATGCTGGTCGTCACCCTGGTCCAGGGCGCGTTCGCTGCCACCGCCGTGCTCTACGGCGCAAGGGTGGCCATGGGCTTCGGCCGCGATCTCCGGGCCGACCTCTTCCACCAGGTGACGGAGTTCTCGGCCCGGGAGGTCGGCGCCTTCGGTGCCCCCTCGCTGATCACCCGGATCACCAACGACGTCCAGCAGGTGCAGCTCCTCGTGGTCATGGCCTGCACCATGGCCATCGGCGCTCCGATCACCATGGCGGCGGGCGTCGTGATGGCGCTGCAGCAGGACGTCGGGCTCTCGGTGGTGTTGCTCGTGAGCATGCCGGTGGCGGCGCTCGTGCTCGGCGTCATCGTCGGCCTGATGGTGCCGGCCTTCCAGGTGATGCAGGTGCGCATCGACGAGATCAACCGGGTGCTGCGCGAGCAGATCACCGGCATCCGGGTGGTCCGGGCCTTCGTGCGCGAGCCGCAGGAGGTCGAGCGGTTCAGCACGGCGAACGAAGCGCTCACGGACGTCTCGCTGCGGGCAGGACGGCTCATGTCGGCGATGTTCCCGCTCGTGAACCTGCTCATCAACGTGTCGAGCGTCGCCGTGCTCTGGATCGGGGCGGCCCGGGTCGGCAGCGGCGATCTGCCGGTCGGGTCCCTGGTGGCCTACTTGAGCTACCTGGTGCAGATCCTCTGGTCGGTCGTGATGGCCACCTTCATGGTCTCGATGATCCCGCGTGCGTCCGTGTCCGCCGCTCGCATCCAGGAGGTGCTCTCGACGGCGTCCACCGTGGTGCCGCCGGTTGCACCCGTCCGAGAGGTCGCCGCCCGGGGCCGGCTCGAGCTGCGCGACGTGGGGTTCCACTACCCCGGCGCCGAGCAGCCCGTGCTGCGCGACGTCTCCTTCACCACCGAGGCCGGCCGCACCACCGCCATCATCGGCAGCACCGGCGCCGGCAAGACCACGCTCGTCAACCTGATCCCGCGCCTGTTCGACGCCACGTCCGGCTCGGTCCACGTCGGCGGCGTCGACGTGCGCGACCTTCACCCGGACGTGCTGTGGCAGACCATCGGGCTCGTCCCGCAGAAGCCGTACCTGTTCTCGGGGACGGTGGCCAGCAACCTCCGCTACGGCAAGCCGGACGCCACCGAAGCGGAGATGTGGGAGGCCCTGGAGGTGGCGCAGGCGGCCGACTTCGTGCGGGCCATGCCGGGCGGCCTCGAGTCCGAGATCGACCAGGGTGGCTCCAACGTCTCGGGCGGCCAGCGCCAGCGGCTCTCCATCGCCCGGGCCCTCGTCCGACGGCCCGACATCTACCTCTTCGACGACTCCTTCTCCGCCGTCGACCTGAGCACCGACGCTCGTCTGCGGGCCGCCCTCGTGCCCCACACCCGGGACTCGGCCGTCATCATCGTCGCCCAGCGGGTGTCGACCATCTCCGGCGCCGATGCCATCGTCGTGCTCGAGCACGGCGAGGTCGTGGGCATCGGCACCCACGACGAGCTCCTCGACTCGTGTCCCACCTACGTGGAGATCGTGGAGTCGCAGATCGGGGCGGGTGAGGCAGCATGACGATCGTCGAGGACGACGACGACATCACGTCCGTTCCGCTGGCCGAGCGCCGGTCGGTCGGTCGCTTCCCGACAGCGGGCGTACCGACGGAGCGGTCGAAGGACTTCTCCAGCTCGATTCGCCGGCTGTGGCACCTGCTCACCCCCGACCGGCCCGTCCTGGTCGTCGTGCTGCTGCTCGCGCTTGTCAGCACGGTGCTCAACTCCTTCGGCCCCCGGGTCCTCGGCCGGGCCACCGACGTCCTGGTCGCCGGAGCGGCCAGCGGCACGGCCCTCGACACGGGCGAGTTGCGGAGCCGGCTCGTGCACGCGGTCATGGTCTACGGCCTCGCGGCGCTGCTCGGCCTGCTCACCGCGTACATGCTGGCCGGCGTGGTGCAGCGGCTCATGTACAGGCTGCGGGCCGCTGCGGAGGCCAAGCTCCACGCCCTGCCCTTGGGGTACATCGACCACCAAGCGCGCGGCGACCTGTTGAGCCGCGTCACCAACGACATCGACAACGTCGCCCAGAGCCTCCAGCAGACCCTCAGTCAGATGCTGACGTCCGTGCTGCTGCTCGTCGGCGTCGCGATCATGATGTTCACCATCTCGCCCCTGCTCGCGGTGGTGGCCCTGACCACGGTGCCGCTGTCGATCTGGTCGATGCAGCTCATCGGCCGCAAGGCGCGGCCGCGGTACATCGCCCAGTGGCGCCACACGGGCGCGCTCAACTCCCAGATCGAGGAGACCTTCACCGGCCACACCATCGTGAAGTCCTTCGGCCGGCAGCACGAGGTGGAGGAGCGCTTCCGGACCACCAACGACGACCTTTACGAGGCCTCCTTCGGCGCGCAGTTCATGTCGAGCCTGATGCAGCCCGCCACGATGTTCGTCGGCAACCTGCAATACGTGGTCGTGGCGGTGGTGGGCGGGCTCCGCGTGGCCTCGGGTGCCATCAGCGTCGGCGATGTGCAGGCCTTCATCCAGTACTCCCGGACGTTCTCGATGCCGCTCACGCACCTGGCCTCGATGATGAACGTCTTCCAATCCGGCATCGCGTCCCTCGAGCGCGTGCTCGAGCTGCTCGACGCCGAGGAGGAGCGCCCCGACCCGCCGCTGTCCGCAGACCCCCCGGCCGTGCAGGGGCGCGTGGAGCTCCAGGACGTCTCGTTCGCCTACGACCCGGAGCAGCCGCTGATCGAGTCGCTGTCGCTGGTGGCCGAGCCCGGCCAGACCATCGCCATCGTGGGTCCCACGGGGGCCGGCAAGACCACGCTGGTCAACCTCATCATGCGCTTCTACGAGCTCGACGGCGGAGTCATCACCCTGGACGGGCGCGACATCGCGACGATCCCCCGGCCCGAGCTGCGCTCCCACATCGGCATGGTGCTCCAGGACACCTGGCTGTTCGGCGGCACGATCATCGACAACATCGCCTACGGCGACCCCGACGCGTCGGAGGAGCAGATCCTCGCCGCGGCCCGCGCCACCTACGTCGACCCCTTCGTGGCCACCCTCCCGGAGGGCTACGACTCCGTGATCAACGAGGAGGGCGACAACATCAGCGCGGGCCAGAAGCAGCTCCTGACCATTGCCCGGGCGTTCCTCGCCGACCCGTCGATCCTCATCCTCGACGAGGCGACGAGCTCCGTCGACACCCGCACCGAGGTGCAGGTGCAGGTCGCGATGAGCCGGCTGCGCGTGAACCGCACCAGCTTCGTGATCGCGCACCGTCTGTCGACGATCCGCGGGGCCGACGTGATCCTCGTGATGGAGGGCGGCCGGATCGTCGAGCAGGGGTCGCACGCCGAGCTTCTGGGCCACGACGGCCCGTACTTCCGCCTCTACAACTCGCAGTTCGCGGCGCCCGTCACCGAGGTGACGTAGGCCGCACCGGCGTCGTCGAGTTCCCGCCGTTCGCCTTGCGCGACCTCGTCGCCCGGGCCTGGCGGGCCCCCACCGTCCGGCTGATCGGCCGCACCCTGCGCCGGCCGTGGGCCTTCCGACCCTCGGTCACGGCGATGACCATGCTGCCCGCCGGTGAGGTCGACCTGCTCGAGCACGCTGCGGTGCTCGACGCCCATGGCGACCAGTGGCCCGACGGGCTCCAGCTCTGCGTCACCCGGCGCGACGACGGTGGCCGGGTCGTGTTCGGGCGCGGCGACGCCCCGCGGCCGCCGCTCGGTGCGGCGGTAGCGGCGTCCTGCGCCATCCCCGGCTACTTCGCTCCGGTGGAGATCGACGGGGTGGAGTACTTCGATGGCGGCGTCCACTCCCCGACCAACGCCGACGTCCTCGCCAAGGCCGAGCTCGACCTCGTCGTCGTCGTCTCACCCATGTCCGCCGCCCACGGCCGGGACACCTCGGTGACCGCGCCATGGCGCCTCGCCGCCCACCGCCGGCTGGGCCGGGAGCTCCAGCGGCTGCGCCGGGCGGGAACGGGCGTGATGGCCTTCGAACCCGACCGGCTGACCCGCTCGGCGATGGGCCTCAACCCCATGGCCGAGGACCGGGCGCCCGAGGTGATCGCCGCCGCCCGTCGCGAGGTGCGCGACCGCCTCGACGCGCGCCACGCCTCGAGCGCCGGCTCGCGATCCTGCGCGACGGCGGCCCGCCGGCCGCCGACGCCGCCTGACTCCGGGCCGGAGGGCTCGCGCCCGCGCTCCGGCGCGGCTCAGTAGGGCGACGGGGCCAGGCGACACCAGACACGCTTGCCGCCGTCGGTGGGGTCGAAGCCCCACTCCTCCGACGTTTGGTCGACGAGGTAGAGGCCGCGCCCGTCGAGGGCGTCGGGAGAGGGCCGGCGCATGACCGGCGCCGCCCCGCTCTCGTCGGCCACCGCGATCAGGACGTCGCCGTCGGCCGACACCTCCACGGCGAAGGGCGTTCGGGCGTGAAGTACCGCGTTGCTGGCCAGCTCGCTCACCACCAGCTGCGCCGCGCCGAGCAGCGGGTGCGGACCCGAGGCCGCCCACTCGCTGAGCACGGCGGTGACGAAGTCCCTCGCCGCCGAGACGCTGCCGGGGTGCGGCTCGAAGGCGCGGTGCTGCCGGATCATCTCTTCCGCTGTGTACCCCGAGCCGCCCGCGGGCAGCCCCGGCGCTCAGGTGGTGTCGATGCGGAAGTGGTCGGTGAGCCCGGCCATCTCCAGGACGCTGAGCGCCTGCGCCGGCGGGTCGAGGAGGATGAGCGTGCCCGCCGCGGCCTCGCTGAGGCGCCGGAGGCGGACGAGCATGCGCAGCCCCGTCGAGTCGATGAACGAGACGTCGGACAGATCGAGCTGCACGACGGCGCCCCGGCGACTGCACGCGGCGTCGAGCTCCTCGTCCCAGCGCGGCACCGACTGCAGGTCGAGCTCACCGCTCAGGGTGTACAGCGTCTTGGTCTCACTGGCGTCGTTCATGGAACTCGTCGTGTGGCGGGGCGCGTCGGCGAGGGCTGGGGGTGTCAACCCGGAGGCGATCACCCCGGACCCTACGCCGAGACCGACGCGCTGTGAAGCATCCGCCGGTCGGGCCCTCGACAGGGCGTTGTGGCAACCTGGGGCGTGCCTCCCGACGCCGCCGTGCCGTATGACGAGATGGGCCTGTTCCACGAGAACGCCGCCGAGTTCGGCTTGCCCTACGACGGCCCGCCCACCGTGGCGCGTCTGGCGGTCGAGGTGGCCCCCGGGCGTCGGTTGAGCGCACTGCGCTGGGGTGAGGGACCCCCCGAGCTCGTCTTCCTGCACGGCGGCGCTCAGAACGCCCACACCTGGGACACGGTGGCCCTCGCCCTCGGCCGCCCGCTCCTCGCCATCGACCTGCCGGGCCACGGCCACTCCGACGGTCCGGCCGAGGGCAGTACCGACACGGCATCGAACGCCCGCGACGTCGCATCCGCCATCGAGCAGCTGGCGCCACAGGCCCAGGGCCTGATCGGCATGTCGCTCGGTGGCCTCACCGCCCTCGCCGTCACCGACGCCCGCCCGGACCTGGTGCGGTCCCTCGTGCTGGTCGACATCACGCCCGGCGTCGACGAGCAGAAGGCGTCGGCCATCGTCGCCTTCGTGGACGGCCCGGAGAGCTTCCCGGACTTCGACGAGCTCCTGGCCCGCACGAAGCAGTTCAACCCGACGAGATCCGAGGCGTCCCTGCGCCGAGGCATCCTGCACAACGCGCTGCAGCGATCCGACGGCAGCTGGGTGTGGCGCTACCGGCGGTTCCTCGACCGGAGCGGGCCGATGGACTCCTCTGCGCTGTGGGAGGCGGTCGACCGCATCCAAGCGCCCGTGCTCCTCGTGCGTGGCATGCGGCCGCAGTCCGTCGTCGACGACGCCGACGAAGCGGAGCTCCTTCGCCGCCTCCCCACCGCGCAGGTGGCCCGAGTCGAGGAGGCGGGCCACAGCGTGCAGGGCGACGACCCGCTCGAGCTGGCCCGCCTCATCGACGAGTTCGTCCCCGCTCCGACCTGACCGACCCGTCAACCGCCCGGCGTGCGCACGGTCACGACGACGGGCCAGTGGTCAGACGGCAGCAGCCGACCCACGTGCTCGTTGCGCACCGCTGCGTCCACCACGTCGAACGAGGGACCGACGAGGACGTAGTCGATGCGCCGGCCGTCCCGCCGGCCGGTGAACTGGTGGATCGTGCCCCGCGGGTCATCGCGCAGCACGTCCCGCAGGCCGGCGGCGGCGAAGCGGGCGAGCAGCGGGTCGTCGGGGGCGGCGTTCAGGTCGCCGAGGACGAGCTGCGGCATGGTGGGGTCGAGGGAGGCGAGCAGCTGCTCGGCGCTGCGACCGCGCCGGGCTCCCGAACGCTCGTCGAGGTGCGTGTTGGCGACCTCGACCGCCCCGCCGCCCGTCAGCTCGATGCGCACCGAGGTCACCAACCGCGCGAACGACGCACCCTCCCACCGCATGCCGGGGCGCTGCAGACCTTCCCCGAACCACGTGGTGCGCCCCCGCACCAGGCGGCCCGCCGTGCGGCGCACGAGGATGGGGCAGCCCTCGCCGCGCCGACCGTCGTCACGGCCCGCCCAGACGGCGTCGTACTCGGGTAGCTTTCGACGCAGCCAGCGCATCTGGAAGCCGAACACCTCCTGCAGCCCGAGCACGTCGGCGTCGAGCGCTCGGATCGTCGCGAGGGTGGAGCGGCGGCGGAACGGCCACGACTGGCAGCCGTCGTACGCCCGTCCGTTGCGGATGTTGAACGACGCCACGCGCAGCAAGGCCACGCCGGGATCGTCGCGCACCCGTCAGATGGTTGCGTGCGCCACCAGCCGATCGTCCTCCTGGTCGTCGTCGCCGTCCGTGTCGAACTGGTGCGGTAGAGCTCGGCATGCGCCGCAGTGTGTCGATGCACGTGAACTCGAGGTCGGGGGCGCTGGGTACTGTCGGCCCATGGACCCTGCGCTCGGCATCGCCCGCCTCCTGCTTGACACGCCCGGAGGGATCACGGTGACCGACGGGGAGCTGTTCGAGTTCGCCTCGGGGCTGCGAAGCCCGCTCTACGTCGACTGTCGCACCCTCGTCTCGCGGCTCCCCACCAGGCGGGCCGTCGTCGGCCACCTCGCGGAGGTCGCCGAGGGCTTCGAGGGGGTCGACGCGGTGGTGGGTGTGGCCACCGGCGGCATCCCGTGGGGCGCGTGGCTCAGCGACTCACTGGAGCGCCCCTTCGCCTACGTCCGCCCGGCGGCCAAGGAGCGGGGCACGAAGCAGGCCGTCGAGGGCTCGATCGAGCCCGGCTCCAGCCTGCTGGTCATCGAGGACCTCGTCACCACCGGAGGCAGCTCGCTCCGCTGCGTCGACAGCCTCACCGACGCCGGCTACGCGCCGGTGGCCGTCCTGTCGATCTTCAGCTACGACCTGGCCTGCGCCACCGAGCTGTTCGCCGACAAGGGCGTGCGCCTCGCGTCTGTCTGCACGATGCCCGACCTGCTGGGCCCGGCGTCGGAGCACCCCGGGTACGCCGCCAAGGTCGACCTGCTGCGCACCTGGCACCGTGACGAGGCGAGCGCGTTCCGACCGGGTTGAGGCCGCCGGCGGGGTCGGGGCCGAGGGTCAGGTCGGCCCGCTTGAAGGAGTCGGGCGCGATCCTCGAGCGCGCTTCGAACGGAGATCGCCGGCTACGTGCCGGGGAGCGGTGGAAGCGACGCCGACCGCCCGAACAGGAGCAGGGCGCCGACCACGAGGCTGAACGCGGCCGTGAAGGTGGCCAGACCGATGGCCACGATCCGGTGGGCCAGGACCTGGCGGAACCCGAGCGTGCTGGCGGCGGCGACGAGCGTGTTCGCCACCACGAGGCCGATGACGAAGCACACGAGCAGGGCGACGCTCGTCGGGCGGCCGCTGGCGTTGGCCGCCGTCGCGAAGATGAGCACCTGGGTCGGGGTCTCGGCCCCGACGCCGTGGAGCAGCCCGATGCCGAAGGCCGAGCGGCTCGTGTAGGAGGCGAACGGGTCGCGGGGGGCCGGCGCGGCGTGGCGGTGCAGGTGGCTGTGCTGGACGGCCACCGCATGCGATCCGTGCTCCCGCACGTCGACCGCCTCGATCTGGTCGACCTCGTCGACACGCCCGGGGTACGGGTGGACGTGCAGCCCCCCGTCGTGGTCGTGGGGGTGCGCGTGCTCGATGACGACGAGGGCGTCGCCCGCGCCCCGCCTCCGCGCCACGAGCCGACGAACCCCCCCGATCAGGAGCATCCACCGGCTGCGCAGCGGCGGCGCTCCCCCGTTCCGGACGGCCGTCCAGACGATCCAGACACCCAGCGCCAGCAGGCTGACCCCGACGAAGCGCTCCATGGCGCTGTCCATCGAACCGGGCACCTGCTCGGCGAACAGGATTGCGACCACCCCGAGGACCAGGACCATGAGGGCGTGGCCCAGCGCGTACAGCGTGGCCAGGAACATGGCCCGGCGGGAGCGCGGCTGGGATCCCGTGAGGTCGGTGAGCGCTGCCAGGTGATCCCAGTCGAACCCGTGGCGGAACCCGAACACCA
>JAUXRW010000112.1 GCA_030681555.1 Acidimicrobiales bacterium
GCGCCAGTCGCCCCCGCCGCGCGTGTCCACCCCACCGACGGCGCGCCAGTCGCCCCCACCGTCGCCCCCACCCACGGCGCGCCCATCGCCCCCACCGACGACGAACGCGCGCCAGTCGCCCCCACCGCACGTGTCGACCCCAACGACGGCGCGCCAGCCGCCCCCGCCGCACGTGTCGACCCCACCGACGGCGCGCCAGTCGCCCCCACCGACGGCGCGCCCCTCGCCCCCACCGACGGCGCGCCCATCGCCCCCAGCGACGGCGCGCCCATCGCCCCCAGCGACGACCCCGGCGAGGGGGTGCGTGTCGACCCCAGCGAAGGCGCGCGTGTCAAGGTCGACTGGTGGGGATCGCTTGACCCCGAGGATCGCCGATAGGCCCTCGACCCCTCGAGCGGGCCTCGAGGGGGCTGACCCGCGACGCTCGGCCACGCCGTCGCAGTCTCGCTGGGAGCGCCGCGCAGCTCGTACGAGCGGCATGGTTGGCTGTCTCCCTCGGTCGCCAGGTCGCGTGCTCGTGCCCGCAACGGCCTCACTCCGAAAAGCTGGCGATCCGCTCTGGTGCGAGTGAGGCGGCCGCCCAGCACCGCAGGAGCGGCTCCCATTCGGACCTACCTCGACGCGGTCGCCCGACTCACCGTCGCCCCTGAAGCACGTCGCCGACCTCGCCCCCGAACGGACGATCGGTGCCGGCCTCGGCCGCCCTTCGAGACGGGCGCTCGGGGGCGGACGCGGCACCAGCGGCCCCTGGGGCTCGACCCGCTGACATCGCTGGATGCCGTACGGTTGCGCACCGGCACCGGCACCTCCACCGTTCCGACCTCGGCCGCCGCGCGCTACGACCGAGCAGGAAGCGGGTCGTCGAGTGACGGGGGGAACGCGGCTCGGCGCTCGATCGCTGCCCGATGGGGCACGGTGCGGGCCGGCCAGCCCACGCACAAGGCCCCCACCGTCACACCGTCACGTCCGTAGGCGGCGACGAACTTCGCCTCCTCGACCGAGCCCTCCACCACCGCCACCTCGTCACCGGGGCGGCACGTCCCCAGGAACTGGAGCTTCGTCCCGTGCTGATCGGACCAGAAGTACGGCACGGGCGCGAACTCCCCCGCCACCGCAGCGCCGTGGATCAGCGCGCGAGCGGCGTGCGCGCCTTGCTCCCCGGCATTGGTCCAGTGCTCAACCCGCATCGACTGGTCGAACAGCGGGTTGGTCCACCGGGCGACATCCCCCGCCGCGACGACGCGACCCTCGCTCCCCACCGCCACGCAGCTGGCATCACACACAACGCCGTCATCGATCAAGAGACCCGAACCGTCGAGCCACCCGGTCGAGGGTGCGACACCGATCCCGACGACAACGACATCGGCGGCCAGCTGGGTACCGTCACTGAGGATCACCTGTTCGACGCTGCCATCACCGGAGATCCCCTCGACGCCGACGCCGAGGTGGAGTTCCACACCGTTGGTGCGGTGCAGGTTCGCCGCGAAGGCTCCCATCTCCGCGCCCAGCACGCGCACCAGCGGACGCTCCAGCGCCTCCACCAGCGCAACGTCGATGCCCAGGGTGCGGCACGATGCTGCTACCTCGCATCCGATGAACCCGGCCCCGACGACCACGACTCGCCGGGCCGAGCGCAGGTCGGCAGACAACGCGATGCAGTCCTCGACGGTGCGCAGCACGTGCACGCCTGCCATCCCCTCCGTGGCCCGCAGGGTCCGCGGCGCCGCGCCGGTAGCGATGACCAGTCCGTCGAACGCGACCGTTGTCCCATCAGCGAGCGCCACGGCCCCGGCCGCAAGATCGAGCGCCACCGCTCGACAGCCGAGGAGCAGCTCCACGTCGAGGGAGTCCTCGACACGAAGGCGTGCTCGCTCAGCGTCCCACGCACCGGTGAGGACCTGCTTGGACAGCGGCGGTCGGTCGTACGGCGGCCAATGGCGCTCCGCCCCGACGATCACCAACCGGCCGGTGTAGGACTCGCGCCGAAGCGTCTGGGCAGCGCGCAACCCAGCCAGCGACCCTCCAACGACGACGACGGAATCGATGGGTCTCAATCCCTGTGTCGGGTGGCCGACGCCGCGCGGTCACACTCTGGCGGTCGAGAAGCCGACCACAAGGTCGTTGTCCAGCGCGAGCTGAGCCAGCGCCTCCGGTTCTGGGGAGCCCGCTCCGCCGTGGCAGTCGCAGTGTTGTGCTCTTGGCGCCTGGCGTGGTCCGTGAGCACTGGCACAGACAGTACACTACACGATCGCTGTAAGATGTCGCTCAAGCACTGCACGTCGGCGCGGCGCCGACTCGGAAGATGTTGACCCCGACCGACGGCACGGACCCCCGCCGATCGACGTGCACGCCTGACGCCACTTACCTGAGCGACAAGAGACGGCGCTCGGGAGCGGGTCAGGTGCGTCTGGCCAGGATTCGGATGCCGTCGAGGCTGTTGACCTTGACGACCTCGTCGGCACCGACCAGATGGAGGTTCTCGCCGCGCGCTGGCTTTCTGCCCTGGGCCCGCCGGACACGGAGCACCTCGACGTAGCGGCCTTCGCTGACCACGCGGTCGCCGGGTCGGACGCGACCGGCAAGCGCCACCTGCGTCATCGGAGCTGGCGTCGACCCTTCCGTCATGACCACAGCATGCTCTGGCGTGGCATCTCACTCCAATCGTGGGCGCAGGCCTGCACCGGAACCAGCGGCGCATGGCGCATGGTCGAGCGGTTGAACGCATCCCAGTACGACGCCGCGTGGCGCGGCACCGGGGCGCAGGGAATCGGCGGTTCCTCCGGCCCGAGGTCGGCGCGCCGAAGAACTCGTCCGGTCGGCTCGATGCCGCGCAACGCGCCACCAAGAGGCGTGAGGCCATCGGCCCAGGGAGAGCTCTGCGCTGGATGCCCGACGAATCGGTCTGGTGACCACGGGGGTGCCTTCGACCACCGTGTGCACCACCTCCGTGGTGCCACGCGTCGAACGCCGGGTGTTGCGCCTCCGAAGCTCGCGCCACGGTGAGCGTGCTCGGCGAGAGCCAGATTTCTACGCAAGATCGCGAAGGCGGCGCGTGAGCGAGACCAGCCCGCGCTGTTCGGCTTCGGCCTCGGTCTTGGAGATGAGTGCCCGAGCCCGCTCGCCGTCGCCGGGCCGATCTCGGCGGAGTAGCGCTGTGGCCATCCCCCAGTTCGCATGGAGTCTGAAGCGGTGGGCGCCGCGCTCGCCGTCAGCCTGAACGGCCCGCTCGAAGTGCTGGACGGCCTCGTCGTAGAGCCCTGCAGCGGTAGCCAGCTCGCCGAGGCACCGCGCGACCGATCCGTACCACTCGGCCGCCTGCCCGATCACGACGAAGAGGTGCTCAAAGGGAAGCAAGGATCGGTACGCCTCGTGGGCGTGCTCCCAGGTGCCCAAGAGCAGCGAGGTCCGCGCCATCAGGGCCATCGAGATGAGCCAGTTCGCGTCGCGGGGCAATGTGGCGAACCCATCACGGGCAACGACCTCAAGGGCTTCTCGGGCCTCGTCACCTCGACCCAACTCGGCCACCAACATGGCCAGTGCCACACGCCAGGCGGGAACCGTAGGGAACTGCTCCACGAGCCCCGCGATGGTGCTCTCCACCTCGTCGAGGCGGCCCTGCTCGAAGCGGAGGGCATAGAGCTGCACACCGAACATCTGCAGCGACGCGTCATCGTGCGCTTCCTGGCCCAGCGTGAACGCCTCCATCGCCAGCCGCTCGGCCTCCACCAGATCGCCACGAATGAACGCCTGCGTTCCACGCCACAACGGCACGTACCAGGCGATGACCGGAAGCTTCACGGTGCGGGCGAGCACCTCTTCCGCGTCGACCTGGGCACCGAAGCCGTCCACATCGCCCTTCTCGAGGAGGGCGTAGCTGAGCCACAGCCGAGCCCAGTGGGTCAGCGTGGCATCGTTCGTCTCCTCGCCGATCGCCAGCGCCTCGGTCGTCATGTCGATCCGACGGTCGACGTCGTCGTAGTGGTCATCGGACATGAACGCACTGTTCAGCGCATAGCCAAGAGCGGCGGGATCGCCCACACGCCTCGCCATGGCGAGCGCCCTGTCGGCGAGCGGCTGCATGGGAGCGCGCTCGTGCGCCTCCGTGAAATACAGCTCGAGGCTCCACCGGGCCAGCACCCGAACGTGCAATGCCGATTCGTCGTCGCCGAGCCGCCCGTGAGCCTCCTCCAACAGAGCGAGGGCAGCGCGATCGATGATCCCCGGGACCAACACCCCGGCCCGGCCGAGCGCAGCGCGCGCGAAGAGGTCGGTGCTGTCGAGTTGACGCCCGATGAGTGCGGCCCGCTCGAACGTCGCCTGCGAATCGGCCCGATCCGCCATTCGGTCTTGGGCATCGCCGAGCAGGAGCAGGAGCTCACACCGCGTGGAGTCGTCGGCTTTGTCGAGAAGATCTACGGCCTGCAGGGCACGCTCGAAGTTGGTCGCCGCCTCTTCATAGGCGAGCTGTGCCAGAGCCCTTTCGCCAGCTCGCAAGGAGTACTCGACCACCTTGTCGACGTCTCCCGCGGACGCCGCCTCAAACCAGTGGTACGCGAGTTGAGCCAGCGGTTGCTCCCCGTCGGTCGCCACGGCGGCCTCGAGCGCCTGCGCGACGCGTCGGTGCATCCGCACCCGCCTGGCGGTCGAGAGCTCGTCGTAGAGCGTCTCACGCACCAAGGCGTGCGCGAAATGGAACCGGCCCGCCAGGCCGGGCAGCTCGACGACGAGGCGGGCGCCCACCGCTTCGTCGAGGGCGCCCAAGAGTTGGTCCTCGTCGATCTCTGTCACCCGTTCGAGGACGTTGAGCTCGAAGTCGCGACCAGCAACCGCTGCGGCCGCCAAGACGGTGTTGGCCTGTTCGGACAGACGACTGAGACGACGGCCGATGACCTCGGTGACGCCCTCTGGGATGCCGAGATCTTCGATCGCGCTCGCCGACGTCCACTCGCCGTCGACGACCGACACCGCGCCTGACTCGACCAGGTGGCGCAAGGTCTCGCCGATGAAGAACGGGTTGCCCTCCGTCTGATCATAAATGGCCGCCGCGAAGCCCGGAGGCGGTTCGTGGCCCGTCGTCAGGTCGATGAAGTGCGTGAGGTCGTCCTCGCCCAGACCCGACAGCGCGAGCCGGTCGAACGGTAGGAGACGCCGCAGGTCGGCCAGCGTGCTCGCCAGCGGGTGACGGCGGTCCAGGTCGGTGTCGCGATAGGTCCCCACGACGAGCAACGCGAAGTCGGTCGGACCCCGGAACAGGTGCTCCAGCAGCAGCAAACTGGGCTTGTCGGCCCAGTGGAGGTCGTCGAGGACCAATACCACCGGTGCCTGCACCGCCAGCGCGACGAAGAGCTCCGCAGTTGCTTCGAACAGCCGGTACCGCTCGCTGTCGGGGTCAGAGCGCATCGGCTCGGCCCACTCTGGTAGCGCGTGGTGCAGCGCAGGGAGCAGACGGGCCAGCTCTCCTGCGTTGGGCCCTACGAGGCTGATCAGCTCGTCGGCAGCCAACGATCGCACCAGGTGGTGCAGCGCCTCAACGAACGGTTGATAGGGGAGCAGGGTTTCCTCGTCGGAGCGCCCGAACAGCACGATGGCACCCTCGTCGTGGGCGACCTGCGCGAACTCCGACGCGAGTCGCGTTTTGCCGATGCCGGGCTCGCCGGCCAGCATCACGAGCGCGCGGTGGCCGTCCTGAGCCTTCTTCAGGTGCACGCGGAGCTGGTGAAGATGGTCGTTGCGGCCCACGAAGGCCAGCCGCTCGCCGGCGAGGAGGGGGCCCGGGAGCGCCAGCGCGTCGTTCCGCAACGCATGCCACGCAACTTCCCACGCAGCGACCGGTTCGCTCAGGCCCTTCAGCGCGAGATAGCCGGCGTCGTGGAAGCTGAAGCCACCCCGGTTGCCCACCAGCGCGTGCAAGAGGTCCGACGTGAGGATCTGGCCGCCGGCGGCTGCGTCACACAGCCGACTGGCAATGACCACGGGCGTACCGAAGTAGTCGTCCCCGTCGCGCATCGGCTCACCAACGTGGAGCCCCACCCGCATCTCGACGCCGCTGGTGCTCGCGGCCTGTTGGATGGTGACTGCGCACGCCAGCGCGTCGACCGCGCTGGTAAACACCATCATGAACCCATCGCCCATGGTCTTCACTTCGCGACCGTCGTGTTTCGCGATCGCCTGGCGCAGTGTCGCGAAATGAGCACGGCGGACGGTCTCGGCTCGGTCGTCGCCCAGTCGCGCTAGCAGTTCGGTGCTGTTCACGACGTCCGTGAAGAGCACCGTGACGATCCCGCCTTCGCTCACACGACCAGAGTAAACCGGCCGAGCGCGCAACGCCGAGGCCGTCGCCACTGGGTCCTCGAACCAGACGTTGACGAACGAGTCGCTCGTAGACGTGGCCGGCCGACCCTCGAGCTCGCCCGCCCGTCGGGGACGTCGTGGACGGTGTCGAGCTGGTGTCCTCCCGTCCGCCGACGCCGTGATGTTCTATGGCGTGACGGATCCCGAGGACCTGGCGTGGATGGCCGAGCGCCACGGTCACCCGTGGCAGTGGTCGAGCAGAAGCTTCGCCCGACGAACGAGGAGGAGTTCGAGCAGACGTCTTTCACCGCGCAGATGTAGAGCGCTCGGGTGATCGCGGCCAGTGGTTTGACCACCCGGGATCCCACTACCCATGCTGTCGCAGCACCTCGCGATGCCGAAGACAGAGGAGGGTCGCCGTTGCACCGAGCCACTGCCAGGGCCCTCCAGTGACCTTGCCGTCGGTCCTCGACGGGCTTCGCGTCGCCGACTTCGGCCGTTTCATAGCCGGGCCCTGGTGCGCATGCCTCCTCGCCGACCTCGGCGCCGACGTGGTTCGGGTGGAGGCGGTGGGAGGCGGTGACGACCGCTTCGTCGGGCCCGTGGCCGATGATGGCGCGGGCGCGCTGTTCCTACAGGTCAATCGCAACAAGCGAGCGATGACCGTCGACCCACGCCAGCCCCGCGGACAGGAGGTCATCCGCAGGTTGCTCCAATGGGCCGACGTGGTCGTGGCCAACCTGCCGCCGGCCGGACTGGCGGCGATGGGGATAGACGAGCCGACCCTCCGGCCCATCAACCCATCGGTCATTCTCACGACGATCGACGCCTTCGGCCGGGGAGGTCCGTATTCGGCCAAGGTCGGCTTCGACGGGATCGGCCAGGCCATGAGCGGTGCCATGTACCTCACCGGTGAACCTGGGCGGCCGACCAAGGCCTACGTACCATGGGTCGACTTCGGGACCGCCTCCCTCGCCGCCTACGCGACCCTGGCCGCGGTGCTGTGGCGGGAACGGACGGGCGAAGGCCAGCACGTGGAAGCCGCCCTGCTGCGTACCGCCCTCACCACCGCCTCGGGCGCTTTGGTCGAGCAGGCCGTCACGGCGCCACACCGCACGGCCATCGGCAACCGGTCGCACTACGGCGCTCCCTACGACGTCTGCGCCACCACAGACGGCTGGGTGATCGTGCAGGTGATCGGCAACGCGCTGTTCCGACGGTGGGCGACGCTCGTCGGCGAGCCGTCGCTGCCCGACGATCCTCGGTACGCCGACGACACGGCGCGCGCGATCCACGCCGACGCCCTGAGCGATCGGCTCGCGACCTGGTGCCGTGCGCGCACGACCGAGCAGGCACTGGCCGAGCTCGAGCACGCCAGGATCCCGGCGAGCGCGGTGCTCTCTCCCCAGCAGGCGCTGGACGATCCCCACGTCCTGGCCAGCGGTGCCATGGAGGGGCTGACCTATGGCGGTCTGCATCGACCCGCTCCTGTCGTGGCACCACCGGTATCGCTATCGGGAACGCCGCCGGTGATCCGGAGACCGCCCCCCACCCTGGGCGAGCACACCGACGAGGTCCTCCGAGAGCTCCAGTACGCCGACGAGGAGATCCTCCGGCTCCGAGAGGACGGGGCCGTCTGAGGCGCACCTATCTCGGGGTGGAGTAGAGCTCCTCGATCTCCTCCGCGAAGCGGGCGTGGATGCCCCGGCGCTTCAGCTTCATCGTGGGCGTGAGTTCCTCGGAGTCCGGCAGCCACTCCTCGCCGAGGATGCGATACCGCTTCACCTTCTCGACCTGCGAGAAGCGCCGGTTGGCCTCGTCGACGCAACGCGCCACCTCGGCCTCGACCTCAGGATGGGAGGTGAGCTCGGTCAGGTCTCCCTCGACACCGTGGCTGCGGGCCCAAGCCGGTGCCACCTCGGGGTCGAGCACGATCAGGGCCGTGATGTACGGCCGGCTGTCACCGATGACGCAGACCTGGCCGATGAGCGGAAACGACTTCAGGGCGGCCTCGATGTTCGCCGGCGAGATGTTCTTGCCGCCGGCGGTGATGATGAGCTCCTTCTTCCGGTCGACGATGCGGAGGTACCCATCGTCATCGAGCTCACCGATGTCGCCGGAGTAGAGCCAACCGTCGTCGTCGAGCACCTCCGCCGTCTTCTCGGGTTCCTTCAGGTAGCCCTGGAAGACGTTGCCGCCCCGGCAGGCGACCTCCCCGTCGTCGAGGATGCGCACGTCGCAGCCGGGGACGGCCCGCCCGACGGTGCCGAGCTGCACCTTGGTGCGTTCCCACGTCATCGGGCCCGAGCACTCCGACAGCCCGTAGATCTCCGACAGCGGCACGCCGATGGCGCGGAAGAAGTCGAACACCTCGGGCGGCGTCGGTGCCGCCCCCGTGATGGCGATGCTCACCTGGTCGAGGCCCACGAGCTCGCGCACCGGGCGAAAGGCCGCGGCATCGACCTGCTCCCAAGCCTCGGCGAGCTCGCCGGAAAGCGAGCCGCCCGTGGCCCGAGCGGCAGCGGCCGAACGACCGACTTCCAGTGCCTTGTCGAACCCGGCCTTCTTCTCCGCGTCGCCCGCGAGCGCGGCCTGGATGCCGGCATACAGCTTCTCCCACACCCGGGGGACGGCGAGGAATACCTCCGGCCGAACCTCGCGGAGGTAGACGGAGAGCTCGTTCAGGTCGGGGCAGCAGGTGACCTCGGTCCCGAAGGCGATGTTCTGGTAGTGCGTGACCATCCTCTCGGCGATGTGGGCCATGGGCAGGTAGGACACGAATCGCTTGCCGGCGATCGACTCGCCGTAGCAGCGGCTGAGGCTCTCGAGCGTCCACCGGAGGTTGTAATGCGACAGCATCACCCCCTTCGGGGGCCCGGTTGTGCCGGAGGTGTAGATCACCGTCGCCAAGTCTCCGGGCTGGGCCACGGCTGCGGCCTCGTCGAGGTCGACGGCGCCCGACTGCTCGAGCTGCGCGAACGGCACGGCCCCGTCCGGCCCCAGCTCGTCGGCGCCGTGGAGGAGGACCACGGATTCGAGACCGGGCAGCTCGGCGCGAACCTTGCGCACGCGCCCGAGGAGCTCGACGTCCTCCAACACCGCCACCTTGGCCTCAGAGTGGTCGATCAGGTACTGGATCTGCTCCGGCGCCGAGGAGTTGTAGATCGAGATGGCAGTCGCCCCGAGAAGCATCGCGGCCGTGTCGAGGAGGTGGAACTCCGGGACGTTCCGCATCATGATCACCATGCGGTCGCCGCGGCCGAGGCCGACGGCGGACAGCCCCGATGCCAGTCGCGTGGCGCGCTCGGCATAGGACGCCCAGGTCAGCTCATCCCATCCATCGCCCCGACGCCACCGAAGCGCCACATCGTCGTGACGGCTCCTGACGGTGTCCCGGAACGCTGATGCCATCGTCTGGCCGTCAACGATCCCGTCGATCTCCTGGCTCACGGACATGACTTCCTCTTTCGTCGCCACCGTTCCGCGCGCCGCGCACAACCGTCGACGCCGACACATATCTTGTCGCATCCAACTCGGCCTCGCCGTCGAGGTGGCGATGTAGCCGAGCGTCGACAAAACCCCCCTTGAAGACGACACGCAGGATGTAGGTGTCGCATCCCCGGCGCAACCCTCGGCTGACCCAGCTACCACGCGCGTGGTACGCCGCCCGATCGCCGGTGCCTTCGCTCAGTGCGAGCGGGGCAACCCGAGAACGTGCTCGGCCACGTAGCTCATCACGAGCTCCTGGGAGATCGGCGCGATGCGCATGAGGCGCACCTCGCGCCAGTAGCGAGCCACGTCGTACTCCTCGGCGTAGCCGAAGCCGCCATGGGTCTGCATCGCCTGGTCCGCCGTCGTCCAACCGGCGTCGGCGGCGAGCCACTTGGCCAGGTTCGCCTGCTCGCCGCACGGCAGGCCCTGGTCGTACCGCCACGACGCCAGCCGCACCATGAGCTCGGCCGCGGAAAGCCGGGCGTGGGCCTCGGCAAGCGGAAAGGAGATCCCCTGGTTCTGGCCGATGGGTCGCCCGAAGACGACTCGCTCCTTGGCGTAGTCGACGGCCCGTCGCAGGGCGACGCGGCCCACCCCCAGCGCCTCCGACGCCACGAGTATCCGCTCGGGGTTGAGCCCGTCGAGCAGGTAGTGGAAACCCCGCCCCTCCTCTCCCACCCGGTCCGACACCAGAACCCGCAGACCGTCGTACCTGACCTCGCACGAGACGACCGCATTCCGTCCGAGCTTCGGTATCGGACGGATGTCCACCTCCGGTCGCTGGAGGTCGGCGAGCAGCAGGGTCATCCCGTCGGTTCGGCGCTCGCACTCCGCGAGCGGTGTCGTGCGCACCAGCAGCAGCACCTTCTGGCAGTCCTGTGCCTTCGACGTCCACACCTTCCGGCCCGTCACGACGTACTCGTCCCCGTCGCGCACCGCGCGTGTGGTGATGGCGGTCGTATCGGTGCCGGCGTCCGGTTCGGTCACCCCGAACGCAACGTGCAGCTCCCCCTCGGCGACGCGGGGGAGATAGGTGCGGCGCATCTCCTCGGAGCCGTGCTTCACGACCGGGTTCATGCCGAAGATCGACAGATGGATGGCGCTGCAGCCGTTCATGGCCGCCCCCGACGCGGCCACTTCCTCGAGGACGATCGATGCCTCGGTGATCCCCCGCCCCCCGCCCCCGAGCTCCTCGGGGATTGCGATCCCGACCCAGCCGCCTTCTGCCATCGCCGTGTAGAACTCCCACGGGAAGCGATGCTCCGAATCACAGGTTCGCCAGTAGGCATCGTCGAACGGCGCGCACACGCGACGAACCGCGTCGCGGATGGCCTCGTGGTCGGGGTCGGCGGTGAAGTCCATGGCGTCAGGCGCCCGCCGTCAGCTGCCGGAAGGGGAGGTCCTTGTCGGTCCGAGGTTCCCCCGGGAGGCCGAGGACCCGCTCGCCCACGATGTTCCGCTGGATCTGATCGGTGCCGCCTCCGATGGAGATCATGAACGCGGTGGCGATGGTCTCGAAGGCTCGATCGTCCTCGAGGGCGTCGGGACCGGCGAGCATCCCGTACGGCCCCTGGATGTCGACCGCGGCCCGTCCGAGCCGGTGGAGGTTCTGCGACGCGGCCATCTTCTGCACGGAGACCAAGGGCGACGTCTCGGAACCCGGCGCCCCGCGGGCGCGGGCTGTCTCCGCTGCCGCCTGGGCTCGGACTGCGGAGATGCGGGCCACCTCGCCGGCGGCGTATGCGCGGGCGATTTCCCGGCGGACGAGCGGGTCGTCCAGCTTTCCCCTCGATCGAGCCAGCTCCACCAGCAGCCGGTGCCCGCGCGGACGCACGGCTGCTCGTTCCATCTCCGCGGCCGCCTCCGCCAGCAGGTCTGCAACCCGGGCGCCGAGGCGGTGGCCGGGGATGTCGAGGCGGCCGCCTCCTCCCGTGGCATTGACGCTGAGGCCGCTGCGCTCGTTGGCCAGCGTCGTCATCGTCACCCCCCACCCGGCGTTCACGTCACCGACGAGGTTCTCGGCCGGAACGATGGCGTCGGTGAGGAAGACCTCGTTGAACACCGACCGTCCCGTCAGCTCCCGCAGGGGTCTCACCTCCACCCCGGGTTGGCGCATGTCGATCACGAAGTAGGTGATGCCGGAGTGCTTCGGCACGTCGGGGTCGGTCCGCGCGATGAGGATGCCGTAGGTCGACTTGTGGGCCCCTGAGGTCCACACCTTCTGGCCATTTACCACCCACTGGTCGCCGTCGCGCTCGGCGCGTGTGCGAAGAGAGGCGAGGTCGGAGCCGGCGCCCGGTTCAGAGAACAGCTGGCACCAGACGTGCTCCCCCGTGGCGATGCCGGGGAGGAACCGGTCGAGCTGATCCGGCGTGCCGTGGGCGAGCAGCGTCGGCCCCGCCAGCATGGTAGCGATGCCACTCGGCGGCCCCATGACGCCAGCCCGTCGTCGCGCCTCCAACACGGCCGTCGCCTCCGCACTGCGCAGCCCACGCCCGTACCGGCCGAGGGGCCAGGAAGGGAACCCCCAACCGGACTCCGCCAGCCGGCGCCACCACTGCCCCAACGTCGATTCGAGGTCCCAGTTCTCTGCGAACCAGGCCGCGGCCTCCTCCGCGACGCCGTTCTGGCTGCTCATCCCAGCCGCTCCTTTCCCAGCAACTCCAACGCGCGTCGCTTGGCGCCGGCGTAGTCGGCCTTTCCGTTCGGTGACCGTCCCACGCTGTCGACGACAAGGATCTCCCGCGGCACCTTGTAACCGGCGATGCGGGCCTTGACGTGGGCCGTGACCTCGTCGGCGCCGACGTGCACGCCAGGCCACGGCTCCACGAGGGCGCCCACCGCTTCGCCGAACCGCTGGTCGGGGATCCCCACCACGACCGAGTCCTTCACCCCAGGATGCGACTTCAAGGCCTCCTCCACCTCCTCGGGGAACACCTTCTCCCCGCCAGTGTTGATGCAGACCGATCCCCGGCCGAGAAGCCGGAGCCCCCCGTCTGCCTCGATGGTGGCGAAGTCACCCGGGATCGACCAGCGCACACCGTCAATCTCCCGGAAGGTGGCCGCTGTCTTCGCCGGGTCCTTGTAGTACCCGAGGGGCATGAACGTACGGACGGCGAGGCGGCCGACCGCTCCCGAGCCCGGCTCGACCGGCCGTTCGTGGTCGTCGAGCACCATTGCGTTCTCCCCGAGCTTGAAGCGCGCAGTGGTCGCGCCACCGGCCGAGGTGGCGACCGCTTGGCCCATGCCCAGCGCCTCGGAGGACCCGAGCAGGTCGGCGAGGACCGCGTGCGGGGCGTGACGCAGCAGGCCGGCCTTGGTCTGCTCGCTCCACATCACTCCCGAGGAGATGACGAGCTTCAGGCTTGACAGGTCCCAGCGGCCGGGATGCTCGTCGAGGGCCGCCACCAGGGGCCGGCAGAAGGCGTCCCCGACGATGGCCATGACCGCGACTCGGCGTCGCTCGACGGTGTCGAGGATTTCCGCTGGATCGAACGAGCGCGACGGGAGCGTCACCACCGAACCACCCTCGGTCAGCTGGTTGATGGCGATGAGGAAGCCGGTGCCATGCATGAGCGGGCAGGCCGGCAGCGCGACAGCCGGCTCGACCGTCGCAACACGGGCGCGAACGTGGTCGAGATCGGGCCGGTCCGGGTCGCCCCTCCTCGTGTTGAACGCCCGGAACAGATCGTCCTGGCGCCACATCGCGCCCTTGGGGATCCCGGTGGTCCCGCCGGTGTAGATCATGAAGACGTCGTCGCCGTCGCGACCCTCAGACGAGCGACACCGCTCGCTGCGAGCGGTCGCAGCGTCCTCGAAGGGCACCGCCCACGGCGGGCAGCCGCCCGAGCCATCGTCGACCCACAACCAGGTCCGGACCTTCCGCACGCGTTGGCGGACGTCCTGGACGCGTTCGGCGAAGGTCCCCTCGAAGACCACGGCGACGGCGTCAGCGTTGTCCCAGAGGTACACCAACTCGTCCTCGCGATAGCGGTAGTTGGTGTTGACCGGCACCAGCGACGCCTTCCCGCAGGCGAACACCGTCTCGAGGTACTCAGGGCGGTTGTGCGAGTAGAGCGCCACCTTGTCCTGGTGGGTGGCCCCGCCGGCGACCAACGCGTGCGCCACCCCATCGGCCCGTCGGTCGAACTCGCCCCAGCTCGTCGTCACCGCTCCGTGCAGCAGCGCCGGGCGTTCAGGTGCAGCGTCGGCGACCGCCTCCCACACGTCAGCGAAGTTCCAACCGCCCATCTGCCTCCTCAGCCTTCGCCGCGAGCCGTTGGCGCCGCCACTGCCCGGCGAAGGTCGGCATGGGCTTCTCGATGAACGCACGGAGCCCCTCGCGTGGGTCCTCCGAAGCCATCACCACCCGGGGCAGACTCATTCTCGATCTTGAACGACTCGTCGAGCGCCGGCCCGCTGGACCGGATCGTCGCCTCCTTCGCCTTGCGCATGGATGCGTGCGGCGGCTCGGGCGCAGATCGCTCCTCGCTGGCCATGGGCGCAGCGTAGGGCGCGTCCCGTAGCCGCGCTCACGCGACGCCACGCATTCCATGACTCACCACCGACGGAACTGGTCCGGGAGGGCTACTTGTAGGATGGTAACTCGCCGCTCCGATGGTGCTGAGCTGGACGAAGTAGCGACGTTGAGGTCGACGCGCGAAGGCTCCTCGGCGGCCACCCGGCCGCGACGGAGGTGGCGCCGCTGCCCCCATGCTCCTGCGGGATCTTGAGGCCGAGCACACCGAGGTCTCCGAACTCGCGCAACAGCTCCCGTGCGAACCCGCCGATCTCATTAGCGTCCGTTCACGTGACGAGCGTTCCAAGGCTGGCAGTAAAGGTCCACGAGGGCGTTGGCCCTCCTCTCCTGTTGGTGCACGGCCTCCTGGCGAGCCGCGCCGTGTGGACGCCGAACCTGCCGGCGCTTGCCCGCGTGGCGCGCCCGGTGGTGGTAGAGCTGTGGGGGCACGGGCGATCGCCCGTGCCCGAGGACACCCGGCTCTACCACCCGGACGCCTACGTCGTGGAGCTCGACCGCATCCGCGCAGAGCTGGGTGCCGAGCGGTGGTTCGTCTGCGGACTGTCCCTCGGGGCGGCGCTGACGATCCGCTATGCGCTCGACCGGCCCGACCGGGTGATCGGGCACGTGTTCACCAACTCCAGCTCGGCGTTCGGGGACGCCCAATGGGTCGAGAACCTCGGGCCGGTCCTGGCCGCCGACGCCGAGCGCATCGTCGCCCGAGGCCGGCACGCGTTGGAGAACCACCCCCTTAACCCCGGTCGTGGTCGCCGGCTCCCGCCCGAGGTGCGGAAGCGGCTGGCCGCCGACTGCGCCCGGCACGACCCCGTCGGCGTCGCCCGCACGCTCCTCCACACCGTGCCGGCATCGCCCGTGCGCGACCGCATCCACACCAACGAGCGCCCAGCCCTGCTCGTCGCCGGCCGCTTCGAAGCCGCCTTCGCCGACCACTGCGCCCACGCAGCGGTGACGATGCCGCGGCTCCAGGTCGTCGACGCCGATGCCGGCCACGCCGTCAACCTCGAAGCGGGCTCGACCTTCGACGACGCCGTGGCGGCGTTCGTGCGCTACCACGCCTGACCGGCCGCTTCGCTCGTCAGCCCGATCCGTGACGGCAGCTTCCCGACGAGGTTGCTCACGTTGTGGGGACGCGACTGCGACCGCTTGGCGCCTCGATCCCGCGTTTCTCGTCCAGCGGCACTGCCGCGACACGCCCCGGACCGTCGGACTGGGCGACCGGGGCGTGCTCGCGCCGCCGAGTATCGCGCCGACATCGGGGTCGTGATTGAAGATGGTCACCGTATGCCGACGTCGCCGAGCGGTTCTCCCGGGAGCCCCGTCACCGGCTGGGGTGGCCTGGCGACGCGACAGATCACGGCCGCTGTAGCGTAGGATCGTGAGCCTCGACTGGACCAGCGACTTCGACATCTTCGACGAGCGGTACGTCGAGGACCCGGCAGGCGTCTGGTCCGAGCTCCGCGAGCACTGCCCGATAGCGCGGACGGAGCGGCGGGGGCCGACGTTCATGCCGGTCCGCTACGACGACATCGCCGCCATCGCGCACGACGTCACCCACTTCTCCTCCCGCGACATCGGGGTCATCACCCCGGGCCGAGAGCATGGCCCGATCACGACGACGTTGCTGGAGGCCCCGCCGATCACCTCCGATCCTCCGCTCCACACGTGGGCGCGGCGGCTGCTGCTCCCGGCGTTTAGCCCGGGTGCGATCGACAAGATGACGCCGATCACCCGCCAGATCGCCGACGAGCTGATCGACCGCTTCGCGGCCGGCAGCACGGCGGACGCGGCCGTCGACTACGCCCAGCACATCCCGGCGCGGGTCATCGCCCACATGCTCGGCATCCCGCCCGAGGACGAGGACACGTTCACGGGGTGGGCGGTCCAGATCCTGCAGGAGGGTTTTCTCGACTTCACGAAGGCCGCCGACGCCACCCGCGAGGTCATTGGGTACTTTCGCGCCCGACTAGCCGAGCGGCGGGATGTGCCGCCCGACGCCCGCCCCGACGACCTGATGACCCTCCTGATTGAGGCCGAGATCGATGGCGAGCCCCTGACCGAGCGGCACCTCATCGGATCCTGCTTCCTGCTGCTCATCGCCGGCATCGACACCACCTGGAGCTCCATTGGTGCCAGCCTGTGGCACCTCGCGGCGAAACCCGGCGACCAGGCGCGCCTGCGGGCCGAGCCCGAGCTGCTGCCCACCGCCGTCGAGGAGTTCCTCCGCTTCTACAGCCCCGTGACGATGGCCCGCGTGGTCACCGAGGACACCGAAGTTGGCGGCTGCCCGATGCGCACCGGCGACAAGGTTCTGATGACCTTCCCGGCCGCCAACCGTGACCCGGAGATCTTCGAGCGTCCTGACGAGTTCGTCATCGACCGGGCCCGCAACCGCCACCTCGCCTTCGGGTCCGGAATCCACCGCTGCCTCGGCTCGAACCTGGCGCGCATGGAGCTTCAGGTCGCGCTCGAGGCGTGGCTGTCGCGTGTCCCGCCTTTCGAGCTGGCCGACCCCGACGCTGTCACGTGGAATGGCGGCCAGGTGCGAGGGCCACGGCGCGTGCCGGTGCGCTGGGGCGCCTGGCCAGGCTGACGTCGCCACCGCTCGGCCTGACGCTCAGAAGGCTTCGGTCAACGAGATTTGCTCGCAAGCGTCGCTCATGTCGTCACGAGCGAGGCCCGGGTGACCCGCAACGATCGTCGTAGATGCCGATGAACTCGCCGTCGTTGACGAGCCCATCTCGGTGCCATGCGTCTCGCTAGTGTCCCGGCGATGGATCCCCGAGAGGCACTGACCACCCGCCTCGCCCGGGATTGGGCGGGGTTGACGCCGGCGCGGATCGACGCGGATGCCACCGAGGCCGCCCGGCACTGCGCCCTCGATTGGCTCGGCTGCGCCGTGGCCGGCAGCCGCGAGCCGCTGGCGGCGATCCTGCGCGACACCGTCGTGGGTCCGAGCGGACCCGGGCCGTGTACCGTCGTGCGCGGCGGGACCGCCGATGCCCGCACCGCGGCCCTCGCCAACGGCGCCGCCGGGCATGCGCTCGATTTCGACGACACGCACCTGCTGCTGTCGGGCCACCCCACAGCGCCGGTGCTGCCCGCAGCCCTCGCCGTCGCCGAGGAGCTCGACGCACCCGGCGCCGCGCTGCTGACGGCGCTCGTGGTCGGCATCGAGGTCGAGTGCCGCGTCGGCGCCGTCGTCAACCCCGAGCACTACAACGCCGGTTGGCACGCCACCGGAACCATCGGCACGATCGGCGCCGCCGCCGCAGCTGCCCACCTGCTCGGCCTCGACACCGAGCGCTTCGCCATCGCGCTGGCGCTCGCCGCCACCCAGGCGTCGGGGCTGAAGGCGAGCTTCGGAACGATGGCGAAGCCGCTCCACGCCGGTCTGGCCGCCAGTGCCGGCATCGTCTCCGCCCGGCTGGCCTCCGGCGGCTTCACCGCCGAGCCGGCGGTGCTGGAGGCGACCCAGGGCTTCGGCCGGGCGGCGGGTGGGGCGGTACTCGACGAGGCGCGGCTCGCCCGTCTCGACCGTCACGAGGGCCGCTTCGTCGTGCGCGAGACGCTGTTCAAGTACCACGCCGCCTGCTACCTCACGCACGCGTCGATCAACGCCGCCCGGCAGCTGGCCGCCAAGGTCCCGGCCCACGAGATCGACACCGTCGAGGTGCACGTGGCGCCGGAATCGCTCGACGTCTGTGCCATCCCCGAGCCCGCGACCGGGCTCGAGGCGAAGTTCAGCCTTCGGGCGACCACCGCCATGGCGCTGCTCGGCGACGACACGACCGATGCCGCCGCCTACACCGACGCTCGCGCCGGCCACCCGGAGCTGGTCGCCCTGCGCGACCGGGTGACGGTCGTGCCGGTGCCGGGCCGCACCGGCACCTGCTCGAAGGTGGTCGTCGTCACCGGCGCCGGCGACCGGTTGGAGGCCGAGGACGACACCGGCCGCCCGGCGCCCGACCTCGACGCTCAGTGGACGAGCCTGGCGGCGAAGTGCCGGGCGCTGGTGCGGCCGGTGCTCGGTGACGACCGCGCTGAGCAGCTGGTGGTCGCCGTGGCCGGCCTGGCGGAGCTTCCCTCGGCCCGGTCGCTGGCGGCGGTGCTGCGGTGAGCGAGCTCGACCTCCGGTCGTTCCCCATCCGACGAAGGGGCAACGCCTTCGAGGAGTTCACCATCGGTCGCCGCTTCGAGCACCACTGGGGTCGGACGATCACCGCGGGCGACAACGCCGCCTTCACCACCGTCACCCATGCCTACAACCCGCTGTACCTGAACGCCGAGCAGGCGCGGGCCGAAGGTCACCCCGACGTCGTCGTCAACCCGATGCTCGTGCTCTGCACGGTCGTCGGCCTGAGCGTCGAGGACCTGAGCGAGGGTGGCGGGCCGTTCCTCGGCATCGACGACCTCACGTTCCACCGCCCCGTCCACCCCGGCGACACGCTTACGGCGAGCAGCACGGTCGTCGAGGCAAGGGACTCCGCATCGCGCCCCAACACGGGCATCGTCACGTGGCACACCGAGGCCCACAACCAACGCAGCGAGCTCGTCCTCGACTACCGCCGCACGAACCTCGTGGCCAAGCGCTCGTGAACGGCAGCCGGTATCTCACCGAAAAGCGCTTGGCCATCCAGGCCGAGGCCCGCCGCTTCGCCATGGAGGAGGTCCTCCCCCTCGCCGACGAGCTCGACCCGCAGCGGGCCGACATCCCGAGGTCGTTCCTCGACCGCGTCGGGGAGCAGGGCTACTTCGGGATCACGGTCCCGCGTGATGTCGGCGGCATGGGGCTGGGCGTGTTCGAATACTGCCTCATCAGCGAGGAACTGGCCCGGGCGTGGATGAGCGTGGCCAGCATCATCGCCCGGGCCCAGGGCATGGGCGCCCAGATCGGCGACGAGGAGCGGCGCCGCGAGCTGCTGGCCCGCAGCGCCCGGGGGCAGTGGATCGGGGCGGCGGCCCTGAGCGAGCCGAACGCCGGATCGGACCTCGCCAACGTCCACTGCCGAGCCGAGCTCGACGGCGACGAGTGGGTGGTCACCGGCGACAAGCGGTGGTGCGGCAACGCCCTCGCCGCCGACTTCATCAACCTTCTTGCCCGCGTGCGCGACCCCGAACCCGGCGAGCCGCGATCGGCGGGGCTGGCCACGTTCGTGATCGTCAAGGACCGCGGCGAGTTCCCGGCCGGGCTGACCGGCGAGCCGATCGACAAGGTCGGCTACTTCGGGATGACGACATGGAACCTGCGCTTCGACGGCCTCCGGGTGCCCGACGGTCACCGGCTCGGGAACACGCGGCCCGTCGGCGTCACCGCAAACCAGGGCGCCGAGCAGTCGGCCTTCCGGGCCACGCAGGCGGGGTTGAACGTGGCGCGGGTCCACACCGCCGCCCGCGCCGTGGGTCTGGCGCGCGGGGCGTTGGAGGACTCCCTCGCGTACGCGCAGGAGCGAGTGCAGTTCGAGCGGCCCATCGCCACATTCCAGGCCATCCGCTTCAAGCTCGCCGACATGGCGACGAAGATCGAGGCGGCCAGGGCCCTCTACTACCAGGTCGCCCAGGCCATGGACGACGGGGAGTCCGTGGAACGGGAGGCCGCCATGGCCAAGCTGTTCGCCTCGGAGATGGCCGTCGATGTCACCGGCGAAGCGATGCAGGTCCACGGCGGCAACGGCTACACGACGGAGCGCCGGGTCGAGCGGTACTGGCGCGATGCGCGGCTGACGACGATCTTCGAGGGCACCTCGGAGATCCAGCGCCGCACGATCTCCGACCGCCTCCTCGGGCGGGCGAAGTGACCTGGTTCGAGGACTTCGTCGTCGGCGACCGGTGGCGCCACGCCCGCGGCACCACCGTCGGCGAGGTCGAGAGCCAGCTGCTGACGAAGCTGGTGCTCAACACGGCGCAGGCCCACTTCAACGAGCACGCTATGACGGGATCGCCGATGGGCGACGGGCGTTTGGTGTTCGGTCTCGTCACCGGGTCGATCGTGATCGGTCTCGCCACCCAGGACACGGCGGAGCACGCCGTTGCCGAGGTCGGCCTGACCGACGTGCGCTTCACCTCGCCGGTCCACCTCGGCGACACCCTCTACGCCCTCACCGAGGTTCTGGCGGTGGAGGAGGCCGGGCCCGACGCCGGACAGGTCCGGTTCCGGCACTGGGGGATCAACCAACAGGACCAGGTCGTGTTCGAGGGCGTGCGGACGGTGCTGGTCAAACGGCGGCCGGTGTGAGCGACGGGACCGGCCCGCTGGCCGGCGTGCGGGTGCTCGACCTCACGCAAGCGCTCGCCGGGCCGTTCTGCACGATGCTCCTCGCCGATCTCGGCGCGGATGTGGTCAAGATCGAGCCGCCCGCCGGCGACATGACCCGCTTCAGCGGGCCCTTCACTCGCGAGGACACCGAGCACGCCTACGGCGGGTACTTCGCCAGCATCAACCGCAACAAGCGGAGCGTGGTCCTCGATCTCAAGGAACCTCGCGACCGCGACCTGCTCCTGGGCCTCGTCGACGGCGCCGACGCGCTCGTGGAGAACGCGCGGGTGGGAGTCATGGACCGCCTCGGGGTCGGCTACGAGGTGCTGCGGGCCCGCAATCCCCGGCTCGTCTACGGCGCCATCCGGGGGTTCGGCGACCCCCGCACCGGGGCCAGCCCGCTTGTCGACTGGCCCGCCTATGACGTCGTGGCGCAGGCCATGGGCGGCCTCGTCGGTATCACCGGCACCGAAGACGGCGCCACCTTCCGGTGCGGGCCGAGCGCCGGCGACATCTATCCGGCGACGCTCATGGCCCTCGGCATCGCCGCCGCCCTGCACCATGCTCTCCGCACGGGCGAAGGCCAATTTCTCGACGTCGCCATGTATGACGCCATTCTCCTGCTCTGCGAGGCCATCGTGTACCGCTACTCCTACACCGGCGAGGTGTCCCGGCCCACAGGCAACGGCCACCCCGCGCTGACGCCCTTCGACATCTTCCCCACGGCGGATGGCGCCTGCGCCATCGCCGCGCCCACCGAGCGGCACTGGCCGGCGCTGTGTGAAGCCATCGGACGGCCGGAGCTGGCGACCGACCCGAGGTGCCTCACGAACCGGGAGCGGGTGGCGAATGCGCCGCTCGTTCGCGAAGCGATCACGGCATGGACCACGTCGCGGACGACGGCATCAGTCGTGGCCGCCCTCGGCGGAAACATCCCCATCGGGCCGGTGCAGACGTCGGCGGACATCTTCGGTGACCCCCACGCCCGCGCCAGGGACATGCTGGCCGAGCTCGAGCAACCCGACGGCTCCCGCCCCGTCGTGGTGGCGGGGCCGCCGATCAAGCTCACGGCCACGCCGAGCGGCATCTACCGCCGGCCGCCCCGTCTCGGCGAGCACACCGTCGAGATCCTGGCCGAGGCGGGCCTGGCATGACCACACGCCCGATGCGGCTCCGCCGTTCCGAGCTGTCCACGCCGGGCACGAGCGAGAAGATGCTCGCCAAGGCGGCGGCCAGCGACGCTGACCTCGTGTTCTGCGACCTGGAGGACGCCGTCGCCCCCGTCGAGAAGCCGGGTGCGAGGGCCACGATCACCAACGCCCTCCGGGAGCTCGACTGGGGCGCGAAGACCGTCGCCGTGCGCATCAACGGTGTGCACACCGAGTGGTGCCACGACGACATCGTCGAAATCGTCACCCAGGGCGGGCCCCGGCTCGACCTGCTCATCATCCCGAAGGTGAAAGCACCCCGCGACGTCTGGTTCGTGGAGACGCTGCTCGACCAGCTCGAGGTCAAGCTCGGGCTCGGTAAGCGCATCGCCCTCGAGGTGCTGATCGAGGAGACCGAGGCCCTGGCCCGGGTGGAGGACATCGCCGCCAGCTCGCCCCGTCTCGAGGCGCTCATCCTCGGCGTCGGTGACCTGTCGGCGAGCCAGGGGATCCGGGTCGGCCACATCGGCGAGGTCGGCGACCGCTACCCCGGCGACATGTGGCACTACGCCCGCAACCGGATGATCGTCGCCGCTCGGGCCAACGGGCTCGACGCCGTCGACGGCCCCTTCGCCAACTTCGGCGACCCCGAGGCTTACCGGCGGGACGCGGGGTGGGCGGCAACCCTCGGCTGCGTCGGCAAGTGGGCGATCCATCCGAGCCAGATCGCACTGGCGAACGAGGTCTTCGCCCCTACCACCGCCGAGGTCGAGCGGGCCCGGTCCGCTGTTCACGCCGTGCGGGAGGCCGAGGCCGCAGGCCACGGCGCGGCCACGCTCGGCGGGATGATGATCGACGCGGCCACGGCCCGGATCTTCCAGGGCACCCTCGACCGGGCCGAGCTCATCGCCTTTCGCACCGGGGGATAGCGCTTTCGGGCTCAGGCCCCGTCGGTCAGCAGGACGAAGCCGCCGTCGCGGTGCGTACCAACCGGTCGGTGAGAAGTGCGGGCCCAGCACGAGGCGCCGCGCATCCGTCGACGAACCGGCGCGGGTTTCAGGAAGGTCGGCGCCCACCGGCCGTCGACCAGCGGCATTTTTCAGCCCACGTGGTCGACGTGGCGGTGCGTGCAGATGACCGTGTCGACCTCCTCAGGTTCACGAGTGTCAGATCAGGTGGTCCAGGAATTGGCTTGGCATCCCGAATCGGTGCGCGGTGACGCTCACTGTCTGTTCGCGGAGGAAAGGCAGGAGCTCGACCCGGCCGGCCTCGGTTACCGGAGAGGAGTAGACCGCGATGTCGGCTCGGCCTGCGATCGCTTCCGCGATCGCGCTCGGCTCGGCACCGATGAGGCGGACTCGGCCACCGTCGAGGGAGCAGAGGCGGGACGCGAAGCTCGCATCGTCCTCGAGTTCAAGGCTGAGGACGGAGGCGGTGGATCGCAGAACACCTTGCAGGGCGTCTCCGACGATTGCCTGGGGGGCCAAGGACAGCGCCACGCGGGCGCCCGTCGTAGCAGCTGCGACGACGACGCGAACAAGGCCGGCGGGCGCGCCCGCTCCGAAGCGAACCGTGAGCGGGACCGGGTGGCGCACGTACCGTGCGACATTGTGTTCGGCCTCGAGCGACGACCGATCGCACGGTGCGTTGAAATGGTCGCGCCACTGCTTCGCGTCCGAGGCCGCCGAGCGCTGTAGCGACGCTTGCTCGGCTTCGGACAGATAAGGCCGAGAGCGCTCGAGGAGTGCGTCGACCTCCCGATTCGTGGGCGTGATCCCAGCCTCGGCTGGCGTCGAGCGCCACGACCCGAGGGGGACGAGGTAGTTGACGCCGCCAGCCTTGGCGCCGGGCCCGACAGCCGACCGCTTCCATCCGCCGAACGGCTGGCGGCCAACGATGGCTCCTGTGATGCCGCGGTTGACGTAAAGGTTGCCTGCGCGCACCCGATCCAGCCAGATGGCGATCTCGTCCCGATCAAGCGAGTGCAAGCCAGAGGTGAGTCCGTAGTCGACCTCGTTGACGATGTCGATCGCCTCGTCG